>JAFAHO010000066.1 GCA_019237205.1 Hyphomicrobiales bacterium
GGTGGCGAAGGTCCCGGTCGCTGGTCCGGTGCCGCCGCCGAGCATCGAGGTCACGCCCGACATCAGCGCCTCCTCGATCTGCTGCGGGCAGATGAAATGGATGTGGGTGTCGAAGCCTCCGGCGGTGAGGATCTTGCCTTCGCCCGCGATCACCTCGGTTCCGGGCCCGACAATGATGGTGACGCCGGGCTGGATGTCGGGATTGCCGGCCTTTCCGATCGAATGGATGAGCCCGTCCTTGAGGCCCACGTCGGCCTTCACGATCCCCCAATGGTCGAGAATGACCGCGTTGGTGATGACGGTGTCGACGGCGCCGCGCGCGCGCGTCGTCTGCGACTGGCCCATGCCGTCGCGGATCACCTTGCCGCCGCCGAACTTCACTTCCTCGCCGTAGGTGGTGAAATCCTTCTCGACCTCGATCACGAGCTCGGTGTCGGCGAGCCGGACGCGGTCGCCCGCAGTAGGGCCGAACATGTCGGCGTAAGCCGGGCGGGGAAGGGAGGTTGGCTGAAGGGCGTTGCCGGAGCTGGGCATGGGAGACTCAGGGCACGGGGGAAAAGGCGGGGGAGTCGAGGGCGGCGCGATCGAAAGTTGCGGTGGACGCACAGCCGAGTTCGGAGTTCATTTCAGCGATCAGGTAGTCGGGAAAATCGGCCTTGCCGGCGCGATAGGCGCCCAGCGCGCTGAACGCCGCGCGACGACATGGGATTTCGAGGTCATCGGCGGAGAGAACCTCTGCGACTAGGTGTGCTATCTCCGGTCGCTTCTTCTTGAACGATCTGCCGAGCGTCCAGGCGAATTCAGCAAGCACGACCGAATTGACGAGACAGGGCTCGCCGCTTGTCGCCGCGTCGACAAATTTGCGCGCGCGTTCGTATTGGCGAGGATCGTCATCAATGAACAAACGCAGCAGAACATTGGTGTCAAGACCGATCATTCGCCGCCCTTTGAACGGCTGCGGCGCTCGCGGTCTTCCATCGCGAGCGTGATGGCCTCATCAATCGCCTTGTCGAGATCGAGGCCCGCGTCGCCCGCGCTGAAGGCGTTCGCTCGCGCGATGTCGACGATCCGCCGGCGTTTCCGGGCCTCAAGTCGGATCGCGCCGTCCGGAGTCTGCACGAAACGGAGGCGATCGCCGGCCGCGACGCCGAGCGCCTGCCGAAGCGCGTTCGGCACCGTGATTTGACCCTTGCTCGTCACTGTCGCTTCGCCGAAGTCCCGTTCGGCAGCGGCTCGTTTCGTGGCCACGATGGTCTCCCCGGCCTTTCTCCTTACTTTTTGGAGTGTAAGGAGCCATAGTGAGTAATGCAACATCCGTCCGTCGCCTCACCGCAACCCTTCCGCGAAGCGGGAGAAGGAGGCTAAACCTTCCCCATCACCTCCTGGCGGAAGCCGTAGACTTCGCGCTTTCCTGCGAGCGCCACCAGCCGCACGCTGCGGCTCTGTCCGGGCTCGAAGCGGATGGCCGCGCCGGCGGGGATGTCGAGCCGGAAGCCTTTTGCTTTCTTGCGCTCGAATTTCAGCGCCGGATTGGTCTCGAAGAAATGATAGTGCGAGCCGACCTGGATCGGCCGGTCGCCGGTGTTCGAGACCTCGAGCGTCACCATCTCGCGACCCTCGTTCATCGAGATCTCGCCGGGCTCCGCCAGCACCTCGCCCGGGACATGCTTGTCGTCCGCGCCGCGGATCGGATGATGCACGGTGACGAGCTTCGTGCCGTCGGGGAACGTCGCTTCGACCTGGATGTCGTGGATCATCGAGGCGATCCCGTCCATCACCTGATCGGCGGTCAACACATGCGCGCCGGCCTCCATCAGTTCGGCGACCGAGCGCCCGTCGCGCGCGCCCTCGACGACGAAATCGGTGATGAGCGCGACGGCTTCGGGATGGTTGAGCTTGACGCCGCGCTCAAGCCGCCTTCGCGCCACCATCGCCGCCACCGCGATCAAAAGCTTGTCCTTCTCACGGGGGGTCAGATTCATGAGCTTTCCTTTTTTCCGCTTCCCCTCTCCCCGACCCCCCCCTGAACGGCTAGAGGGGGCGCATCCCCTTCTCCAGCGTGCGGGAAGAAGGTGGCGGCGAAGCCGCTGGGTGAGGGCTCGCCCTCGGCCTAGGGACGCCAGCAGTTTTGCGCCCTCTATTGCCAAAGGCGCGGCGGCCTGCGCCGGCCGAGCGCCAGAATGGACGCAATCACGGCTCCACGCAATCGGGCGGGCGAGGCGGAAAGGAACCGCGCGACAATGAGGCCGTCGAAGGCGCTCGCGCCCGCTTCGACCTCCTCGCTTGCCGTTTCCAGCGCCGCCCGCAAATCGCGGAGCCGCGCTTCGACGCCGGGCGCCGCGGCGACGATGGCGGCGAGCGCTCGCGCGCCCGCGCCGACGGCCATGCGGTCGAGCGCAGCGCCGGCATGGGCGAGCCGCGTCTCGTCGGCGAAGACGAGCCGCCCGTCGCGGCGAATGCGCCAGGAATCCCTGAATCCCGCCTCAATGCGGCTCTCGCCTCTGGCCAGCCGCCCGAAGACGAGGCTCTCAACAAGGATGAGGCTCGCGTCGCCGGCCATCTCGACGGCGAGCCGCCGTTCGAGGCCTGCGCCGTCGAACAGCAGCGTTTCCTGAGGCAGCCAGAACAGGCTCGCTCGCGGCGCAAGGCTGAGGCGCGTTTCGATGCGGGCGGGCGCGGCGTCGGTGCGATAGATCTTTTCGGCCGCGGTCGTGGTCGCTTCGACCTCGGCGCCCTCTTTCAGCGCAACCTCGATGCGATAGGCGTCCCCGCCCGCGACGCCGCCGGCAGTGTTGACGATCACAGCCTCGCATGGGCTGGTCGAGCGCGGAAATCGCCAGCGCAGGCCCCCCGTCTCGAACAGGCGCTCGGGTTCAGTGCGCGATCCCGTCCTCACGAAGGAGGCGCGCGCATGCGCGTCAGCCCGCTGGCGGGCGCGCGCGTCGCCGGGCGCCTCGACCGCCGTGGGCAAATCCGTCATTGTGAACCATTCATGACAGGCGCGGCTCACCTCACATCAGGCGTACTGGCTGCGGTTCTGGGCGCTGCGCTCCTTCATGCGCTGTGGAATTCTCTCGTCAAGAGCGCCGACGACAAATTCCTGTCGTCAGCTCTCGTCGCGCTCTGGTGCGGCGTGGCGGCTTTTGCGGCGGCGCTCGTCCTTCCTTGGCCCTCGCGCGAGGCGGCGCCGTTCGTCGCCGCCTCGGCGCTCATCCATATTGTCTATTTTCTGCTGGTAGCCCGGCTCTATCGCAATGCCGACCTCTCCGTCGCCTACCCGATCATGCGCGGCCTTGCGCCCCTGATCGCCGCCCTGATCGCCCTCGCAACCCTCGGAGAAGCGCCTGGACCGGTCGCCGTTCTCGGCATCGTCATCCTCGTATTCGGCGTCATGCTCATGGGCGCGAACGGTCTCGCGCATGGCCGGATCGATGCAGCGACGCTTGCGGTCGCGCTCGCCAACTCGGTCGTGATCGCTCTCTATTCTGTGATCGACGGACAAGGCGGCAGGATCTCGGGCCCCAGCGCGCCCTTCGCCTTCGCCTACAACGCCTGGGCGGACGCGCTGACGGCCGTCGCCTATGCGCCGATCGTCCTCCTCCTGCGCGGGCGCTCGGTCCCCTTCGCGTTCGTGCGCGACTGGCGGCGCGGGCTGGCCGGCGGGCTGGCGGCCTTTGTCGGCTACGCCGTCGTGATCTGGGCGATGACGCAGGCCCCGATCGCCGCGGTCGCCGCCTTGCGCGAAACCTCGGTCGTGTTCGCCGCGCTGATTGGGGTCGTCCTGCTCGGCGAGCCGTTCCAGACGCAGCGCGCCGTCGCTGCGCTGGTCATCTTGACAGGTGTTGTCACGCTGAGGCTCGGATGAAACCGGAAGGCGGCGATCGGGGCTCGGCAAGCGCGGCGACGCTCAAGGCCGGCATTGGCGGTTCAGGTCGACCGCGGCGCTGGGGCAGGGCGGATCGAGCACCGGCGCAAACGGATCGGCGACGCGATAGAGCTCGTAAGTCTCATTGAGGTCGCCGGCGCGCCGGCGTTCGAGAAGGCCCGCGGGCTCGACGGTGCGGAAGCGCATTTTCAGAATGAGGTCGAAGCGGCGGCCAGCCTCGCCGAGCGCGAGCCCAGGCGCGGCGAACAGGGCCTCCGGCGGCGTGGGCGCGAAGATCCAGCGGATGCGCTGCTCCGGCTGAACGACCGCAATCGCGGGATCGCCGTAATAGGTCATCAGCGATGTCAGGGCGTAGCCCTGGGTCAGGACATAGGCCGCGTTTTCGGCGCGCGCCTCGAAATCGAGGTCGTGAGCGAGATCGCGAAAGCCGCCGAGGCGCGCGGTCGGATCGGTTGCGCCCAAGGGGATCACGCCGCTCGTCGCCTGCGCGAACGCCAGCGCCATCGCGAGGAAGCCGAGGGGCGCGGCCCAGAGCGCGCCCCTGGCGACGGCGCCCTCGAGGCCGACCGAGCCTTTTCGGCGCGCTTCCGCGACCCAGTCGGCGGCGAGGATGGCGCAAGCGG
Organism: Hyphomicrobiales bacterium; assembly: GCA_019237205.1. GTDB lineage: Bacteria > Pseudomonadota > Alphaproteobacteria > Rhizobiales > Beijerinckiaceae > Roseiarcus. Next base: position 4,510 of record JAFAHO010000066.1, read on the forward strand.
GAAACAGGGGCGCGAGCCAGTTGCCCTGCACCCGGTCGTGCAGCGCATGAACGGTGAAATAGATCGCCGCGGGAGCAATCGTGCTCACGAGGATCCGCCGGGCCTCCTCGCGCGAGCCGGGCGCGGCCTGAGCGCGCCAGGAAACCGCCGCAACCGCCGCCGCCAGCGCAGCGAAGACGAACGGGTTCATCAGCATGATCTGCGCAGCGAGGAATTCGAAGATGTAATAAGGTTCGAAGCCGTGCGGCGGCGCGCGGCCGAGCTGCTTGAAGAAAGTCGCCCAGCCGTGTTCGGCGTTCCAGCCGACGAAGGGCGCGAAAACCGCGATCGCGATCGCAAGCGCCCCGGCGGACGCCGGCGACGCCAGCCAGCGCCGGAGCGATGGAGTCGTTAAGATGGCGAGCGCGACCCCGGCCGCGAAAAAGACCGCGGTGAACTTCGATTGCAGCGCGAGCCCAAGCGCAAGGCCGACCGCGAGCAGCCAGCGCGCCTTGCCGGTCCGCCAGAGCTCGACCAGGGCCGCGAGACCCAGCGTCCAGAACACGACGAGCGGCGCATCGGGCGTGACGAACACGGCGCCAGCAAGGACGAGCGGCGTCGCGACCCACATCAGGACGGCGAGAGCGGCCGTCTCGGGCGAACGGAAGAGCCGCCAGGCGACGAGCGCGATGAGGGCGGGGAGGGCGCCGACAAGCAGGAGGGAGAGCGCTCTCACGCCGAGCTCCGAGCTCCCGAACAGCGTGGTTGAGACGCGGATGACGAGCGCAACCATCGGCGGATGGTCGAGATAGCCGAGGGCGAGACCATCCGACCAGAGCGTGTAGTAGGCTTCGTCGAAAGTGAGTTCGAGGCGCCGGGCCGCGAACGCCTGGAGGACGAGAAGCACAATCGACCCGGCGATCGCCCAGCGCACAAAGCGGGCCTTATGTCGTTCTCGAGCCTCAGCGCCGGCGACGATGGAAACGTCCCTCAAGTCGTCGCCTTTGCTCCTCTTTGAGGCCCGTTCCGCTCAAACTTCCAGTGGCACGACGCCGCCCGACGGTCAATCAGGCTTCAATTCACGAATTTTGCCGTCCCGGCGCGCGATTGATTCGAAAGTGTGGCGCCATGCACACAGCCGTCCTAGCGGCGCCGTCGTATAATCCTCATGAGGAGGTTGGCGATGGCGGAGAGGGTCGGTTCGAGGGCCATGACGTTCGGCGCAGGCGGAACGCGTTCGAGACATATCGAGCGGGACGAGGCCGCAGACGCCTCGCGCTTCTTCGCCCGCATCGCTTACGCCGTCCTCGGTCTCGGCGCGCCGATCGGCGTCGTCATCCATCCGCTCGCCCTCTTCGTCATCTTCCCCATCGGCGTGTCCCTGATCCTGATGTCGGCCATGCTCGAGGGCCCGGCGGGCTTCATCGATCGGGTTTTGCGGGCCTTCCGCGTCCCCGCTTTCCTCGCGCTGATCGCCGGGCTTGCCTGGGCGATGCTCTCGGTGCTCTGGACGCCTTATCCTGTTTCGGCGGCTCAACATCTGCTCAAGCTCGGCCTCTTGATCGCCGCGACGCTGCTGGCGGTGTCCGCCCCGCGCGACAACGCCCGCGCCACCGACCTCTATCTGTTCCCGATCGGCGTCGTCCTGGGAATGGCGACGATGGCGGCCGTGGGACTGGCGCATATTCTGACCGGCAGAGTGGACGAGGCTGGCCTCGCCTCCGGGGCGGTGGCTCTCGCCGTCCTGCTGTTTCCCGCGCTTGGGGGGCTCACTGCCCGCGCGCGCAACGGGTATGCGCGGCTGCTCCTGATCCTGGCCCTGGTCTTCGCATATGTGGACGGCTATGCGCCGCTGACGGTCGCCCTGTTCGCCGGCTATCTCGCATTGTCATTCGCCATCTCGGACATGAGGCGGACGGCGCGGGAGCTCGCCTGGGGCGCGGCGGCGGTCGTCCTGCTCAGCCCGTTGATCCCCGCATTCGCGCCGACCATCTCCGCCTGGATCTTCCACGCGAAGCTCGCGAACCTGCCGGCGCCTTATGCGCCGCTGTCGGTCGCGGCGGATGTTTTCACCCACCACAAACTGAGGCTCATCACCGGCCATGGGTTCGAGACGGTCAGCCGTGGGATCCGCGACACGATTCTACCGCCGCAGACCCCGAGGGCCCTCGCCTTCACCGTCTGGTACGAGCTTGGCGTCATCGGCGCGCTGGTCGCGGCGACCGGCCTTTGGTTCGCCTTCCGCGATATCGGCAACGCGCCGCCTCGCCTCGCCCCTTTCATGGCCGCAGGACTGACGGCGGTCGTCGCGCTGGCCTTTCTCAACGTGGATTTTAACGATATGACCGCGTTGACATTAGTCGCGGTCGCGGTGATCGCGACCGACGTGGCGGCGCGTAGCCAGTATCGAACGACGAGACCCTCGGCCGCCAGTCTCGCCAATCTCTAACGGGCGCGCCGCACAAGACGCAGCCGGCAGCTGCGGCCCCACGGTTGCGAGCAAACGACGGGCCGCTAGCGCTTGCGCGTGAACGAGACGGCCGGACGAGCGGCGCGCGGACGCTTGTACTCGACCACCACGGCCCGGGTCCGGCCCGCCACCAGGCTCGCGCGCCCGCGCGTTTTCGCTGCATGCTTCGCCGCGAGCGCCTGCACCTCTTCGACTGGCAAGCCCATCAGGGACGCCGCAATCTCAGCCCGCTGCGCCGGATCGTCGGCGAGGCTCTCGGCCGCGACCAGCGCTTCCTCGATGGTCGGGTTGTCGCGACGCACGCGGCGCACCCCCCACTTCGTCTTCCAGGTGGCTCCCATTGGCCCCTCCAAGGTCTTTCTCGCTGACGATGATAGCAGATATGTTGCACCGCAGCAAATTAATTCAAGCGGGCGGAATTTCTTTGCACAATCTTACGCACGTTTGACGCTGCTGGATCTCAGCCGACGCGCTCGAGACAGGCTCGCGCAGCGGATTCGCCGGACCGCGCGGCGCTTTCGATGCAGTCCGGGAGCGGCCCTTCCACATAACCGCCGGCAAGAAAAAAATTCCGCCACGCCGTCCGGCAGGTCGGCCGGCGCGCAGCTTCCTCGGGCGTCCAGGCGAGACTACGCCGCGATCGGATGACGCGCCAGGGAGGCAGGGCGTCGGAAAGCCCAGTCAGAGCCGCGACGCCGCGCCAGCACTCAGCGGCGACCGCGTGGTTCGGGGCGTCGACATAGGCGCCGGCTTCCGTCACCGTCACTGAGATGCGGTCGCGGTAGCTGAAGAGCCACTGGAAAAGGCCCCCCAGCGCCCCCAGCACGGTCGGCGCCGCCTGAGGGGAGGGAGCGGCGAAATGGACGGTCAGCGCGGTTGAGAGGTTGCGCGGCGGCTCAAGACCGGGGACGAGCGAGGCTGCAACCGTCCAAGGCGCGGCGAGGATCAAGGCGTCGCCAGGGCGAAGATCGATGCGGTCGTTCTCGAACTCCAGTCCCGAAAGACGGTCCGCGCCAAAGTCGAGCGTGAGCAACCGGCGCTCGAAGCGCAGGGTTGCGCCGTCGCGCTCGACCCGCCGCGCCAAAGGCTCGATGAAACTGCGTCCGAAACTGTGGACTGGCGTGAGAAGCCTCATTCCGGACCCGCCGGATCGGACGAGCTCGCGCAACGCCGCCGCCGCCAGGGTCGCAGAGGCTGTTTCCGGCGGACAGTTGAGCGCGGCGACACACAAGGGGCGCCACAGCCGATCCATCGCCGCTCTGCTGTTCGGCCCGACACTGGCCACAGTCGCCGTTTTCGATGCAGAAGAAAGCCGCCGCAGAGCCCAGTAGTCCGAAAGCCTCAAGCCCGGCCCACGCCGTCCAGGATCGATGAGCCACCAGGGCGCGCGGCCCGAGTTGGGCCGCAGTCGCCAGCGCTCGCCGCTCGAAAAATCGGCGAAGGCGACGCCCGGCTCCGTTTCCTCGCGCCATTCGCCGCGCGCGCCGACGGCCTCGATCAGCGACAGCGCGGACGACCAGGACGACAGTAGCGGGAAATTGCCGGTGTCGACGTCAAGTCCGAGCGTCTCGTCGTAGAAGGAGCGGCGCCGTCCGCCTGCCTGCGCGCGGGCCTCGTGCATCACGACTTCGCATTGCCGGCTTCTCGCCAGCGTGCGCGCCGCCGCCAAGCCGGCCACGCCCGCTCCGACAATGTGGACTACGGCCTGTTTCATGCTCGGCTTGCTTCCGGCTCGCCGCATGCTTCGCGAGAGCGAATCGCCGTTCAACGCTAAGCCGCTCGACAACGAAGGGAAACCCCGCACGATGCGGCGCTGGATTGCAAGCTTACCTTACCTACCTAGGCTTTGCGTTGAGTCGCTCCGCCAGCCAAGGCACGAACTTCGTCGCTTCGTTCAATGCCTCGTCCAGCGAGCGATAGTTGACGCCGGAGTAGAACTGAATTGGCGTCCACTCGCCGCCGTCTTCGGGATCGCGCCTAAACTCCTCGAACCCAATCGTGCCGTCTGGGCGCGAAAAGAGATCAACGCACCTGTCGTGTTCGAGGTTTTCGACGCTGGAAAAGACCAGCCATGACTTATCGATGCGTTTCGACATTAAGCCATACCTTTCCATTGGCGCATCTTCACGTGCTCATGCGATTTGCCTAAATCTTGTTTCTTTCAGAAGCTTAAGATTAACGTGGACATTGGGCCAACCAACTTCAGGATGGCCAGGCGCGCGTCTCCTTGCGGTCAACCAGACCGCCAAGCGCCGCGTTGTGGTCATCGCCTTCGAAAAGAACGGCAAGAGCCTTCCTTTTGTGTTCAAGACCGACCCGAAGCTATCGAAACTCTCGGCCAGCGGACCAGATCGGTTCAACCGGTTCATGCCGGCGAAGCGACTCATTGGGATGCGCTCCATTCTCGCTATTTTGACCAAACGCATCAATCATCGAAAGCGTGCAGTGACGCTGGCGCTCGGGCTTGACACGCAACAACCCCCGCGCGACGCTGACCAAACGGTCAAGAAAACCCCGGTTCGCTCCATGGGCTCCAGGAAGACTCCATGACGATCGCCGCCCATCCGCCAGGACTCTCCGACGTGGCGCCGGGCCGCCTCGACGAGGCCAGCGTTAGCGTGAACTTCGCCGACCTGCACCCGCCTCTGGCCCGGCATGAGGCCAAGGTCGAAGCGGAGCGCTGCTATTTCTGCTTCGACGCCCCGTGTCAGAAGGCCTGCCCGACCTCGATCGACATTCCGCTGTTCATTCGTCAGATCGCTGCGGACAATCGCTACGGGGCGGCCAGAACCATTTTCGACGCCAACATCATGGGCGGCATGTGCGCGCGCGTCTGTCCGACCGAGACGCTGTGCGAGGAAGCCTGTGTGCGCGAAGCGGCCGAAGGCAAGCCGGTTACGATCGGTCTCCTGCAACGCTATGCGACTGACCCGGCGATCGCCGCGGGCAAGTCGCCCTATGCGCGCGGCGCGCCGACCGGCAGGCGGGCCGCCATCGTCGGCGCGGGACCGGCTGGCCTCGCCTGCGCGCATGCGCTCGCGATCGCCGGCATTGAATCGACGATTTTCGAAGCGCATCCCAAGGCCGGCGGTCTCAACGAATATGGCATCGCCGCCTACAAGGCGATCGACGGCTTCGCCGCGAAAGAAGCAGCGTTCATCCTGTCGATCGGCGGCATCGAAGTTCGGTATGGCGCCGCGCTCGGCAGGGATGTCAAATTCGACGACCTGCGCCGCGATTACGATGCGGTGTTTCTCGGCACGGGCCTTGGCGCCACGAACAAGCTCGGCCTTGCCAGGGAAGGGGAGCTCGAAAACGTCGTTGACGCCGTCGATTACATCGCGCGCCTCAGGCAGGCGGAGGATCTGACCAAGCTGCCGGTCGGCCGGCGCGTTGTCGTCATCGGCGGCGGCATGACGGCGATCGACATCGCCGTGCAGTCGAAAAAGCTCGGCGCGCAAAACGTGACGATCGTCTATCGCCGCGGCGCCGACAAGATGAAGGCGAGCCGGTTCGAGCGCGAGCTTGCTCAGACGAGCGGCGTCGTCATTCGCACATGGGCGCGCCCCGTGTCGCTCGAGGGCCACGGGGACGCGCTGAGCGGCGTCGTTTTCGAGGATACGCACGAGCGCGACGGCGTGCTCGCCTCACCCGGCTCGGTCTTCCGGATCGAGGCCGACATGCTGTTCACCGCGATCGGGCAGCGTGGCGCGCTGGATGCGCTGGATGGGGCGCCGATCGACGTGAAAGACGGCCGCATCGTCGTCGACGCGGAGCGCCGCACCAGCCTCGAAGGCGTATGGGCCGGCGGCGACTGCGTTCTCGGCGGCGAGGATCTGACGGTCAGCGCGGTCGAGGACGGCAAGCAGGCGGCGCGGTCCATCGCCGCAGCGCTCGGCGTTGCGCGCATTTGAGACGTCAAAGCGAGGCTCCTATGGCTGATCTGCGCACCAATTTCCTCGGCGTCAAATCGCCCAACCCGTTCTGGCTCGCCTCGGCCCCGCCGACAGACCGCAAGGTCAACGTCGAGCGGGCATTTCGCGCCGGCTGGGGCGGCGTCGTCTGGAAGACTCTCGGCGAAGCGGGACCTCCGATCGTCAATGTGTCGGGGGCGCGCTACGGCGCGATTCACGGGCCGGACCGGCGCCTGATCGCGTTGAACAACATCGAGCTCATCACCGACCGCGACCTCGAAATCAATTTGCAGGAGATCAAGGAGGTCAAGCGCGCCTGGCGTGATCGCGCTTTGATCGTCTCGCTGATGGTGCCGTGCGACGAGGACTCCTGGAAGGCGATCCTCGCCCGCGTCGAGGAGACGGACTGCGACGGGGTCGAACTCAATTTCGGCTGCCCGCACGGCATGTCGGAACGCGGCATGGGTTCGGCGGTCGGTCAGGTGCCGGAATACGTCGAAATGGTTGCGCGCTGGTGCAAGGCGCACACGCGCATGCCAGTCATCGTCAAGCTGACGCCCAATATCACCGACATCAAGAATCCGGCGCGGGCGGCGAAGAACGGCGGCGCCGACGCCGTCTCGCTCATCAACACGATCAACTCGATCATGGCGATCGATCTCGATAGCATGACGCCTGACGTCGCCATCGACGGCAAGGGCACGCACGGGGGCATGTGCGGCCCGGCGGTCAAACCGATTGCGCTGGCGATGGTGGCCGAAATCGCCCGTGACCGGGAGTGCGCGGGCCTGCCGATTTCGGCGATCGGCGGGATCACGACCTGGCGCGACGCCGCCGAATTCATCGCGCTCGGCGCGGGAACGGCGCAGGTCTGCACCGCGGCCATGACTTACGGCTTCAAGATCGTCGAGGAAATGATCTCCGGCCTGTCGTCCTTCATGGACGCCAAGGGCTATGCGAGGATCGACGACTTCCGCGGTCGCGCCGTCCCCTCGATCACCGACTGGCAGAACCTCAATCTCAATTTCGTGGTCAAGGCCGAGATCGATCAGGATCTCTGCATCAAGTGCGGCCGGTGCCACATCGTCTGCGAGGACACGTCGCACCAGGCGATCTTCGCCCATGTGAACGGGAAGCGGCGCTTCGTCGTCAATGACGCCGAATGCGTCGGGTGCAATCTGTGCGCGCTCGTTTGCCCGGTCGAGGGCTGCATCACGCTCGTCCACAAGACGGCCGGCGTTGATCCGCGCACGGGGCTCGACTACGCGCGGCCCGCTGCGAACTGGACAACGCATCCGAACAATCCGAGTGTCCAGAAGGCCGCGGAATAATTATTCCTCGCCGCGCGGCTCCTTCAGCTTGCCGAACACCGCGTCGACGTCGATGCGCTCCTCGCTCGGCTTCGGCTTCGGAACGCCGAACACTTCCAGCTGGCTCGACGGCGCGGGCCTCGCGGTCGTGATCTCGGCCGAAACGAGGGTCTGACTGCGATCCTCCTCCACCTTGGGCTTGTCCTTGGCGGCCCGATTGACTTCGAAGTCGAGATCGATCTGCGAGCAGAGACCCAGCGTCACCGGGTCCATCGGCTGAAGATTGGCCGAATTCCAGTGCGTCCGCTCCCGGATCGCCTGCAGCGTGTGCTTGGTCGTGCCGACGAGGCGCATGATCTGCGCGTCCTTGAGCTCCGGGTGGTTGCGCAGCAGCCACAGGACCGCGTTGGGACGGTCCTGGCGGCGCGAAAGCGGGGTATAGCGCGCGCCGCGCGGCTTCTTGAACTCGGGCGTTCGCACCTTCGACGTCGCCAAGTGCAGACGATGGTGCGGGTCCTCCTCGGCGGCCGCGATTTCCTCGCGGGCCAGCTGCCCGGTCGAGATCGGATCGTAGCCTTTGATGCCGGTCGCGACTTCTCCGTCGGCGATCCCCTTCACCTCCAGCGGATGCAGTTTGCAGAACTCGGCGATCTGATCGAACGTCAACGACGTGTTCTCGACCAGCCAGACGGCGGTCGCCTTCGGCATCAACGGCGCGTCGCTCATTTCGGCATGCTCCTTAGGCGGATGGGCGCGCGGCTCCGGGTCCCGGCGGGAGGAGGCGCAGCCTCAA
>JAFAHO010000101.1 GCA_019237205.1 Hyphomicrobiales bacterium
GGCGCTGTTGATCGTCTCTCTGGCAGCCACCGTGGTGATCCACCCCGCCTTCGATTCGTTCGACGCGCAATCGGTCGCGATGGCCGCATTGCCGTTGGCCTGCGCCGCCGCGGCACAGGCCGTAGTCGTGATCTCTGGCGGAATCGACCTGTCGATCGGATCCGTCATGGCGGTCGCAAACGTGCTCGCCGCGAGCACGATGAAAGACGCCAGCTTCGGCGAGGCGCTCTTGCTCGCTGTGGCGATCCTGATCGCCGGCGCGGCGATCGGCGCAGCTAACGGGCTCCTCGTCCTCGTCTCTCGCGTCCCCGACGTCATCGTGACGCTGACCACCGGCTTTATTTGGGGCGGCGTCGCGCTCATGATACTTGAGAAGCCCGGCGGGGGCGCCCCTCCCGAATTCCTCAATCTCGGCGCCGGCACGCTCATAACCGAGTGGTTGTCCAACTCTCTTGTTTTGCTGGTTGTCTCCCTCGCCGCCGTATGGATTCCGGTCCGCAGGTCGAAAACCGGCCTGCGCATCTACGCCACCGGCAGCGACCGGATCGCCGCGTTTCGGAGCGGCGTCAATGTCGAGTTGGCCCGGCTCGTCGCCTATGTCCTCGGCGGCCTGTTCAGCGCAATCGGGGGCGTGGGCTTGACGATGACGACGGGTATCGGCTCCCTCCGCGCCGGCGTCCTCTATACGCTGAGCGGGCTGGCCGCTGTCGTCGTCGGGGGGGTGCGCCTGACGGGAGGGCGCGGCGGGATCACGGGGCCGGTCATCGCCGCTTTTGTGCTCACCCTCATTCCCGCCGACCTGATCTTTTTGAACATCGACCCGAATTTCGGCCAGGTGATCCAGGGAACGCTGATCGTTCTGGTGGTGATGGCGGGCGGGCTCATTACCTCGTTGAGAGACCGCAAATGAGCGGGCCGTCGAATGCTCCGGCGCGGCCCCAGCGCTTCGAGGCTCGCAGCATTCTGCTTTGGTTTCAGCGCAACACCATTGTTGCGCTTGTCCTGCTGCTCCTGCTGTTTGTCGCGATCGTCGAGCTCATGAAGCCGGGCACGGTCAATCCGGTTTGGCTGTCGAACACGCTCCTGTTCGCGGCGCCGCTCGGCATTCTTGCCGCGGGTCAGACCATGGTGATGCTGACCGGAGGGATCGACCTGTCGGTCGTCAGCGTCGCCACCGGCTCGGCATTCCTGATGACGACGACGGCTCTGAAGTTCGGCAACGGTCCGGCGGTCGCGATCGGCCTCGGGCTGGGACTGGCGGTGGGAGCGATCAATGGCGTGGGCGTCGCTCTGCTCGGCGTTCAGCCGCTGGTGATGACGCTCGGCGCCGGGCTGATGACGGAAGGCATCATAATCGTCTACAGCCAGAGGATATTGGCGTCGCGCTCGATCGTGCCGGACTTCATCCACGCGATCGGATCCGATCGCCTGGGCGGCCTCATTCCTCTTGACGTCTTTCTGTGGCTACCCATTGCGGCGCTGGTGGTGGTCACGTTGGGGCGAACCGGCTTCGGCCGTTTGTTATACGCGATCGGCGACAATCGCGAGGCCTGTCGGTTGGCCGGCGTGCGGGTTTGGCGGCTGCTCCTTATCGACTACATAGTCTGCTCGGTCCTCGCGTCGCTTGCGGGATTCGTCCTCGTCGGCCATACCAATTCCGCCGATCTCAGCCTGGCCGCGACCTACCTCTTGCCTTCCATCGCGGCGGTCATCATTGGCGGCACCTCGATCTTCGGCGGCCGCGGCGGCTATTCCGGCAGCATCGTCGGCGCCCTGATCCTCACGGTGCTCGACGGACTGTTGACCCTTCTCGATTCGCCCGAGCCGATCAAGCAGATCCTCTATGGCGCGATCATTCTATCGCTCGCCGCGGCTTACGCGCGGCTGACGGAAAGTTGAAACGTCAAATGACCGCCATCATGGGACTGCTTTCGGCTGAGGAAACGTCCACTCGCCGCTGAGGATTGCGGCCCGCGGCCGGTAGAGGCGAACGAGATAATTCCATCCGGGCGGGGTTGGCAGGCAGTTGGCGACGGATCCGGCACAGCCGCCGAACTGGACCACGACCGATCCGTCCGGTTCGGCCTTCGCCGTGACGGAGTTAAGCGCGTAGGCTCGCTGGGGGTTCGGCTCGAAAAAGCCTCTATCGTTATAGACGGTGATCGACCAGAACCCGTCGACCGGAACATCCTTTGCTTCGAGTCTGTAGACGGTCTTGCCGTCGTTGCGGTCGGGCGTCACGCCAAGAACCAGGACGTCCTTTTCGGGCATGCCGCCCCACGCGGCGGCCGAGCCGATCAGATGGCGCACCGGGTCGACTTCACCTCTCCGTCCGAACATGCCTTTGGTGTCGGGGAGCGTTAGAGCAAGAACCACGAGGCCCGTGCGGACCTCGGCCTGCTGCGAGGCGTCCCAGTTGGGCGGTTGAAAGGCGCCCGGCCCGCCCGGCTGATCGACCAGGACCGCGTCCTGGAGCGCCTTGACCGCGTCGATATCTTTCGGATCGTCGGCGGCTACGAAGATGTGCACGACCGCCATGACATAGCGGACGCCGATCTCATTCTTGGTCAGAGTATGGCGTCCCGGGCCATAGACGACCTCCGGCGTATAGCCGTCTTCGTCGATCATCTGCATCGACATGAAGCGCTTGCCCGCATCCGGCAGCGTGATCGTAACCGGGCCGGCTTCGAGATCGAACACCGCCGTTGACGAGAGCGTGTCGCGATCCACCCGGACGGCCCTCTGCTTGTCGACTCCGGCCGGCGCGCGTTGGTGGGTGAATTTGCCGAGTCCACCGTCCTTTACGACGGTGCTGAAATGGAGATCCGTCTCCGCGCGCGGGAAACTCTCGGGTGTAACCGGACGGGCTTCGCCGACGGGCGAGGCTGGCGCGGCGCTCGCTCCAAGCGGAATGAATGCGCTGCCCCCGATCACGGCCGCCATCGCCGCGAAGAGCAGCGCGCGCGTCATATCCGCCTCCAGTGCCCGCGAGGCCAATCGCGCGTTTGATGTCGACTGAGGATTTTCAAGGGCCGGGCCTCATTGTCTGCAAATATTCGAACCCCAAAGCCGCTCTCTCCCTAGAGGCGCAGTCTCCATCGCCATTTTCAGCGATTTCAAAGGCTTGCAGCGGCTTTTCCATCGCACCGTAACTCCCAAGCTGCCGCCCAATACCTCATCCAGAGCCGCGATGCTCGCATCGCGTGTCGAAGGATAATCCGCCGTCCATGTGCTCTGGAGCGTTCTTCGAGACGCGTCGCCTGCGGCGCCGCTCCTCAGAACGAGGGTGTAGTTGGGAGCTCCCAACCTTCCAGCTCTCGAGCCAACCCCCTCTTCCGGAACGGAGCCGGCCATGCACGCGCTATTTCCATCCCGGTTCTGAGCGATTCCAAAGCATTGCGGCGCCTTTTCGTTCTAAGATCCATGCGCTACATCTATTCCGATTATCGGAAGTAAGTCGCTCTCGCCGTCGCGCCGTCGCGACCGCCTCGGCGTGCTTGGCCCGATGAAAAGGAGACGACAAATGAGCGCCGCCAGTTGGGAAGTGGAATGATCGCCTGGTCCATTCTGGCTCGCTCTCGGCCGCCGTTTCGGCGGGTCTCTTGAAGAACGGAATGATAGCACAGGTTTTGGAAAAAGGGAAGACAATGCCGCCTTTTTTCGAGCTCTTCACAGACGGCCGCGGCTCTGTGCTAGCGCCCGCGTCCACCGGCCGCGCCGGACGACCGGGTGACCGGGGACTACGGCAATACGGTGACGGGCCGGTCATCAGTTGGACCGGTTTCAACCCTTCGCGATCGTTCAGCATCGTGCCAAAATCAAGAAATCCAATCGCGTCATCACACCATCGCACCTGAAAGGCTGACTTGGGAGTTGCGATGCCGTGCACCCCCTAGTCGGATTGCGTCGCGCCCGTTCAGCGGGGAACGAGGAACGGCCGGGTGCGGCCGACTCCAAGCCAGGCGAAGCGAATTCCAAATCAGGCGCAACGAAATCCAAGTCTCTTTTCCTCCACTAATATAGATATTTCAATGAGTTATTGTCAATTTTTCCGAATCAGCCTTAAAACGAACCGAACCTCTCTCGAAAGACGGTACGCACGCGCCTTTTCCAAGCGCGGATTTCGTGATTTCGAAGGATTGCCCGGGTGAGCGGGTCTTGTGCGTGGTCTCGACAGCCCGCTCAGGGTTCAGCGCAGGGTGCGAGCGCATGAGCGGCCTGGGAGTTTTACCAAGAGGATCGGATCGCTCCTATGGTGAAAAGCGCAAACGCGCATTCGCTGCGACGGGCACGGACCCCTTCGAACAGCAAATCACGGGTCCGCCCGTTTGGCAAGAAATTGTCGGCTTTTCAGAAGAACTCGGCCCGGCCATAGCAGGATCGCCTCGGCGCTTCGCGTCTCGCCTCGGAAGGAGGCCCCTTGTCCACAGGCGGGCTTGACAAGGCATGCAGCGCGGGTCTCGCTGCACCAATCCGGCATGAAACTTGCGATTCGCTTGAGGCCGGGCGGCGCATTAGCGCTTGTCGGCCTACCGGGAGAATCGCCCATCCCGGCTCCCCGCCGCCGAACGGCCGCTGAGGGACTCGACGAGCGGCGCGAGCGCATGCGCAAACCCCATGGGCTCGGCCATTTCACTTCGCGCGGGGCGATACCCGCGCCCCGGTCTTAGGCGCCCGGGAATATTCGGGAGGAGTCCAAGCGTTCTGAGGGCGATCGGGATGCGGCCCGATCGCGTCGACGAAAGGCTCGCGCGGTCGGCCGCCAACAGGAGCGGTTGATATGGTGAATGCTTTCTTGCGGGCTACTTTCGGCGGTGCACTCGTCGTTGCGTCGTTCTCTGCGGCCAGCGCCCACGATATTTACACCGGCGTGCACGGGAGGAATGGCCAACTCTGCTGCGGCGGCAACGACTGCGCCGCGACGTCATATCGCGAGCAGGGCGGACATTTCGAGTTCCTGACGCGCGAGCAGCGATGGGTTTCGATCCCACAGGAACGCATCACCTTCCTGCCGATCCCCGGCGATCCGCCCGACGGCGATGCCCACCACGCGCATCTTTGCTACAGGCAGGCGACAGATGGCGACCGCATTGGAGCGCTCGCCTCGAACGTATTCGACGACATCTACCTCTATTGCGCGTTCATTCCGCCGGGCTCGATCTAACGGGCTTGCGCGGAGACTGGCGGGGCTGCTTCGAACGGTCACAAAATGTGGCTAAGTTATGGGACTTCGACGTCGAAGCCTCGAACGCGCGCGGCCTCGGCGAGACGAATATCGAAAGTCACGAGGCAATGGCCACCTTCGGCGCTAAGCGCGAGAAGGGCGTCGGCGGCGGAGAGCTTCAGCGCTGGGTCGCGCGCGAGACGGCGGCCCGCGCCCCTGCGGCGGCGGACATCCGGTAACGTTGCGCGTGCCCCAAGGCGAAAGAGTCGAATTCAGAGAGGCCTGACACGGCGGCGTCGACAGCCAAGCCGCCGTCGCGGACGCGCCGATTGATCAGCGCCAAATTCTCACTCGACCCAGTCGCTGATGATCAAAAGCCTGTTCGAATCGCCGATCCACTTTTCAACCGCCGGCGAGTGCGCATCTTCGAAAATACGTGAATAGATCGCGCTCGTATCGAGGCAGTAGCTCAAGGCGTTTCATCGCGCATTTCGAGAACCAAAGTCACGGAATCGGCCCCAAGGCTCGGGCGCATCGCCCGTCGCCGCCGCATCTGTTCGATATCGGCCCTGGTGAGGGGGAGCGGCGCCGGCGCGGTGGGCGTGAGACTCACGACCGGCTTGCCGTGGCGGGTGATCGCCGCTCAGCGCCTCGTCGACAAGGCGCGACAGCTGGTCCTTGGCTTGAGCAAGGGAATAGGCGCCCATCGTGGTTCTTCTGGCTATCGATGGCTACAACAGGGGTGAAGAATATGCGGTTCAATGGATTCGTGGGACGGTCGAACTCACGGCAGCGCGCCGCGCGTGGCGAGTTCGCGCTCCAGATCGACGCCGGGGCGAAAGTGGATCGCCGGCATGCCCGCGGCCTCCGAAGCGCGTACGTTGGCGATCGAGTCGTCGATGAACAGCAGGTCGCTCGCCGGGCGCCCCACGCGCTGAAACAGGATCTCGTAGATGCGCAGATCCGGTTTCACGACGCCGACATGACCCGAGATCACGCGCGTGCCGAATTCGCTCAGGAAGTCGTATTGCGCCTCGACGAGCGCGAAAGTCTCGGCGGCGAAGTTGCTGAGTGCGTGCACCGGGCGGCCGGCCGCCTTGAGGTGGCGCAGGAGCGCGACGTTCTCTTCGATCGGGCCACCGATCGTCTCGATCCAGCGCTCGCGGAATAGCCTCAATTCGTCGGCGAATTCGGGAAAGGCTTTCGCCCGCGCCTCAACCGCCTCTCCGAAATCCGGCGCGATGTCGGTATGCGCGACGAAGTCCATGCTCAAAGCAGTCGCCAGAAAATGCTCCATCCGCGCCTCGTCGTCGAACGTTTTGCGGAAGAGATTGCGCGGATTCCAGCGCAAGAGAACGTTGCCGATGTCAAAGACGACGATCAAGGGGAAGGCCTTAAGTGCGTAGGTTTACGCGAAGCGTGCCCTGCGCTCGCGCCGATCGCAAGCGGCGGCCGGTCTTGATCCTCGTGTATACTTCTATAAATATACGGAAATGATCGACTGGACGCGCGTCGTCGGCTTCGATTGGACGCAGGCAACGAGCGAAAGAGTGCGGACAAGCATGGCGTGAACCAAGCGGAGGCGGAGCAGGCCTTCTTCAATCAGCCGCTGCTCGTCCTCGAAGATGAGCGCCACAGCGCCGCGGAACGCCGGTTTCACGCACTTGGTCGCACCGAGGCTGGGAGGCGGTTGCACATCACATTTACGCTCCGCCGGGAAGGCTCCATGGTTCGCGTCATCTCCGCGCGAGACGTGAGCGTCAGGGGAAGGACCATCTATGACGAAGGCGCGTAAGGCGCCTCGCAAGTTCACGAGCGAAGCCGCTGAGCGCGCCTACTGGGAGCGCGAGGATTCGACCGCGGCTCTCGACTGGCGCCGCGCCGAGCGCGTGCGGCTGCCCAATATGCAGCCGAGCACGACGGCGATTTCGCTGCGCCTGCCCATCAGCCTGCTGGAGCAGATCAAGATGCCGCCCACAAACGCGACGTGCCCTATCAGTCGCTGATCAAGATGTGGCTCAGCGAGAAAGTGGGGTAGAAGAAAGTGTCCGTCTCATGAATGCCCGGCGCAAGGCCGGACAGGACGGGACTGGATTCCGCGGGGGTCGCCGGCGGGCGAGTAGTCGCAGCGCTCGGTCACGGCCGTCGAGGGATGGATTCTGGGGGTGTTATAGACTGCGAGGCCGGATCCCGCCTTTCGCCGCGCTCGCAACGCTCGACCTTAGGCTCGCCGAGGCATCGCGGGGGCAGGGGATGGAGGTGGCGGAACTGGAATAGGGCGGACGGCGGGAGGGCAAGAAATGGCGATACCGGACTATCAGAGCCTCATGCAGCCGGTGCTTCAGGAGTCGGCGCTCGGCGAGGTCAAGATCAGCGATGTCGTCGAGCGACGCGGAGCGAAGTTCGCGCTTTCGAGCGAGGAGCGTTCTGCGTTGCTTCCCTCGGGACGGCAGACGACATTCGCCAATCGCGTCCACTGGGCGAAAACGTATCTCGGCCAAGCCGGACCAATCGAATCAACTGGCCGCGGCCGATTTCGGATCACCGAGGAAGGCAAACGGGGTTTGGCGATGTCGCCAAAACGTATCGACGTGAAATTCCTCGATCGATATCCGCAATTCCGCGCGTTCAGACAGACCAGGCAGCCGGAACAGGACCGAACGGAGGCAAGCGAGCTTCCGCGGGCGCCGAACGCGGAGCGCGTTATGGGGCAAAGGCGGCGGGGCGGAGCCGCGAGCGCGAAGAACTCCGGTTGCCCCCAATCGCTGACGCAGATCGATGAGAGCGCGAACCGTCCCGGTCGGCTACTTCGCTGTCTCGATCAGTTCGATGTCCTTCTTCAAGAGCCCGTTGACGAGCTCATTCAGCGTCGTTCCCTCGATTCGGCGTGGGACGTCAGCCACTCGGCGACCTTCGGGTCCAGATGCACTGGTGGCGCCAGCTGCGCCTCAGGCCGCCAAAACTTGCCGCGCTCGGCGCTCGAGAAATCATATTCCCGTTTCATCGCTCACCTGGAAAACTTCTTGTACTTCAGCCGATGCGGAATGACGCTGTCGATACCGAGGCGCCGCTTCTTGTCCTCCTCGTAATCGGCGAAATTGCCTTCGAACCATTCGACATGGCTGTCGCCTTCGAAGGCGAGCATGTGTGTGGCGATGCGGTCGAGAAAGAAGCGGTCGTGGCTGATGATGACCGCGCAGCCGGCGAAGTCGAGGAGCGCCTCTTCGAGCGCGCGCAAAGTGTCGACGTCGAGGTCGTTGGTCGGCTCGTCGAGCAGGAGCAGGTTCGCGCCGCTTTTCAGCATCTTGGCCAGATGCACACGGTTGCGCTCGCCGCCCGACAGCATGCCGACCTTCTTCTGCTGGTCCGGGCCCTTGAAGTTGAAGGCGCCGCAATAGGCGCGCGAGTTCATCTCGCGCTTGGCGAGATAAATGACGTCGTTGCCGCCCGAGATTTCCTCCCACACGGTCTTCTTGTCGTCGAGCGTATCGCGTGACTGGTCGACATAGCCGAACTCAACCGACTCGCCGATCTTGATCGCGCCCGAATCCGGCTTCTCCTGGCCGGTGATCATGCGAAAAAGCGTGGTCTTGCCGGCGCCGTTCGGGCCGATCACGCCGACGATGCCGCCAGGCGGCAGCTTGAACGACAGCTTGTCGATCAGGAGCCGGTCGCCATAGCCCTTCGACAGATCGACGAAGTCGATGACGTTCTGGCCGAGCCGCTCGGCGACGGGAATGATGATCTGGGCGGTCGTCGGCGCCTTCTCGGCCTGCTTCTTGACGAGTTCGTCGTAGGCCGCGATGCGCGCCTTGGACTTCGCCTGGCGAGCCTTCGGCGAGGCTGCGATCCACTCGCTCTCCTCCGCCAGCGCCCGCTGGCGCGCGACGTCCTCGCGGCCCTCCTGCTCGAGGCGTTTCTGCTTCTGCTTCAGCCAGGACGAGTAATTGCCCTCGTAAGGAATGCCGCGGCCGCGGTCGAGCTCGAGAATCCACCCCGTCACATTGTCGAGGAAGTAGCGGTCGTGGGTGACGATGAGGATCGCGCCCGGATAGGCGCGCAAATGGCCTTCGAGCCAGTTGACCGTCTCGGCGTCGAGATGGTTGGTCGGCTCGTCGAGCAGCAACAGGTCCGGCTTTTCGAGCAGGAGTCGGCAGAGCGCCACGCGGCGCCGCTCGCCGCCCGAAAGCGTGCTGACGTCGGAATCGTCAGGCGGGCAGCCGAGCGCGTCCATCGCCTGCTCGACCTGGCTGTCGAGATCCCATAGGCCCTTGGCCTCGATCTCGTCCTGGAGGCGCGTCATCTCGTCGGCCGTCTCGTCGGAATAGTTCATCGCGAGCTCGTTGTAGCGGTCGAGGATCGCCTGCTTGTCCTTGACGCCGAGCATGGCGTTGCCCTTGACGTTGAGGTCCGGAGCGAGATGGGGCTCCTGCGGCAGATACCCGACCCTCGCGCCCTCGGCGACGAAGCCTTCGCCGACGAATTCCGTGTCGAGGCCCGCCATGATGCGAAGGAGGGTTGATTTTCCCGAGCCGTTCACGCCGAGCACGCCGATCTTGGCGTCCGGGTAGAAGGCGAGATTGATGTTCTCCAGGACCTTCTTGCCGCCCGGCCAGGTCTTGCCGAGGCCCTGCATATGGTAGATGAACTGGCGCGCGGCCATCGGCAATCCCTGGATTGTTCGGAAATTGCGGCAGGGCATATCAGGGGAGGGCAGGGGAGGCAAGGCGGCGAACGCCAGAGCGCGAGTCAAGCAACCGCCGTTTTCAGCAAGCTTAGCCGGCTTGCCCCTCGTCAATCCACACAGTCATGCCCGGCTCGAGGTTGGGCGTCGGGCGGATCGGATCCGCGCGCAGGAGAAAGCTGTTGATGTCGTGGTCGCCGACGGCGCGCGCCGCGCGCCACACCGCGAATTCTCCAAGCGGCCTGAGCTCGGTGACCTTGGCTTCGAAACGGTCTCCGGCGGCCGTCCGCAGGGCGATCTTCGAACCCATCGCCAAACCGCTGAGACGGTCCTCGCGGATCGTGAAGGTGAACCAGCGCTCGCCCGCGACACCGAACGTCAGAACCGGCTGACCGGGAGAGATCGCCTCCCCCGGCTCGGCGACGAGAAGGCGAGCGACGCCGTCAACGGGCGAGGTGAGTGTAGTCTTGGCGAGCTGAGCCTCGAGGTCGGCGACCGTCGCCAGCGCGAGGGCGACCTGGCTCTGCGCGATGCCGAGCTCTTCCTTCGTCGGTCCGACCTTGCTCTGGGCCAAAGCCGCCTGGGCGAGGACGAGACTCGCCTGGGCCTCGCTCAATGCGGCGGCGTCCTCGTCAAACTGCTGCTTGCTCGCGTAGTTCTTGGCCGCGAGCACCGAGACCGGCGCGAACTGCTCCTTCGCCAGCGTGACGTTGGAGGCGGCGATCGCGACATTCTGCGCCGCTGTGTCGCGCTCTTCCTGGCGGACGCCGGCTTGAACGTTGGCGAGGTTGGCGCGCGCCGATTCCAAATTGGCCTTCGCTTCCTCGA
>JAFAHO010000162.1 GCA_019237205.1 Hyphomicrobiales bacterium
TGTGCTCGCCGTCGTGGTCGGATCGGCGTACTGGCTCGGCCGCTTCCTCGTCGATTTATTCGAAGGCCGGCGCACCTTCCTCTCGCCCGCGCTGCGGCCGATCGAGCGCGGACTCTACCGGCTCGCCGGCGTCGATCCCGAGGTCGAGCGGGGCTGGCTCGCCTATACCTTCTGCATGCTTGGGTTCACCGGCGGCTGCTTCGCGCTGCTCTATGCGCTTCTGCGGCTGCAGAACCTGTTGCCCTTGAACCCGCAAGGGTTCGACGCCGTCCCGCCCGATCTCGCGTTCAATACGGCCGTCAGCTTCGTCACCAACGCCAACTGGCAAGCCTATGGCGGCGAGACGACGATGAGCCATCTGACCCAGATGCTCGGCCTCACCGTGCACAACTTCCTGTCGGCCGCCACGGGTCTTGCGATGGCGTTCGCGCTGGTGCGCGGATTCGCGCGCTCTTCGGCCACGACCGTCGGCAACTTCTGGGTCGATGTGACCCGAATCAGCCTCTACATTCTTCTGCCGATTTCGTTCGTCGGGGCCTTCGTCCTTATTGCTCTCGGCGTGCCGCAGACGCTCGCGGGCGCCGTCGACGCGACGACGCTGGAAGGCGCCAAACAGACCATTTCGATCGGGCCGATGGCGAGCCAGGAGGTCATCAAGGAGCTCGGCACCAACGGCGGCGGCTTTTTCAATGCCAATTCGGCGCATCCGTTCGAGAATCCGAACGCCTGGACCAACGTCTTGGAGATTTGGGCGATCCTCATCATTCCCACCGCTTCCGTGCTCGCCTTCGGCCGAATCATTGGCGACCTACGTCAGGGACGGGCCATCCTGGCGACGATGGGTGTCTTTGTCGTCGTCGGAATCGTCGTCGTCTACTGGTCGGAGACATCGGGCAATCCGATCCTGACGGCGCTCGGGGTTGATCCGTCTGCCGGCAATCTCGAGGGCAAGGAGGTCCGCTTCGGCCAGCCCATGTCGGCGCTGTTCACCACCGCGACGACTGGGACCAGCACCGGCGCGGTCAATGCGATGTTCGATTCATTCACGCCGCTCGCCGGCATGGCGCCGATGTTCAATCTCTTGGCCGGCTGCATCTGGCCCGGCGGCGTCGGCTCGGGACTCTATGGCTTCCTCGTCGTCGCGATCATCGCGGTGTTTATCGCCGGACTGATGGTCGGCCGCACGCCCGAATATCTCGGCAAGAAGATCGAGGTGCGCGAGATGAAGTTCGCCATGCTCGCGGTGCTGATTTACCCGCTGGTCGTTCTCGGCTTTTCGGGCGCGGCGGTCCTTTTGCAGACCGCGCTCGACAGCTTGAACAACAGCGGTCCGCACGGCCTATCGGAGATCATCTTCGCCTACGCCTCGACCAACGCCAACAACGGCTCCGCCTTCGCCGGGTTGAACGGCAACACGCTCTGGTTCAACTCGACGCTGGGCGTCGCGATGCTGCTCGGACGCTTTGCCTATGTCATTCCGGTGATGGCGCTCGCCGGCTCGCTCGCGGCGAAGAAGAAGGTCCCCACTTCGGCGGGCACCTTCCCGACTGACGGGCCGCTGTTCGTCGGTCTGCTCGTCGGCGTCATCGTCATTCTCTACCTCTTGCAATATTTCCCGGCCCTCTCGCTCGGGCCGGTCGTCGAGCACTACCTGATGCTCGACGGAAAAACCTTCTGACCGGAGGCGCGACCGTTATGGCGCACAAAGCACAACCGCAGGGCCTGTTCGACGGCAAGATCATCGCCGCCGCCGCGATAGACGCCGTGCGCAAGCTCGATCCGCGGGCGCTGGCCAAGAACCCCGTCATCTTTGTAACCGAAGTCGTTTCGGCCCTGGTGACGGTCCTCTTCGTTCGCGACCTTGTCACGCATAACGGCGTGGCGGCGTTCTCCGGCCAGATCGCGGGCTGGCTCTGGTTCACGGTGCTGTTCGCCAATTTCGCCGAGGCCGTGGCGGAAGGCCGCGGCAAGGCGCAGGCTGATGCGCTGCGGCGCACCCGCATTGACACGCCCGCCAAGCGCTACGTCGATCCCGAAAACCTCGCCGGCAGGATCGAGGGCGTGAACGCGCTCGACCTTCGCCTCGGCGATGTCGTTCTGGTCGAGGCAGGCGAGATCATCCCCAGCGACGGGGAAATCATCGAGGGTGTCGCCTCAGTCAACGAATCCGCGATTACCGGCGAATCGGCGCCCGTCATTCGCGAGGCGGGCGGCGACCGGTCCGCAGTCACCGGCGGAACGACGGTGCTGTCCGACTTCATCAAGGTCAAGATCACAGCGTCGCCGGGGTCGACCTTCATCGATCGGATGATCGCGTTGGTCGAAGGCGCCGAACGGCAGAAGACGCCGAACGAACTGGCGCTCTCCATTCTGCTGTCCGGCCTGACGCTGATTTTTCTCATCGTCTGCGTCACTCTCTGGCCGATCGCCAAATATTCAGGGACCGATCTCTCGGCGACCGCGCTGATCGCGCTTCTCGTCTGCCTCATTCCCACGACGATTGGCGGCCTCCTCTCGGCCATCGGCATCGCCGGCATGGACAGGCTGATCCGCTTCAACGTCATCGCGACCTCGGGCCGTTCGGTCGAGGCGGCCGGAGATGTCGACACGCTTCTTCTCGACAAGACCGGCACGATCACCTTCGGCAACCGCATGGCGACCGAATTCTTGCCCGTGCGCGGGGTTCGAACCGAGGATCTCGCGGCGGCGGCGCTCGCCTCCAGTCTCTCTGACGAGACGCCCGAAGGCCGCTCGATCGTTGCGCTCGCCAAGGGCGAGTACCGACTTGCCGAGCCGGCGCCGGATCCGGCCCATACCAAGGTCATTCCCTTCAGCGCGCAGACGCGCATTTCGGGCGTGGACATCGCCGGCCGCTCGATCCGCAAGGGCGCGATCGACTCGATCCTGCGCTATCTGAAGATGCCGCTCGAAAAGACTCAGCCGGAGTTCCGGCAGGAGGTCGAGCGGGTCGCGATGTCGGGCGGCACCCCGCTCGCGGTCGCCGATGACGGCAGGCTGCTCGGCGCGGTGCATTTGAAGGATGTGGTGAAGCCAGACATCAAGGACCGCTTCGCGGCGCTTCGCGCGATGGGCATACGCACGGTGATGGTGACCGGCGACAATCCGACCACCGCCGCCGCGATCGCCTCGGAGGCCGGCGTCGATGATTTTCTCGCCGAAGCGACGCCGGAGGACAAGCTCACCTACATCCGCAAGGAGCAGTTCGGCGGCCGGCTCATCGCCATGTGCGGCGACGGGACCAACGACGCGCCCGCGCTCGCCCAGGCCGACGTCGGCGTCGCGATGCAGACCGGCACTCAAGCGGCGCGCGAAGCCGGCAACATGGTCGACCTCGACTCCAATCCGACCAAGCTCATTGAGATCGTCGAAATCGGCAAGCAGCTTCTGATGACGCGCGGCTCGCTGACGACCTTCTCGATCGCCAACGACGTCGCCAAATATTTCGCCATCCTGCCCGCCATGTTCGCGGCGACCTATCCGGCGCTCGGCGCGCTCAATGTGATGCGGCTCGCCTCATCGCAGTCGGCGATCCTGTCGGCTGTTATCTTCAACGCCCTCATCATCATCGCGCTGATCCCCCTGGCGCTGAAGGGCGTCGCCTATAGGCCGGTTGGCGCCGCGGCGCTGCTCAGGCGCAATCTGCTCGTCTACGGCCTGGGCGGGCTCATCCTGCCCTTCATCGGCATCAAGGCGATCGACCTCGTCGTCGCCGCCCTGAATCTCGCCTGAAACGAAGGAAAGAAAGTCCATGCTGCAACATGTGCGTCCGGCGGTGGTGCTGCTTCTCTTGTTCTCCGTTCTGACGGGCCTCGTCTATCCGTTGGCGGTGACGGGAATCGCGCAACTCGCGATGCCGCGGCAGGCCAACGGAAGCCTGATCGAGAACAACGGCGTTGTGGTCGGGTCGGCGCTGATCGGGCAGAACTTCAAGACCGAACGCTATTTCCATCCGCGCCCATCCGCGACGACAGATACGGACCCCAGCGACTCGTCGAAAACGATCGATGCGCCTTACAACGCCGCCAACTCGACCGGCTCCAATCTGGGTCCGACGTCGCAGAAGCTCGTCGATCGGGTGAAGGCGTCGGTGGAGGCGTGGCGCGCAATGGCGGGCCCTGGCCCTGTCCCCGCCGACGCAGTGACGACGTCCGCATCGGGACTCGATCCCGACGTCTCGCCGGCGGCCGCGCTTGCGCAGGTGGCTTCCGTCGCCAAGGCGCGCGGGCTCGATGAAGCCAAGGTGCGCCAATTGGTCGAGGCCTCGATCGAGCGGCCGTTTCTTGGCCTCATCGGCGAGCCCCGGGTTGATATTTTGCGGCTGAACTTG
>JAFAHO010000303.1 GCA_019237205.1 Hyphomicrobiales bacterium
GCCCCAGGTCGATCGGCGGCCGCGCCGGCAGGAATTGTGGCGGAGTAGATGAGAATCTGCAGCCGCTCGAGGTTTTTCAGTCGCTCAGGCGCCTTTTTTTGCAACTTTTGATGGGAATCATACATTATGATAGTGTTGTATGTGGCCGTCGGAAAGTCTAACCTGTCACGAATGAAAGATATCATCGGTTTGTAAGGGAGTCGCCCCACGACACCGTGGGTCAAATCTCTTTTGCCATAAAAGAGCAAATTCTTCGTTCGGCGGATGACGCTGCCAGGTTCGGGCGCCAAGACAAGGTAAAACCTGGGTTAAGAACCTGATCGCCTTGCCGCTGGTCAAAATTCGATCGTTCCGATTGGCGGGCTCGCCTTGCGGCCCGGCGCAACGCGGCGAACCGCAAAGAGCCTATCCGTTGGTTGGCCAAAGGGAATCGGCTTAGAACGCGGTATCGAGCGTGAACAGGTCCTGCGGCTTCCCGACCCCGCGCAGCGCGTAGCGGCCGACGGACGCAAAGCGCCGCCGCTCTGCTGCAACCGATTCCGCAAAGGCCGACGAGATGAGGATCGGTTGGTCGACCGACCGGCACATTGTGGCGATGCGGGAGACTTCATTGACCGCCGGGCCGACGACAGTGAAGTCGAGGCGTTCTTTGCTGCCGATGTTGCCGTAGAACACCACTCCGAGATGGAGCCCGAGATACATCTCGGTCGTGGGAAGGCCCTCGGCCGCGCGTCGCGCGTTGAGCGCCGCGACCGCCTCGCGGGCTTCCTTGGCCGCGTCGAGCGCGGCGGCGCAGGCGCGGGCGCGATCCTCAGCCGGGAAAATCGCCAGCACCCCGTCGCCGATCAGCTTGAGGACGTCGCCCGAATGCTCGTGGACAGCGGAGACGATCGCATCGGCGTAATCGTTTAGCAGCGGAATGATCTGCTCGGGCGGGGATGTGTCGGAGATTCGCGTGTAATTGCGCAGGTCGCTGAACCACAGCACGGTCTTGATGCGGTCCGCCACTCCGCGCGCGATCCGGCCCTGCAAAACGCGCCGGCCCGCGTCGCGGCCGAGATAGGTTTCGACCAGGGTTTCGGCGATGCGCCCGAGCGAAGCGGCTTTGATCGCAAGACCCAGGAACGGGGTCAGCCGCGTAAGGGCGGCGACCTCGTCCTCGGTGAAGCCCTCCGCCCGATCGGTCATCCAAGAGGAATAGAAGCAGTCCATCTCGCCGATCGCCCCGTCTGCGGCGAAGCGGTTGAGAATCGCCACGAAGTCGGTAATTGCAGCCGTGCGCAAGTCGGCAAACATCGGGAACTCGAGGTCTCCGTCGGCCGCGATGCGCCGCCGCAGCAGCGAATTCCCGTCTTCCAGCATCCGATACCACGGGCTGGTGCGCCAGCGCTCTGCCGCCTCTCCTTCGGTGCTACGTCCGTACTCGGTGAGCGTCGCCTCCGGCTTTTCGCGCTCCCAGCGAAAGGCTCGGCCCTCGTGAACGGGATGAAGCGTGTCGATGAACACGATCGCGCGCGCAAGCGGCACCCCTGCGGCGACGGCGCGCAGGCAGAACCCCTCGACGAGGACGGTTTCCGACCGCCCTTCGAGCCCGACCTTGGCGAGCCAGCCCGCCAGCTTGGCAATCTCCGCCTCTGTCATGGCCCCGATCATAGTGCGGGTCTGCCGCCTCCGCCAAATCGCGGCGCCCAGGTCTCGGTCAAGGCCCGATTGCGTTGGATCGGACCCCGCAAGCCTGCTACGAGATGAGGCGACGCCCTCACAGAACGAACGCCGACGGGAGGAAGGAAATGAGCAAGATTGCTCTCGTCGGACTCGGTCTCGTCGGCCGCGCCTGGGCCATCAGCTTCGCCCGGGCCGGCCATGAAGTCGCGCTCTGGGACGAGCGCCCCGAGGCGATCGACGAAACGCTGACTTTCGCCAACAAGGTCCTCCCCCAACTCGACGATCAAGGCCTGCTGGACGGCGAGGCCGCGCTCAGCGTTCGCGGTCGCCTGCGCCGCGCCGGCTCGCTCGAGGAAGCCCTCGACGGCGCGGCCCACGTCCAGGAAAGCGCGCCCGAGGACGTCGAGGCGAAGCGCGAGATCTTCGCCCGGCTCGACCGCGCCGCCGAGACCGAAACGGTCCTTGCGAGCTCCACCTCGGCGATCCTTCCCTCGCTCTTCGCCGAGGCGCTCAAAGGCCGCGCACGCTGCCTCGTCGCCCATCCGATCAATCCGCCCTATCTCATTCCGGCGGTCGAAGTCGTGCCCTCGCCATGGACCGATGCGGACGTCGTCGAGCGCACGACCGCGCTCTTCCGCGCGGCGGGACACACGCCGATCGCGATGACGCGCGAAATCGACGGCTTCGTCGTCAACCGCCTGCAGGGCGCGCTGCTGGAAGAAGCGTTCCGCCTCGTCGCGGAGGGCCTAGCGACGACCGAGGACATCGACGTCGCCCTGCGGGAGGGCTTGGCGCTGCGTTGGTCGTTCATGGGGCCATTCGAGACGATCGATCTCAATGCGCCGGAGGGCGTACGCGACTACGCCGAGCGCTACCAGCATATTTACGCGCGGATCTTCCCTTCGACGCAATGGCGGGCCGACTGGTCGGGACCCATGATGGACAGGATCGAGGCGGAACGCCGCGCCCGCCTGCCAGCCGGGGGGCTCGGCGAGCGCGCGGCGTGGCGCGACCGCCGCCTGATGGCGCTCGCGGCCCACAAGCGGTGGGCGGGCAAGGAAATCGGTGATTGAGCCGCCCATGACCGCCTCAACCCTCTTCGATCTCTCGGGCAAGACGGCGCTTGTCACCGGCTCCTCGGCCGGGCTCGGGCTCGCGATGGCGCGGGGTCTCGCCGAGGCCGGCGCCGCGGTCGTGCTCAACGGGCGCGACGAAACAAAGCTCGCGGTGACCACGAAGGCCTTCGAGGCTGAAGGCCATCGCGTGCTGACGCGCGCGTTCGACGTCGCGGACGAGGCGGCGGTCCGAGGTGCGTTCGAGCGCTTCGACGGCGAGGGCGTCGCTATCGACATCCTCGTCAACAACGCCGGCAACCAGCTGCGCAAACCCATGCTCGACCTGACGACCGACGAGTGGCGCCGCGTGCTCGACGCGCATCTCACCGCCGCCTTCCAGGTCGGCCGCGAGGCGGCGCGCCGCATGATCGCGCGCGGGCGAGGCGGCAAGATCATCAACATCGGCTCGCTCGCCAGCGAGGTCGCCCGGGAGACCATTGCGCCCTATACGGCGGCGAAAGGGGGCATCAGGATGCTGACGCGGTCGATGGCGGCCGAGTGGGCGAGGCACAATATCCAGGCCAATGCGATCGGGCCGGGCTACATCGCCACCGAAATGACTGTCCCCCTCATGAACGACCCCAAGTTCGACGCCTGGGTCAAACGCCGTACGCCGTCCGGACGGTGGGGCCAGCCTGGGGATCTCATCGGCGTGACAGTCTTCCTCGCGTCCGCCGCCTCGGATTACGTCAACGGGCAGATCGTCTACGTCGACGGCGGCCTGCTCGCGGTCATGTAGCGCGACGAGGTCCCCGTGAGCGAAGACACGCCCGCCCTCATCGCCCTCGATTGGGGATCGTCCAGCTTCCGCGCCTATCTCATGTCGCGCGAAGGCGCGATTCTTGACGAGATCGAATCGGCGGACGGCGTCTCGACCATCGCGCCCTATGCCTTCCCCGCCACGCTCGAGCGCCTTGCCGGAGGCTGGTTCTTCGCCCATCCGGAGCTGCCCATCATCGCCTCGGGCATGGTCGGAAGCCGGCACGGCTGGCGTGAGGCGCCTTACGTTCGCTGCCCCGCGCAGCCGCGCGACATAGCCGCCAATCTCATCGCCGTCGGAGCGGGCGAAAGACAGGTTCATCTCGCTCCGGGCCTCGCCTACGAGGACGAAAACGGGCAGCCCGACGTGATGCGCGGCGAGGAGGTCGAGATTCTCGGCATCGCCAGTTCCGGTGGGCGCCTGATCGTCCTGCCCGGCTCGCATTCGAAATGGGCGATCGTCGATCGCGGGCGCATTCTTAGCTTCAAGACCTTCGTGAC
Source organism: Hyphomicrobiales bacterium (assembly GCA_019237205.1). Classification (GTDB taxonomy): domain Bacteria; phylum Pseudomonadota; class Alphaproteobacteria; order Rhizobiales; family Beijerinckiaceae; genus Roseiarcus. Next base: position 4,041 of record JAFAHO010000303.1, read on the forward strand.
CGGGGAGCTCTTCGCCGCGGTCAAGGACCACACGCTCGCCGGCGCCTTCGCCCGCGTGGCGAGGCCGAAATCGCCGGGCGCCGCCTTTGCGCGAGGCGCGACGCAAGGCGCGGCCGCCGCCCGGGGCGAAAAGAACGCTGGGCTGCTCGGCGCCCTTTTCGGCGTGCGAAGCCTGCCGCTGATGGGCAAGCTCGCGGAGGACGACGCGGGCGACTATCTGTCGGGGCTCCTCATCGGCGCGGAAATCGCCGAGGCGCGACGCCTTTTTGCCGACGGGACGCCGCACGTTGCAGGCGCAGAGGCGCTCGTCCGCCGTTACCTCGCGGCCTTCGACGCGCTCGGCGTCAAGGCCATCGCCGCCCCGCCCCGGGCGGCGGCCCGCGGGCTCCATCTCCTCGCGCGCGAAGCAGGCCTCATCCGATGATTTCCCTGACCCCGACGCCGCTCATCGCCATCCTCCGGGGCGTCCGACCCGACGAGGCCGACGCCATCGCTTCGGTCATCGTCGAAGCCGGCTTCGGCGCGGTCGAGGTTCCGCTCAATTCGCCGGACCCGTTCGCCAGCATCGGGACGATCGCCAAGGCATGGGGCGACAGGATTGTCGTCGGCGCGGGGACCGTGCTCGCGGTGGACGAGGTCGAGCGCGCGGCAGGCGCCGGCGCGAAGCTCGTCGTCGCGCCCAACGCCGACGGGGCCGTCATCGCGCGGGCGCTCGAGCTCGGTCTCGTCGTTCTGCCAGGGGTCGCGACTCCGACCGAGGCGTTTCGCGCGCTTTGGCTCGGCGCCTCCGCGCTCAAGCTCTTTCCCGCCGAGGCTATGCCGCCGGAAGTCGTGGAGGCCTGGCGCTCCGTCCTGCCGAAGGCGAAGCAGCTCTTTCCGGTCGGCGGCGTCACGCCCGAACGGATCGCGCCGTACCGCAGAGCCGGCGCCGACGGCTTCGGCATCGGCGGGGCGCTTTATCGGCCGGGCGCAACGGCGGCCAAGATGCGAGAAAAGGCGCAGGCGTTCGTGGCGGCGTGGCGCGACGCTGAAGCCGGCTAAAGCGCCGGCGCGCGCTATGATCCTCTGAACGCCGCGAGCGTCGGGCTTGCCGGCGCCCGGGCTCATCATCGTCGCGGTTCCTCGGTCATGGCATCCTGTTCGGCGGACACGTCCCGACAGCGCCGTTGTTCATTCCGCAGATCAGCATATCCATGACCGTCGGATTGACGAAATAGCCGGTGTGGGCGTTCGTCGGGTCCGAGAATAGCAATGGGACGCTGAATTCGTTGTTCGACATAAACACGTTGGTCACCGCGACCTCGCCCCAGTCCGGCCGGGGGAGGTTGAGGTTTCTCGGCTCGAGTCGCCATGAGAGAATGTCGTTCGGGTCGCTGAACGCCACGACCTCGTTTGCTGCCGGGGCTCCGGACGGTCTCGCTTGCCTCGCCCGCGCTCTCGCAATGAGCCAGCACTTGGCGAATTGCTTCGTGACGGCCTCGCTCGCGGACGACTTAATCTTGGGTTCTTGCGGGTCGCGCCGCAGCGTCGAAAGATCGAGCAGTGCGAGCTGGTTCGCCATCATGTAGATGACCGGCGTGTTCTCCAGAATCTTTTCCGCCGCACCGCCGCCACTATTCGGCCGGCAGTCGTCGACGCGCAATTCCGCTTGGATCGAGTCCATCAGCATGTAGCCGCCCAGGCTGTGGGTGATGATGACAGTCGGGTCCTGATAGTCGCCCGGCGCGCATGTCCTCGTGTCAGCATGCCACGTTCCTCCGGTCACTTTGCAAAGTGCGCCCTGGACGGAGGGACGAATGACCTCCTTGCGGTAGGTCCCGGCATACAAGAGGGCGTCGGCGAGCTTGTCGTCGATGAAGTCCTTGGCGAATGCGGCGAAGGCTTGCTTGGCCGGAGCGCTGTCGTCTTCCGTCTCGAGGTTGCATTTGACCGGCGCCGTCAGCGGCGCCCAAAGGAGATAGCTCACGGTCAGCGCGGGTTCGGCGTTCGGGCCCGGAGCGAAGTTATAGGTGTAAAGCAACGCCCGATTGTCTCGGAACACGGACGTGTTCTCGATGGGCTCGGGCGTCGGCTGAATGAGCGCGGGCTGAGCTGGCGTCGTCTTGGTGTAACAGCCCTGCCATTGCGCCTGCGGATCGTGGGGCGGGATTTGCACGAGGCCGAACCGGCTGGCGAGCGAGACGATAAACGCGTCGAACCCGTTCGGCGTCGGCGTCCCCATGCCATGCACGAGCAGCACATGCAGCGGCCGCCCCGGCGCCTCCTCGCCGACGAGCGCGTTCATGCCCTGGAACGACATACTGTCGTGCTCAGGCACGACCGGCGTCGGAAGCGAGGAGCAGGCCGTCAAGGTGAAAACGATTACGAAATTCAAAAGCAATAATTTCGCGAACTGCAGCATGGGTCTTTCGTGTTCTTTTCTTCGAAAGAAACTATCTAGTTCGCTTTGCTGCAACTCTAGGAAGAATATTTAAGTGTGACCTTAAACTGATTCGTTTTTACATACTACATTCCGCCACATTGACCAAGCTGTCACGATTCACAACATTAGGCAATACAGTTTTTCACGAATCCGTGATAAATCTTTCATGCGAACGAGGATGCGTCGCAGCGAGCACGCCCCGCCTGGAGTTAAAGCCCAAACAGCCGCTCGGCGTTCGCGTGCGCAATTCGCTCCCGGTCCGCGTTGCTGACCGGCAGCCGGTCGAGAAAGGCGCGGCCATCGGCCATCGACTGGTAAGGATGGTCGGTCGAAAACATGATCCGGTCGACCCCGACCTCGAGCAGAAGATCGAGGAAAGTCGGCAGGAAGTTGAAGCCGGAGAACGTGTAATGGACGTTCTCGCGCAGATAGGCGCTGACCGGCTTCTTGAGCTTGGTTGCGGCCTGCGACATGACGTCGACGCGCTGGATCATGAAGGGCAGCGATTCCCCCATGTGGCCGACCACGATCTGCAAGGCGGGATGCGCGTCGAAGACCCCGCCGACGACCATGCGCAAAACGTGCAGCGCGGTCTCGATGTGCCAGCCCCATCCGGGACCCGCCATCATCTCGCTGACGATCGGCGAAAGTCCGCCGAACCAGGCGTCGACGACGGCTTGCGGCGACGGAGTCGGATGGAGATAGACTGGAAACTTGAGCGCCTCAATGCGCGCGAGAACCGGCCAGAAGAAGCGGTCGTCCAGATACCGGCCGCGATGATGGCCGTTGATGACGACGCCCTTGAAACCGCGGCCGTCCGCCACGCGCTCGAGCTCCGCGATCGCGGCTGGCGGATCGCTCAGCGGAAGCGAGGCAAGCCCGAAAAAGCGGGTCGGATGGCGGCGGACGGCTTCCGCAAGGGCGTCATTCGTTTGCCGCGCGACCCGCTTCGCCTCTTCGCCTTCGAGCTGTTCGACGCCCGGTTCCGTCAGCGACAAGGCCTGCACGTCGACGCCCGCGGCGTCCATCGCCGCCACTCGTCCATCCCCGAGCTCGGTCAGTTCGGCGACGACACGCGCCAGCCTCCCGCCCAACGTCTCCGCTCGGTCCTTGAGCTTGCGGCCCGGCCCTTCCATGAAGGCGGGCGTCGCGAAATGCTCCTCGAGGGCGATTGTGCGCATGGGACGGCCTCCTTCGAACGACGAAGCCAGAGATCAAGAGGGCGACGCGCTATTCGTATCGACGCCGCAGGATGGCCGACCGCTTCATCAACGATCGGCCGAGTTGCGATCGCCCCCGACTACGCCAGGGTAGGGCAAAGCTCGATCAGGTGGAATCGTTCCCCTGCCGTCACCCGCCGGCGCTCAGCCACGCTGGTCGTGCAGAATTAGGGCGCGAGACAAGACCAGATTGTCTTGAGCTTAGTCGCCCGCAAAAAGGTCGCGGGTAAGTCACGCCACCAGCGCCGACCCTGATCGCATCGCGAGAAAATTCGCGCCTTTCAAATTCGACCGCCAATGTGTGATTGGCACATGCATATGATCGGGAGCGCTCGACTTCTGAGCGATCAGGTTTGGGAGCTTCAATTTGGCGAGCTCCTTGCACCGTTGCGCCGGAGTTCCGGTCGGCAGGTAGTAGAGCAGCAGCCTATCGTTCGTCTTGGCGCGCGCCCATGTCCCCCAAAACGGCACATCAGCGTCATGATACAAGGAATCGTAGCCCCAGCATTCCCTTAGATTCGTGAGTCCTTCGTCACTTCCGCCCGCCATCTTCCTCACCGGCGCGCCGCCGCCGCTGTGGCATGCGATGATCAGATGGCCCAGCGTCAAGAGCCTTGGCGGGTCGGCGAGTCTCCCGTGCTTTAGGACCGCGGCCAACGCTTGACCCAGGAAACTGTCGAGCCCCCCGGGCTTTACGAGACTACCCGCCTGCGAATTTGGTCCGAGCGCAGGAGCGACGAGAATGACATTGCGACCGCTTGAATTTACACCCTCCCGCAGTTTGCCGTAACTCTGCTTGAAATAGGATTCTACAGAAACAACTTCGTCACGAATCTTGAACCCCCGCATATACAAAAGAATATCTATATGCGAACCAAGTTCAAAACCGTCAGGAATAAATATCCCTACCTCAGGAGGCGTGTCTTTGATTTGAAGATCGAGCTTCACATAGACCGTGGTACCCGGCGGCGCCGATTCCGATTTCGACAATGTTGGAACGGCTACGCCGTCGCTCGTAATGACTTTCCTTGAAACGCCCAATCGGCGCGCCATTTTGATCTCCGCGCAGACAAGCTCGCCGCCCCGGCCGTCGCGGAGGCGGCGGGAAGCAGACGCCGCCTTTTTCCCGCTCTCCGTTATTTCTTCTTCTGACCCTTCACATAGGCGATGTACCCCTCGACGTCCTTCGCCGGCTCGGCATAGGCGTCGCCGAGCGCGTGCTTTACGCCCGACCAGTAGGTCGAGAGCCAGTCGGGGATGGGATGGTCGATGGCGTGGAGGAATTCGAGGCTCGCGGCGAACCGGATATCCGCGATGGAGACATGGTCGCCGCCGATGAAGGTCTTGCCCGAGAGATAGAATTTGCGGAACACCTCGAGCGTCTCGCCCATCGCGGCGAGGGCGGCCTTCTGCGCCTTGTCCTTCGCCGCGGCGTCGGCGTCGCTCGCGCCGACCTCGCCTGCGTAGAGCGGGAAATTGAGCGCGCCGTAAGTCGCCCGCGCGATATAGGGGTAGAGCGTGCCGACGATATAGAACATCGCGCTGTCCACCATCGCCCGCTTCTCGGGCTCGGTCGGATAGAACTTGTCGAGATGGTGCTTGTTGCAGAGATACTGCATGATTGCGCAGCTCTCCCACACCACGCCCTTCGGCAGGTCGGCAGCCTCCATCATCGGCGTCAGATGCGCCGGATTGCGGGCCAGATAGTCGTCCGAGCGCGTCTTGCCGTAGACGTCGTCCTCGGTGAAGTCGAGCTTGGCCGCGCGCACGAAAACGCGCGCCGTCAGATTGTTCACGCTCGGTTTGATAACGTGCAGCTTGATCGCAGACATGGGGTCTTCTCCTATTTGGTTTCGATGAGCTCAGGCGCATGGCTGCGCCGGTATGGGTCCTTCGGCGAGCGGTCGGCCGAGAGGCTCTTGGTCGATCCCTTGACGAGGGCTTCGATCGCGTCGGCAAGATGGACTTCCTTGATCGCGCGGTCGCCGCGCTGAACGCGCAGCTGATGCGCGGCGAACAGCACGTCCGCGTGCGTATAGCCCGCCGGAGGCTCGAACTTGTAACAGGCGAGCTCGATCAGGAGACCGAGCGGATCCTCGAAGTAGATCGAGTCCATGAACATCCGGTCGCGCACGACCGGCTTGACACCGCGCTCTTCGAGCCGCTGGACCGCCTGCATCCAGATCGCGCGCGAGACGTTGAAGGCGATGTGGTGCACACAGCCTATGTCGGTTGGCGTTCGGCGCTGCACGGGCTTTCGGTCCTCGCGGGTAAAGACGGTGATCAGCCGCCCGTCTCCGGGATCGAAATAGATGTGGCTTTCGGCTGCGTTGTCGAGATTGGGCTGCTCGAAAATGAAGGGCATGCCGACCACGCCCTCCCAGAAATCGATTGAGGTCTGGCGATCGGCGCCGACCAGCGTGATGTGATGCACACCCTGCGTCTGAAGCTTTTGCATTGCGTCTCTCCTCATGCTTTCTCGACGAGCTTCGACTTGTATTCGCTGCGCGGCAGGCTGCCCGCCGGCAGGAGCTCGATCTCCGTCGTCACCAGAAGCTTTTCGCGCAAGCGGGCGCGGATGCGCTCCTGAAGCCCTTCGACGTCAGCGCCGGGCGCGACCTCGACGCTGACCGGCAGCGGCGGCTCTTGTCTTATGCCCTTCGCGTGCGGCCGGATCACGACGACGCCTGCGACCGCGGGCGAAAATTCGTTGACGACCTCGCGCACGGCGGACGGAAAAATATTGACGCCGCGCACGATCAGCATGTCGTCGGTGCGTCCGATGCAGCGCGCCCGCGGCGAGGTGCGTCCGCAGGCGCAGCGGCCGACGTTGAGGCGGACATGATCGCGGGTGCGGAAGCGCAGCAGCGGCGCGGAGCGGTTGACGAGGTGGGTCAGCACAAGCTCGCCTTCGGCCCCGTCGACAAAGGGCTTCGCCGCTCCGGTTTCCGGGTCGATCAGCTCGAGATGGACGAAGCCGCGGCCGCTGAAGTGCATGCCCTGCTTCTGCTCGCACTCGCCCCAGAGGGATACGGAAATGTCGCCGATGCCCATCGCTTCGGTGACGCTCGCCCCCCAAGCGGCCTCGAGTTTGGCGCGCATCGCCGGCTCGCCGCCGCCGGGCTCGCCAGCGACCAGGACCCGCTTCACGCTCGAGCCTGCGAGATCCATGCCGCGCTCGCGCGCCCACTCGGCAAGATGCAGCGCGTAGGATGGGGTCAGCACGGCGACGGTCGGCTTCAGGAGTTGGATCGCCGTCATCAGGCGCTCGGTGTTTCCAGAGCCGATGGGGACGTGGCAGAGCCCGAGCCGGTCAAAGGCGCCGAGCGCGGCGCCGGCGACGAACGGTCCGGCGTTGTAGGTCGAGACGAGGCGCTCGCCCTTCACGACTCCGGACGCCGCATAGGAGCGCGCCGAGGTGCGCACCCAGACTTCTAGATCCGCGGCGGTGAGCGGAATGAAACTCGGCGTCCCGGTCGTGCCGCTGGTCGAATAGATGCGCACGATCTCGTCGCGTGTTGCGGTCAGATGCGCGCCGATCGGCTCTTCGGGCGCACGCGAGGTTCGGAGCTCGTCCTTTTCGGTGAGCGGCACGCCTTCGATCGCGTCGATCCCGCCGACCGCGCCGTTCGTCGCAAAGCCCGCGCGCTCGAGCTTGCCGCGATAGAAGCGCGAGCGTTCGAAGAGATATTCGATCTGCTTGAGATAGAGCGGACCGTCGAACCGCGCCTGGCTTTCCCAGGGCGCACTTTCGATCTCGGGATCGACCATCGGCATCAGGCCGCTCCCGCGTCCGCGGCTGTATGGGCGATCGCCTCCTCGCCTTTAGAGGCGAGGTAGAACCCGATCGGCGTCTCGGATTCCTCCATCAGATGGGAGATGAGCCCGGCTGTGCGCGCGAGAATGGGAATGGCGCGGATGAGACCGGGGGGCGCGCCGACGTCGCTGAGCGTCGCCGCGATCGCCATCGAGACGTTCATCGGCAGCGGCTTGCGCCAAATCTGCGCGACCGCCTTTGTCATCGCGACCGCCGCCTCGACGGAGGGTCCGGCGACCCCGCGTTCACGGGCAAGCGCGATCATCCGCTCGGCGCGCGGATCGACCGGCAGATGCAGCGGGTGGCCATAGCCAGCGATGGGTTTGCGCGCCTCGCGATGCTCGCGGGCGACCGCGAGCGCCGCCTCCTCGAGCGAGCCCGCAACGGCAATGCGCGCGCGCACGTCGTCGATCAGCGCGCTACAGAGACCGGCAGCGCCGAGGATCACCGTGCCGCAGCCGAGCACGCCGGCCGCGACCGCGCCCTGCAGCGCGGCGGGATCGGCGGCGAGCGTCATGCGCGCCGCCTGAACCGACGGCGTCAGGCCATGCTCGGCGATCGCGACGAGGCTCAAATCGAGGAAAAAGCGCTGCTCTTCGGTCGGCATGCGGCCGGTCGCCGAGAGAAAGAAGAAGTCGGTGAAGGTCACCCGACCCATGAGGTCATGGGCGAGGTCGCGGCCGCGCACCGTCACGCTTTCGCTGGTCGCGACTGCAATGGCGGTCCGGGCCTGCCCCGGCTTGCCGATCAGCATCGCGTCCTCCCGACGTCCCAACCCCTCGCTTCCAGGGGGCCGCGAATTGGTGTAGGACGATTGTAGGACAATATCAGAGGAGCCGCGCGTGTCAAACGCCGCTGCCGAGAGCGAGAGGACAAGTACCGGTGAGCGCGACGCGCCGAGCCGCGGCGAAGCGGCCCCGCCGGCGCATGGCGCGACGGTCGCCTTCATCGTCGAACAGCTGCGCGAGGACATTCTCACCGTGCGCATCGCGCCGGGCTCGAGGCTCGTCGAAGGCGATCTCACCGCCCGCTTCGGCGTCAGCCGCGGCCCGGTGCGTGAGGCGCTGAGGCGGCTTGCCGCCGATGGGCTGATCGATCATCGGCCCAACCGCGGGGCGCTGGTCCGCCGCCTCTCGGCGCGCGAGATCAGCGAATTTTTCCAAATCCGCGTCGAGATGGAGTCGCTCGCCGCGCGATTGGCCGCGGAATCGGACGACGTGGATGCGCGCGCGCTCTTCGCCGCGGCGATCAGGCCGATCCTGGCCGACGGGCCTCGCCGCCTTCCCGATTATCTGTGCGAGAACGCCGCGTTCCACGAGGCGCTGATGGCGCTCGCCGGCAATCGCGAGTTGCGCGATCTGGCGATGCGGCTACACCTGCCGCTCATCATGGCGCAGGTCGCCGACATCCTCACCCCTGATGTGCTCGGGGCGTCGGTCCGTGAGCACCGTGCGATCGCCGTGGCGATCCTAAAGCGCGACGCTCAAGGTGCGGCGAGCCTCATGCGCGCCCATCTCGAACGCGCCGCCGCGCTGGCGCTCAAGCCTCGGGCGGCAGGAGAAAACAGTATGGAATAGCGACTGGGAAGTCGCGGAAACCGCCGCGGGCCATCGAACGCGGCGCGGGCTGTGACGCCGATCACATCTTTGCCGGCGCCAATTTGCTCGGTCCTGCAAATCGAAGCATGCTGTTCGCGTCAATTATCGTTTGAGGAAATTGTTGCAAGGACGTGGGGCGATGTCCGATTTTCGCGTCTACTCGACCGACGGCCAGATCGACGGCGGCGGCTTCTACTTCATTGAGAGCACCGCGCCCGACGCGGTCGAGGGCGATCCCAGCCGGGCTGTTCCAACGCCTCCCGGTCTCCACGCCGTCGACACAGACCAAGCGGTCAAGAACATCGCCGCGTTCCTGACGCCTGAGGAGCCCGGGATTGACGCGAGCCTTGTCGTCATGGTGCATGGTTTCAACACCCCGCGCGAGCGAGTCCTCGCCCTCTACGAAAAAGCGCGCGACGCGGTGATTGCGGACGGCAAAATCTTCGATCCCGACCGCCGCAGAATCGTGTGCATCGGCTATCGCTGGCCGTCCGAGGGCATCTGGAGCGATCTCGGAAGCACAGTCGCCGCAATGCGGACTCGTGGTTGTCAGCGCGTGCTTTCGGACGTCTTCGATCCGGACGCAATTCTGACCAAACTTTCGGGAGCGCCACGTTCCCGAACTGCGGGGCAAGCAACGGATGATCAGGTTCCAGGAACAATCGGTCACGTGTTCGATCTGATGCGTTTCGTGCTGGCGTCGCCCGACATCCCCGGGGAGACGCTGCTGGCGAATCGCGCCAATTTTCTCGCCTCGTCACTGAGGCGGTTCAAGGAAGCCTATCTCTTCAGCAGCGAAGGCGACGGGGTGTTGAGGTCGATTTCGACGATCGTCAACTATTTCACCTTCCCTACGAGAAACCGGAACTACGGTTATCGTCTCGGCAACGCCGAAATCCTGACTAGTAATTTTCCGAAACCGGTCGTCGGAGACGTACTCAAACTGGCGCGCGTTGGGCGCAAGACGATCCCCGAGCTTTCGACGGAGACGGCCGGAGGAAACCCGAGCGAGGTCGCGATGGCATTCACCTACTTCGACTGCACCGACTACAAAGACGGCGAGCCCCCCAAGGGGATGCTTACCGGGGCTCGCAACTGCAAGCGGAACGATCCGGGTGCTCGCATTCCTCTCTATGAGCACATCAAGCTGCTCGTCCTCTACGCGCTGAGCCGGATCGACATCCACGGCGGCTACTTCGACGGCCCCGTCACGCAGGGGCTGATCTACCGTCTCGCCTGCCTCGGCTTCACCGGGACGGCCGCCGCTTACGGGAACGTAGAGTCTCTTTTGAACGAGTGCGCGAAGCATCAAATTCGGGTCATGCCGACGGAGCGATTGGCCGAGAACGCTCGCCGAGCTCCTGAGAGAATGGATATTTCCCCTGCGAGCCCGGCTGCGTAGAAACTGACGTAACGTCGCTGACCGGTCCGCCAAAGGGAATGCTCACCGAAGCCCGAAATTGGCCGCGCCGGCGTGCCGTCGCCGACGTGACCGCAGCGTTTCGGCGTCAGCTCTTGTGGTGCGTCACGTGATGCGGCCGCGAGGGTGAGAGAAAGCGACGAGCGCTTCCGGCGGATCGCCCAGCGGCCGGCATCGCGCAGGCAAAAAGACGCATGTAAACGATTGCGCAAACGTTTCGACGTGCTAACGTGCTTAAGAAGCCGGGCCCAACGCCGCCAAGCGCAGGGCTCGGCGCATGCCATTCGGGGAGGCTGCGTGGCGACGATCGCCGACGTTGCGCGCGAGGCGGGCGTTTCGGTTTCGACGGTTTCGCACGTCGTCAACCGGACACGGAAGGTTGCGCCGGCCACCGCCCGGGCGGTGCAAGCCGCTATCGACCTGATCGGCTATCGTCCTAATGTCCTGGCCCGATCCCTCAAGACAGCCTCGACGCAGTCCGTCGGGATAGCGATTTCCGCCATCGCCAACGCCTATTTCATCGACATCATCTGCGCGATCGAGGCCGAATGCGCACGCCTCGGCATGATGGTCTTCCTCTCGGACACCCAGGACGACCCGGACCGTGAATTGGCGGTCGTCATCGCTCTTCATCAACGCCGGGTGGACGGCGTCATTCTGGCCCCGAGCGCCGATCCGGAGCGGCGTGCGCTCGCCTATCTCGGCAACGCCCGCCTCCCGTGCGTGCTCGTCGATCGCACGCCCGACCCGATGTTCGACCAGGTCGGCGTCAACAATCGCGAGGCGATGCAAGCTCTGGTCGAATATGTCGCGGGGCTCGGGCACCGGCGCATTGGCTATGTCGGTGGCCATCCCGGCTTGCAGACCACCCTTGAGCGCATCGGCGGCTACCGCGACAGCCTCGAGCGCCTCGGCCTGACGTTCGACGAGCGCTATCTCGTCACCGGAAGCGCCTCGACGAATTCGGCGACGAGCGCGACCCATGCGCTGCTCTCGCTCGATCGCCCGCCGAGCGCGATCGTCGCCGGCAACAACATGGCGACGGTCGGGGCGATGCGCGCCATCCGCGCGCGCGGATTGCGGGTTCCGCAAGACATTTCGATCGTCGGATTCGATGATTTCGAATGGGCCGACTGCTTCGAGCCGCGTCTCACGCTTGTCGCGCAGCCTTGCGAGGAAATCGGCAGGCGCGCAGCGATCCTGCTGATGGAGCGGATCGCTGCGCCGAACGGCCTGCGGCGGTCGCTGCGCCTCGACGCGCGGCTGATCGTGCGCGACTCCTGTGCGAGGCCGCAATGAACGCGCCGGTCCGAAGCGGCTCCGCCCTGCTTGCGATGCGCGGGGTCGTCAAGCGTTTCGGCGGCGTCCAGGCGCTCCAGGGCGTGGACTTCGACCTGCAGCCGGGGGAGATTCATGCGCTGCTAGGCGAAAACGGCGCCGGCAAGTCGACGCTGATGAACATCCTGTCCGGCGTGATCGAGCCCGACGCCGGCGAAGTTTGGATCGATGGCGCGCCAGTGCGGTTCGCCGACCCACGCGCGGCGCAAGCCGCCGGCGTCGCCACGATCTTCCAGGAGCTCGACCTCGTCCCTGGCCTCGACGTCACGGCGAACCTCTTCCTCGGCAGGGAGCTGACCGGCGCCGGCGTGCTCGACCGGGCGACGATGCGCCGCGAGGCGCGCTCCCGCCTCGAGGCGGTCGGCGTCGAGATCGACGTCGATCAGCCGGTCGGCGAACTGTCGGTTGGCCGCCGGCAGATCGTCGCCATCGCCAAGGCGCTGACCTACGCCTCGCGCATCCTGGTGATGGACGAGCCGACCGCAGCGCTGACGGCGGCGGAGGTCGAGCGGCTCTTCGCCGTGATGCGCGAGATCGCCGGGCGCGGCGTCGGCATCGTCTACATTTCGCACCGGCTCGAGGAAGTCCCGCGGGTCGCCGGCCGGGTGACGGTGCTGCGCGACGGTCAGGTCGCCGGAATTGCGCCCGCGAACGCGCCGCAATCCGAACTTGTGCGCCTGCTCGTCGGCCGTCCCCTGGCGGAACTCTATCCTCGCCGCAGCGGCGAATTCGGTAGCCCGGTCCTGCGCCTTGAGCGGGCCAGCTTCCGTCCGAAAAACGCGCGCGCCGGCTGGCAGGCGCCGGTCGACATTTCCCTCGAAGTGCGCGCGGGCGAGATCGTCGGCCTCGCCGGGATCATGGGAGCGGGCCGCACCGAGCTCCTCACCGCGCTCTACGGCGCCGCCGGCGCCGGCGCGTGGACGGGGGTCGTCGAGGTCGACGGCGCGCCGGCGTATCTCTCCTCGATCCGAGGCGCCCGCGCGGAAGGCCTCGGCCTCGTCACCGATGACCGGCGCGGCAGCGGGCTGATGCTGCGCGACAGCGTCGGGCGCAATCTGGTGCTGACTGTGCTGCGCCGGGTTTCCCCGTTCTTCATGATGTCGCGGGCGCGCGAGGCCGAGCTCGCCCGCGAGGCGATCCGCGGCTTCGACGTGCGCCCTCCGCTGCCCGAGGTTCCGGTGGGCGCGCTCTCCGGCGGCAATCAGCAGAAGGTCGTTCTGGCGAAGGAAGTGCTTGGCGGCCCCCGGCTGCTGCTGCTCGACGAGCCGACGCGCGGCGTCGACGTCGGCGCGAAGGGGGAAATCTACGCCCGGATTCGCGAGCTCGCGGGAAAGGGCCTCGGCGTCCTCATCGCCTCGAGCGAGATGCCCGAGCTCATCGGTCTTTGCGACCGGGTCGTCGTGCTGCGGCGCGGCCGAACCGTCGCGGAATTCCCGGGTGGCGCGGACGAGCACGAGGTGCTGGCGGCGGCCGAGACGAACGAGGGTCAAACGAATGGATGACGCTGCGCCTCTTCGCGACATCGCGTCCGCGCCGCCCGCCGCCTGGCGCCGGATCGACCTCTTCGCCATCGCCGTTCGCTTTCAGAGCGTGATCGGCCTCGTGCTGGTGGCGATCGGAGGCGTCATCTTCTCGCCGCGCCGGCACGGAATCATTCTGTTCCTTGCACCCGACAACGTCGCCAACATCGTGCGGGCCGTGTCCGAGACCGGCATCATCGCCGTCGGCATGACCTTCGTCATCATCACCGCCGGCATCGATCTCTCGGTCGGCGCGCTCTTAAGCCTCTCGAGCGTGCTGACCGCGACTATCATGACGACCGCGGGCTGGGGACTGATGCCAACCGTTCTCTTCGTCGTCGCCTGCGGCGCTCTTTTCGGCGCGATCCAGGGCGGCATCTCGACCCGCTTCCGGCTGGAGCCGTTCATCGTCACCCTTGCCGGACTGCAGGTCGCGCGCGGGCTCGCGCTCGTCATCTCCAACAACCAGTACATCAACATTTCCTACGGCGAGGGGCCCGGACTCGCGCCGCCGGTCTTCGCCATCCTCGGCGACCGGCTCTTCAACAATGTCGTCCCGGTGGCAACGCTGGTGTTCGTCGTCGTCGCGGCCATCGCGACTTTCGTGCTCAACTTCACCCGCTTTGGCCGCTATGTGTTCGCGGTCGGCGGCAACGAGCGCGCCGCGCGCCTCTCGGGCGTGCCGGTGACGCTGGTCAAAGTCTCGGTCTACGCGATCACGGGGCTGGTCTCGGCGATCGCCGGCATCGTCCACGCCGGCCAGTTCAATTTCGGCAGCGCCAACGACGGCACCGGCTACGAACTGACGGCGATCGCCGCCGTCGTAATCGGCGGCACGAGCCTCTTCGGCGGCGCAGGGTCGATGGTCGGCACCGTCGCGGGCGCGGTGATGCTTGGCGCGCTCGCTAACATCCTTCAGCTCAACAACATCAACGCGGCGCTGCAACTGCTCGCGACCGGCGCGATCATTGTGCTTGCCGCGGTTCTTCAGTCCCTTGTCCGTCGCCGCGAGGGATTGGGTCGTTAGGAAGGCGCGACGCAACCAGGGACGCGCAGGTCCGGCGATCGAGCCGGCGATGCGGTCGCCACCAGATCGACAACCAAGGGAGAGAGTCATGGTTTTTGCGACTGTCAGAACACCCTCGGCCTTAGCGCTCGGCGTCGGAGCGTTCGCGCTCCTTGCGGGCGCGGCGAGCGCTGCGCCACTCGTGAAGGAATGTTCCAAGGACGGAAAGTTCGTCATCGGCTTCTCGCAAGCCAACAACGCCGAGCCTTATCGCCAGCACGTCAACGACGAGCTGACCGCGGCGGCGGCCAAGGTCCCGCAGTTCACGCTTCAGATCGCCGACGGCGCCGGCAATGTGAACACGCAGACCTCGCAGATGGATAATTTCATCACCCAGAAGGTGGACCTTATCCTCATCTCGCCGTTCGAGGCGTCCCCGCTGACTCCGGTCGTCGCGCGCGCAGTGAAGGCCGGGATCCCGGTTATCGAGCTCGACCGCAAGACAGTCGGCGATCCCGGCAAGGACTATACGGCCTTCATCGGCGGCGACAATTTCAAAATCGCCCAGGAAGCCGGCAAATATGTCGCCAATAAGCTCTTGCCGGACGGCGGCGAGGTCGCGGTGCTCGAAGGCCTCCCGAGCTCAACGCCGGCGGTTGAACGCCTCAACGGCTTCAAGGACGGTGTGAAGGCGAACGACAAGATCCAGGTCGTCGCCGAACAGGCGGCCGACTGGCTGCCGGACAAGGCGCAGACCGCCTTCGCCGCAATGCTGCAGGCGCATCCGAATATCAAGGCGGTCTACGCCAGCAACGACATGATGGCGGCGGGCGCGCGCCTTGCGGCCAAGGGCGCGGGCAAGAAGGACGGCGACATCCAGATTCTCGGCACCGACGGCCTGCCCGGGCCGGCCGGCGGCATCCGCGCCGTCGCCGAGGGCGAGTGGGCGGCGACCTTCACCTACCCGACCGGCGGCCCGCAGGCGATCGACATGGCGAAGGCGATCCTGCTCGATTGCGCCGAGAGCGTACCGACGACCGTCACCGTGCCGACGACCGCGATCACGCCCGACAACGCCAAGTCGATGATGGGCAAGTAGGCCTGATCGACGACCGGCGCGGCTCGGCGACGGGCCGCGCCCCTGCGCAACAGCGCCAGCGGCTTGCGAGCGCCGGGCTCAATCGTCCCGTTTTCGGTGCGGGATCGGGTTCAGCAGGTCTTCCAGCCGGTCGTCGATCACGCCCTGCTCGACGATGCGCTCTCCGGGCAGCCCGACCGGTATTCCGTGCTGGAATGCAACCTCCGGCGGCTCCTCGATCGGAGGCCCGAGCTCGTCCACCGGCGCCTTGTCCGCGCCCGCGCCTTCGATTTCGGCTCGCGCGGCGTGCCAGAATTCGTCGCTCCGCCCCTCTGGGCAGCCGGCCTGCTCCCAAAGCTCGTACGCCCGCCTGCGGATCACATGTTCGATGTCGTCCATACCGATCGCCTCCCAAACGCGCGGCAGGCGACCGCCAAATCTGCACGCAGCCTGACGCTATGCGGGTTTTAGACCTTTATCACGGAACCGATGCGTTGCGGCGCCGAAGACCCGGCTTCTGCGCGAAGACGCCACCGACGCCAGCCCGATTACGGGCGGGCGCTTGCAGGCTTGGTTTGCGCGCCACCATGCGCCATTGTTCGGGGCGGCGATTCGCCACGCAGCGCATCGGCGCCAAAGGGTTGGCGGCTATCCGGAAGCAGCGCTTCAACTTGGGGCGCCCGATGACGAGGAGCGTCAATGACGACGGTTTGGATTGGCGTTGGGGTCGCCGTGCTGGCCTTCGTCTTTGGCGTCGCTGGCCTGTTTCTGCAGAGGCTGCTGCCCGAGACGCATTCGGTCGAACGTGCGCGCGACATGATCGGCGCGATCGTCGGACTCGTGTCGCTGTTGCTCGCTCTCGTGCTCGGAACCTTGACCGGTTCCGCATACGCGTTTTACTCGACACAGAAATCGGAAATGGAGGCGTTTGCCGCGAAAGCGGTGCAGCTCGATCTGGCGCTGGCCGAATTCGGGCCCGAGACGGAGCCCGCACGAGCGAGGATGAAAGAGACGCTCCAGGGCATACGCGTTATGGTATGGGGCGACAGCTCGGGCGAAAACGCCGCGCCAGACCTTTCGGTAGTAGCGCCGGTCCAGCATTTGCGGGAAATGGACGAATATGTCGCTTCACTCGATCCGAAGACGCCGGCCCAGCGACAGTTCGTCGCCGCAGCGGCCGGCGACGCGAGTGCGATCGAACAGACCCGCCTGCTTATCTCAATGCAATTGGCCAGTGCGATCTCCTGGCCTCTGGTCGTCATTGTCGTGTCGTGGGCGCTGATCCTATTCTGCGGATTCGGCCTGCTCTCCCGCATCAACGGCACCAGCCTCGCGGCACTGGGCTTCGGCGCTTTCGCGGTTGGCAGCGCGTTGTTCCTGATCCTCGAACTCAGCCATCCCTTCAACGGAATTTTTCGCATGCCTTCCGGCGCCTTCGACCAGATGCTGGCGGCCTTGAACAAATAGGCGCTCCCGAAGGCCCGCCCTCACGCTGCATAACCCTCGATCTCGACCGGCTGGCGGCGCGCTCCCCATGACCCGGGCCTCTCGGCGAAGACGCCGGCCAGCTTCGTCCCGCAGCCCTTGCATGAGCCGTCGGCTTCAAGTTCGTAGGTCGTGATCCTGTAGCCGTCTCGGCCGATGCACCGCAGGCCGCAGGTTGGGCAGAGGGTCGCCTGACGCGCCGGATCCTGGATATTGCCGACGTAGACGTGATGGAGGCCGTTGCGCAGCCCGATGCAGCGCGCCTTCTGCAGCGTCGCGGATGGCGTCGGAGCGGTGTCGAGCATGCGATAGTCGGGATGGAATGCGGTGAAGTGCAGCGGAACCTCTCGCCCGAGTTCGCGCCCGACCCACGACGTCAGCGCCTCGATCTCCTCCTCGCTGTCGTTCTCGCCGGGAATCAACAGCGTCGTGATCTCCGTCCACACGCTGGTTTCGTGGATAAGATATTTGAGCGTGTCGAGCACCGGCTTAAGCGAGCCGGCGCAGCGCTTCTCATAGAAGCGCTCGGTGAAGGCCTTGAGATCGACGTTCGCCGCGTCCATGCCGGCAAAGAGGCGCTTGCGCGGCTCCTCGCAGATGAAGCCCGCGGTGACGGCGACGTTCTTGACGCCCCGCGCGCGGCAGGCGTCGGCCGTGTCGAGGGCGTATTCCATGAAGATGACGGGGTCGTTGTAGGTATAGGCGACGCTGGCGCAGCCAAGCCGCTGCGCGGCGCGGGCGATCGTCTCCGGCATCGCGTATGCGCTCAGCGCCGCGACTTCACGGCTCTTGGAAATGTCATGGTTCTGGCAGAAAGAGCAGGCGAGGTTGCAGCCCGCCGTGCCGAAGGAAAGGACCGAGGAGCCGGGCAGGAAGTGGTTCAGCGGCTTCTTCTCGATCGGATCGACGCAGAAGCCGGTCGACCGGCCGTAGCCAGTCAACTCCATCCCCTCGCCGTCCTCCCGCGCGCGCCTGACGAAACAGAGACCCCGGTAGCCCGGACGCATATGGCAGAAACGCGGACAGAGTCGGCATTCGATCCGTCCGTCCGCGAGCTTCATCCAGTAACCGACGTCGATGCTGTCGCCTCTCATCGTTCCCCGGCCGCTTTCGCGAGGCCGCTCCTTGGCGTTATTACCTGATGTCGGGATGGCGACCGGCGATTGCAATGCGACGATTGGGCGATGCGACGATCTGGCGCGGGGGCTTTCGCACGCCTACATTGGCGGCAGAGCGACAGGGGGCCGACATGTCGAGCTACGCCCATCAGAATGGGGTCCATCCCGCGCAGGTTGCCGGCTTCTTCTACCCGGCCGATGTTAACGCCCTTCGTACGCTCATCGCGACGATGCGGGACCACGCCCGGCCCGACGGCGGCGTCGCCCCCAAGGCGGTCGTCGCCCCGCATGCAGGTATCGTTTATTCCGGGGCGGTTGCCGCGACCGCCTTCGGCCCTTGGGCGAGGCGGTCCGATCCGCCGCGCCGGATCGTGATCGCGGGCCCTGCGCACCGGGTCGCTTTTCGCGGGCTTGCGATCCACCCCGCGATGGCCTGGATGACGCCGCTCGGCGAAGCGAAGGTCGCACGCGACCTTCATATCCGCCTCGCGGAAGCCCGGGCCGCTGCCGTTGACGCGCGGCCATTCGCCGGCGAGCACTCCCTCGAAATGCATCTCGTGATGCTGCAGGCGATGCTTCCGGCGCCGTTCGAGATCCTGCCGATTCTCGTCGGCGACGCCGAGCCGCGACGGGTGGCCGAAGCTCTTCGCCTCGTCTGGGGCGGGCCGGAGACGGCAATCGCCATCTCGTCCGACCTGTCGCACTTCCTCGACCGCGCGAGCGCAGAAGCGATCGACTCTGAGACCGGGCGTCTGATCGAGACGCTCGAGGCCGCGTCGCTTCACGGGAGGCGGGCCTGCGGCTTCCTGCCGATCATGGGGGCGCTCGACATCGCCGCCGAACGGGACATGCGTGCGAGCGGCCTGCATCTGGCGACCTCGGCCGACGTCGGCGCGGACGCGTCGCGGGTCGTGGGCTACGGCGCTTTCGCCATCGAATATGCTGCCTCGGCAAGGCTCGCCGAGGCGGACCGCGACCTTCTCCTTTCGACCGCCATGGCGGGGCTCGCAACCGCGGCCAGGCGCGGCGGAGAAACGCCGTCGCTCGCGGTCGATGGGCGCCTGTCCCCGGCGCTGACTTCAATGCGCGCGAGCTTCGTAACGCTGACCCAGAGCGGAAAGCTCAGGGGCTGCATTGGTTCGGCCGCGCCTCGCCGGTCCCTCATCGACGATGTGATGACGAACGCCGTTCAGTCGGGCTTCTCCGACCCGCGTTTCCAGCCCCTTACCGAAGCCGATCTCGATAGTCTCAGCCTCGACGTGTCGATCCTCTCCCATCCACGGTCGGTTCCGGCGAGGAGCGAGGCGCAACTGGCGGCGGCGCTCGAGCCCGACCGCGACGGCCTCATTCTCGGCGTCGGGCGCAGGCGGGCGTTGTTCCTGCCGAGCGTCTGGCGTCAGCTCCCCGACGGCCGCGAGTTCGTGCAGCAGCTCATGCAAAAGGCCAGCCTTGACGGCTGGCCGGCCGGGATCGAGGCGACTTGCTTCCGCGTTGAAACATTCGGCGCGCCTTGGCGCCGAATCGAGCCCGGAGACATCGCGCCGGCGCGGATCGACGAGCCGCCACGCGCGCTGCATTGAGGGGCGGGCGGAACAAGTCGCGAGCATTCTGCGTTGAGAGATCAAGCGCCGTACCTGGACCCTCGATGTCGGGCGTTCACAAACTTGTGGGCAGGAGGATTCGGAGCCCTTGCATTCTCAATAAAGCCCAAATAGCCTCTTACCTTATCAAAGAAATCCAGAGGACGTTTCCCCGAGGGGACGCTGGGCGGGCGCTCAACCAAAAGGAGAGTGTCATGTGCGACTATTCCTTGGAAATGTACGGGTCCCGGCCCGCGCGTGAGGGCGAGCTCTACGTAACAACTCGCTTTCCGAGCGGTTCGATCGGGTTCGCCGCGCCGGGCGATCCCAGGATCCCGGTTTGCGTGCAATGCGACACCAAGGTCGTTCTGACGGACATCCCGGTGGCGATGCAGGCAACTTGGGCGATCGGGGCGGAAGTCCAGACGACCTTCGCCCAGCGCGACACCGGCCTCTATCGGGACGGCCTGCGTCTGGCTGACGGACGGTTCGTGTCCCTGCAGGATCTGCCGGTTGGCGTCGGCGCCTATATCCCGACCCTCCTGGAGCGCGAGGGCGCGAAGCGCATCAGGATCCCCGAAGCCGTCGACTGACGACGGCCGATCTATAGACGATCCGGCCTCGCGCCCCGCCAACGCGGCGGGACGCGAGGCGATCATGTGTTTCGGCGCAAGCCGGGGTAGCCCCGCCCCGGGCAAACGTTGGTACGTTGAAAGGTTTCCCGGCCCGCCACGCCCGACAGGCGTCGCGACGCCTGCGCGAAGCGACTGTGGCCTCCAACCCAAAAAGCGTTCTTGTCCTGGCCGGCGGCGGTAGTCGGGGCGCTGTGCAGGCTGGCATGCAGGCCGCGCCCTGCGCCGCAGGGCAGCCTCGGATTTCGTCGTCGGGGCCTCGGCCCGGCGCAAGGCGCGGTCAGGCGGGCGCCGACCCGCGCCGACTTCATCCTGTTCACCATCGGCAATCGCTGGGGCGCGGCTATCTCTTCAACTGTGGGCGTAGCGATCGCGCCTCGAGGAGGCGGCGCAAGAAAATGAAGATTAGGATTTACCGTAGTTGAGAAGCGCTTATCTACCGCATGCGGGAGAAGATGTCGCGCAACGGCGCGCCGCCCCAGGCGGAGGTGACGAAGTCATTGTGATCGACCATTCCGGCGTCGACGAAGGCGATCTCGCCGGGCGACAACGTCGCCGGCAGGCCGTCAGCGGTCTTGAGGCCGGCCTGCTGGAGTTCGGCCTCGATCGCCATGTTGCCTTCGCGCGACGAGGTCGAATAGGCGCTGACGAAGAAGGCATTGCGGCCCGGCCCGTCCACCCAGCTCACGAACTTGTCGCGTTCGCCATAGAGCGCGTCGAGCAGCACGACCCCGCGAACCCGGCCGGTCTCGCCCCCGACGGTCAGCGAATAGACCGCCGGCAGATAACCGCCGCTGTAAGCCACGATCACGACCGGCATCCGCCGGAAGGCTCCGCGTGCGCTAGGGTAGAAGTCGCCGAGCTTGCCCTCGGCCTCGTTGAGGAAGGCGGCGAAGCCGCCTGGCGACCAGAACTTGCCGGCGCTCGAATCGGGCGCATCGACTGCGAGCTGAGGCGCGATCAACACGCCGTTCAGCCCCGAATCGGCGAGCTGGCGCACGATCTGCTGGCGCGCGATCACGTCTCGGGTCAGAGTTGCCTGGTTGCCGTGGAAGAAGACGATGATCACGCCGGGCTGGCCGGGGTCGAAGGACTGCGGCGCTGCGAGCAGCACGGTGCGGTCGTTATAGGTCTGATCCTCCCACAGAAGTCCGCCGCGTGGGCTCGAATGCCCGAGGCGGCCGTTATCGTCGACGTCGAGGAAGGGCCGGGTCTTCCCCGTCTCTTGATAATTCGGAATGAGGCCGTGATAGGGGAAAGCGGAGTTCTGGAATGAGGCCAGCGCGACATTCGCGCCGTCGATCGAGGTGATCCCCCCCTGCGGTTTGGGGCCCGGCCCGGAGGTCGGAGGCGGAGCGGCGCAGCTCGCGAGCATCAGCGCCGCGCCAAATCCCAGACCCGCCGATCGCGTTCGTACAAGAGAAGGACCCCGCATCGCACGATCCTTAACAATCCGTTGGCGGCCTCGAAAGACCTTTTGCAAAGCGGCCTTACGAATTGATGAAGACCAGCGCCGGTCACGAAATCGACGCGAGCGCAGGGCAGGCGCTCATGGTTAACGAGCTGTTGACCCGCTTCGGCTCTAGACTGGCGCTTCGACGCCCCGACGGAGAGGTCATGCGCACTGCCCTGATAGGAATTGTCCTGGCGTTGGCCGCTCGAGCCGGCGCCGCGCCCGCTCTCGCCCAGGACAAAGGGACGCTCGATGACAAGCCCCTGCCTCCGCTCGCCAATCCCTCCGACCCGAACCTCCCCGCAAAAGAGGTGTTCGGCCGCGCGCTGACCCCGATCGAGGCAAGAGTCCGCTCGATTGGCTATTATTGGCGCGGCTGCCTCGTCGGCGCCAAGGCGTTGCCCGTGGACGGCGAGTCCTGGCAGGTGGTGCGGCTCTCGCGCAACCGCATGTGGGGCAATCCGGCAATGATCGCCTTCCTGGAGCGCTTCTCGCGCAAGGCCAAGGCGGAAGGCGTATGGAACGGCATTCTGGTCGGCGACATTTCCCAACCGCGCGGCGGCCCGATGATGACCGGGCACGCCTCGCACCAGGTCGGCCTCGACGCCGACGTCTGGTTGACGCCGATGCCCGATCATACGCTGAGCCGCCAGGAGCGTGAGGAGATGTCGGCGGTCAACATGGTGACGGAGGACGGGCTGTCAGTCGACAGGTCGCACTGGTCGGAGGCCCAGGCCGGGATCATCAAGGCGGCCGCCGAGGAGCCGCAGGTCGACCGCATCTTCGTCAACGCCGCGATCAAGAAGGCGCTCTGCGAGACTCATAAGGGCGAACCCTGGATGAACAGGGTGCGCGCGTACTGGGGGCACAACTACCACTTCCATATTCGCATCAAGTGCCCCGGCGGCGAGACAACCTGTGAGCCCCAGGATCCGCTGCCGCCCGGCGACGGCTGCGACAAGTCGCTCGCCTGGTGGTTCACCGACGAGGCGCTGCATCCGGCGCCGAGCAAGCCCAAACCGCCGATCACGATGGCCCAGCTGCCCCCCGAGTGCCGGACCGTCGTTCTGGAGAAGTAGCTCAGACGCCTTCGCCGTCGCCGCCAGCCGGGCGCGCGCGGTGGCCGAGCCGATCGGCGAGCGCGAGGAGCACCGCCGAGACGACGAAGGTCAGATGGATGCCGGCCAACCACCAGAGCTCGCGGTCGCTTTCGTGCTCGATATCCATGAAGCCTTCGAGCAGCTTGATCGCCGAAATGGCGACGATCGAGGCCATCAGTTTCAGTTTCAGCTCGCCGAAGTCGATTTCGGCGATCCAGTGCGGCCGTCCGTCGTTTTCCCGCATCACGACCGGCGCGACAAAGTTCGTGTAGCCCGAAAGGAAGACGATCACGACGAGCGAAGCCGTAAGCGTCATGTCGACCAGCGCCAGTTCGGAAAGCAGAACCCCTTCGTCGTTGAGGGAGGGAAGCTGAACGATGAACTGATAGAGGTGCACCCCGGTCTTGGCGAGCAGAGCAACGAGGCTGAAGGCGAGCGCGAGATAAAGTGGCGTCAGCAGGAACCGGCTCGCGAACAGCAGGCGCTCGATTGCGTCTTTGATCATCGATCTCCCGGCGGTCCGCAGTGATCGAGCCAAGCTCGTATGCCGGCCTTTTAGGGTGAACCGGTCACTCGGCGCAAGGCGCTCATCCGCGCCGCAACACCCTTCCGGCAATCGCATCGAGCTTCTTCATGAGATCGGGATCGCGACCGCCATCATGGGTGATGATGGCGTACTCGAGCGAACGATCCGACCCGGCCGGACAGGCTTCGTGCACGGCAGGAAAGTCGCGGAGAGTGCGGGCGACCAGTGCGCTCGCCTTGTCGGCGTTGTCGGCCATCACCTTGATGACCGCAGCGACGTCGACCGCGTCGTGCTCCTCATGCCAGCAATCGTAATCGGTCACCATCGCGACGGTTGCATAAGAGATTTCGGCTTCTCGGGCGAGCTTCGCCTCGGTGGCGCCGGTCATGCCGATCACGTCCGCGCCGCGCGACTGGTAGCCGAGCGATTCGGCGAAGGACGAGAATTGCGGCCCCTCGATGCAGACATAGGTGCCGCCGTCCCGGCACGGAATGCCTTCCGCCTCCGCGGCGGCGAGAAGACGCCGTCGCAGCAGCGGAGCGATCGGGTGCGCCATCGAGACATGGGCGACGCATCCCGTGCCGAAGAAGGTCGACTGACGCAGATAGGTCCGGTCCTCGAACTGATCGATCAACACGAACATGCCCGGGTAGAGCTCGCGGTGAAACGAGCCGCAGGCCGAAAGCGCGATGATATCGGTGACGCCTGCGCGCTTCAGCGCGTCAATATTGGCGCGATAGTTGATAGTGGAGGGCGAGAAGCGGTGGCCGCGACCGTGCCGAGCGAGGAAGACCGCCTCTGTCCCGCGGACCCGGCCAAAGCGCAGCGCATCGGAGGGATCGCCCCACGGAGTGGGAACAACCTTTTCGCGCACATCGGTCAAACCGGGGAGGTGGTAGACGCCCGAGCCGCCGATCACTCCGACTATCGCCTTCGCCATTTCGTGTGTCCCTTCGCGCTCGCCTGCACTATCGACCGACGTCGCAGCAGGATCAACCGCCTAGCTTAAGCTAGAAACGCATACGCCCGCGGAGACCGCGGGCGTCGACGAGGATGATATCCTGTTGCTCCGTCAGTGGGCCGCTTCCCCGACCCGCTTCTTGGTGAAATAGAGCAGGCCTGCGAGCACGAACAGGAAGAGCATCACCCGAAGACCGATCTTTTTCCGCTCGGGGAGGTTCGGCTCGGCGGCCCAGGTCAGGAACGCGGTGATGTCCTTGGAATAGTTGCTGAGAGTCGGAGCGGTGCCGTCGGTGTATTTGACCGCGCCGTCGGTGATCGGCTGCGGCATCGCTATCTTGTGACCGGGGTAGTAGAGATTCCACTGCGGATCGTCAGGCTTGGTGTAGCCGTTGAGGATCGCGTCGATGTAGTCGGAGCCCACTTCCTGGTACTCGAGCCCGGGCAACGCGTCGAAGACGAACCATGGGAACCCCCGCTCGTACTTCCGGGCCTTGGCGAGAAGATTCATGTCCGGCGGCGCCTTGCCCAAGACCGCCGCTGCCGCCTGATCATTGGGATAGGCTTCAGGGCGCGGAATGAGGTCCGCCGGAGTGCCCGGCCGCTTGAAGATCTCGCCCTTGTCGTTGGGCTCAGCGTTGGTGACCTGGTAGCTCGCCGCGAGCGTCTTCACCTGGTCCTCGCCGTATCCCGGGCCGTCCGGATCGGCGAGGGCGCGAAATGGAATGCTGAGCGCGTGGCAGTTGCTGCATACCTCGCGGTAGACCTGAAAGCCCCGCTGCAACTGCGCTTGATCATACGTGCCGAACATGCCCGCGAAGCTCCACTCCTGGCGCGGCGGCTTGGGCTGGTCCGCTTCCTCCTGCGCGAGGGCGAACCCGCCGAAAGAGAGGGCAAGAGCTGCCGAGGCAAGAGCGGCGGATTTGAAGCGGATCATCGGTATCTTCCCCGTTCACGCCTGGGCTGCCGCGGTGGCGTCCGCCTTCTTGGGAAGCACGGCGTCCGCGATCGAAGCCGGAATGGGCTTGGTCTTCTCGGTGAAGCTGAGCAACGGCATGATCACAAGGAAGAAGCCGAAATATCCCACAGTGAGGAAGCGGGCGATCAGCGTGAGGCCCTCGGTCGGCTCCTGGGAGCCGAGCCATCCGAGACCGATGCAGATCACGACAAACACCCAAAAGAAGAAGCGATAGGTGGGGCGGTACTTGGCGGACTTGACCGGCGAACGGTCGAGCCAGGGCAGGAACGCGAGAATGGCGATCGATGCAAACAGCGCGATCACGCCCATGAGCTTGTTCGGAATGGCGCGCAGGATGGCGTAGAACGGCAGCAGATACCATTCCGGCACGACATGCGCTGGCGTCGCGAGGGGATTGGCGATGTTCGAGTTGTCGGCGTCCAGGACGTAATTGGGAATGTAAAAGATTAGCCAGGCGTAAATGATCAGCCAAACCGAAAGCGCGAAGACGTCCTTGATAGTAGCGTAGGGCGTGAACGCCACGGTGTCGCGCTCGGCGTTCTTGACCTCGACGCCGTCGGGATTGTTTTGACCGGTCACGTGAAGCGCCCAGACGTGCAGGCCCACAGCGCCGACGATGATGAAGGGGAGCAGATAGTGCAGCGAGAAAAAGCGGTTGAGCGTCGGATCGCCGACCGCGTAACCGCCCCAGAGCCAATATGTTATCGCGGTTCCCACCAAGGGAATAGCCGAGAGGAGGTTGGTGATAACCGTCGCGCCGGCGAAGCTCATCGAACCCCAGGGCAGGACGTACCCGAGAAAAGCCGTTGCGGCCATCAGGAAGTAGATTACCACCCCGATGATCCAAAGAAGTTCGCGGGGAGCCTTGAATGAGCCGTAATAGATGCCGCGAAACATATGGGTGTAGCAGGCGAGAAAGAATAGCGTCGCGCCGTTCGTGTGCATATAGCGGACCAGCCAGCCGTAGTTCACATCGCGCATGATGTGGTTGATCGAGCTGAAGGCCTCCGTCGCCGAAGGCACGTAGTGCATCGCGAGCACGACGCCGGTGACGATCTGAGCGACTAGCATGAAGGAGAGGATCGCGCCGAACGTCCACATGTAGTTGAGGTTGCGGGGCACCGGATAGGCGACGAACGAGGAATGGACGAGGCCCATCAAAGGCAACCGCGATTCGAACCAGCGTCCGATTGCGCTCTTAGGAACGTAGGTCGAGGGACCGCTCATGGCATGGATCTCTAAATAGCGTTGACGAAACTGAATCGAAAACGATACGAGGCGCTCTACGGATTGGCTTAGCCGATCTTCACCCTCGTATCGGTTAGGAACGCATATTCCGGGACGGCAAGATTGAGCGGCGCCGGCCCCTGACGGATGCGCCCTGACGTGTCGTAGATCGAACCGTGGCAAGGGCAGAGCCAGCCTTCGTACTTACCCTCCTGCCCGAGCGGCACGCAACCCAAGTGCGTGCAGACGCCGATGACGATCAGCCATTCCCGCTTCTTCACCCGAGATTGATCCGTCTGCGGATCCCTGAGTTCGCCGAGCGGAACGTTCTCAGCGTCCTCGATTTCCTTCTTCGTCCGGTGACGAATGAACACAGGTCCGCCGCGCCATTTGACCGTGACAATCTGACCTTCGGGGATCGCGCCGATATCGACTTCGGTCGAGGCCAGCGCGAGCGTGGACGCGTCCGGATTCATTTGGTCGACCAGCGGCCAGACAACCGCGGCGACTCCGACAGCCCCAACTGCGCCAGCGGTGAGGAAGAGGAAATCCCTCCGATTTGGCGCTTCGACCGTCGCTGCGCTGGCCAATCCAACCCCCAAGACAGTTCATTGAGGCGCGCCGTTCGGGATCGTCGCGCGTCCAGTTGCGGCCTTTCGCAGATGATTGGCCTACCGATCATGTCGCCGGGCGCAACCGGCGTCGAACGCGCGGCCTGCGCTGGCGCCGGTCGACATTCGAGGCGGCTTTTCGCATCGATCCTTTTGGTTGTCCATAGCCGGAAACGTCGCCGCGCTCGCCCTTTGGTCGTGTTCTTGCTTTCGCTTGGCCGAACAGACAGCTAAGTGCGACGAGCCATGAGCGAGCCTGTCGCGCCATATCTGCTGGCCCTGTACGAGCCGGACATCGCCCAGAACGCGGGCGCCATGATGCGCACCTGCGCCTGTCTCGGCGTCGAGGCGGCGGTCATCGAGCCCGCAGGCTTTCGCATGGCCGATGGCCGGTTCCGGCGCGCCGGGATGGACTATCTGAGCGGCGTCCAGATCGCCAGCCATGATTCCTGGATGAGATTCGAGGCGTGGCGCATTGCGGCCCAGCGCCGGCTGGTGCTCCTCACAACAAGCGGCGAGACCAATCTGTGGGATTTCACCTTCGCCCACGGCGACGTCATTCTTGTGGGGCGCGAATCGGCAGGCGTGCCGAAATCGGTAAGGGCGGCCGCCAACGCGCGCGTGCGCATACCAATCCGACCGCCCCTCCGATCGCTGAACGTCGGGGTGGCGGCTGCGATCGCTCTCGCCGAGGCCCTCCGCCAAATCGGGCGGCTTCCGCACGCTGAGGCCAGAACTTGAAGACTGCTGTCTTCTCTGTGACGAAGGCGTGACATTGACGGTGGGTTGGGCGATTGTCGCGCGAGCCCGCGTTGCCTGCGGAGGAAATGATGAGCGAAGGCGAGAAGGTTCGCGTTCTGATTGCCGATGACCACCCCCTGGTCGTCGGCGGACTGAGAGAGGCTGTGCTCGCGGCGACCCCGGGGGCCGAGATTGCGGTGGCGCACGATTTCGACAGCATGGCCTCCGCGCTCGAAAGCTCGCCTGAAACCGACCTTGTGCTGCTCGATCTGACTATGCCAGGCGTCCGCGGCTTTTCCGGACTCTTGTTCCTGCGGTCGGAGCGCCCCTCGACCCCGGTCATCGTCGTTTCCGGCAACGAGGACCGCGCGGTCATCCGCCACTGCCTCGAATTCGGGGCGGCGGCCTTCATCCCGAAATCCACGGCGCTTGAGACGATGCGCGCGGCGATCGTGCAGGTGCTCGACGGCGGGCGATGGACGCCGCCCGATTTCGATCCAAACGCGCAGCCAAACAAGGAATCAAGCGCGCTGGCGCGACGGCTCGCTTCGTTGACGCCGCAGCAGATCCGCGTGCTGATGATGCTGTCGCAGGGCCTGCTCAACAAGCAGATCGCCTACGAACTCAGCGTCTCAGAAGCGACCGTGAAGGCCCATGTGTCCGCAATCCTGCAGAAGCTCGGCGTGGAAAGTCGGACCCAGGCCGTCATCCTCGCGACCAAGATCGAGTCGGCCCAGGAACTGTCGATCGCGCCTTAAAGCTTCGTCTCCGAGGCTCTTTCTTTCGCCGCCCGTAATCACGACTTTCTGGGCAGAAGCTCCCGAGGTTCAGGTCTTGCCCCGGTTCTGACGGTTGTCG
This sequence comes from Hyphomicrobiales bacterium, assembly GCA_019237205.1. Lineage (GTDB taxonomy): Bacteria > Pseudomonadota > Alphaproteobacteria > Rhizobiales > Beijerinckiaceae > Roseiarcus. Next base: position 32,730 of record JAFAHO010000303.1, read on the forward strand.
ATCAGTTCACCGACCACAGCCGGATCGGCGAGCGTCGAGGTGTCGCCGAGCGAGCCGTATTCGTTTTCCGCGATCTTGCGCAGGATGCGTCGCATGATCTTGCCCGAGCGGGTCTTCGGCAGTCCGGGCGCGAATTGGATGAGGTCGGGCGAGGCGAACGGCCCGATCTCCTTGCGCACCCATGCGACGAGCTCCCTGCGCAGCTCCTCGGTCGGCTCGACGCCGGCCATCAAAGTCACATAGGCGTAGATCCCCTGCCCCTTGATGTCGTGCGGGTAGCCGACGACGGCTGCTTCCGACACTTTTTCATGGGCGACAAGCGCGCTCTCGACTTCCGCCGTTCCCATGCGATGACCGGAAACGTTGATGACGTCATCGACGCGCCCAGTAATCCAGTAGTAGCCGTCCGCGTCGCGGCGGGCGCCGTCGCCGGTGAAGTACTTCCCCGGGTAGGCCGCAAAATACGTGTTCATGAAGCGGGCATGATCGCCGTAGACGGTGCGCGACTGCGCCGGCCAGGAATCGGCGATGACCAGATTGCCCTCGCAGACGCCCTCCTGAACATCGCCGGCGGCGTCGACGATTTCCGGAATGACGCCGAAGAACGGCCGCGTCGCCGAGCCCGGCTTGAGCTT
>JAFAHO010000186.1 GCA_019237205.1 Hyphomicrobiales bacterium
AGCATACCAACGCGAAAATCTATTCGTCAGCCACTACCGTAGCGGAAGCGGGATGGCTGGAAGGTCGCGGCGTCGACGCCGTTATCGCCCAGGGCGCCGAGGCGGGCGGTCATCGCGGAATGTTCTTGACCGAGGATATTGATGAGCAGTCCGGGCTGTTTGCGCTGTTGCCGCAGACCGTCGACGCAGTCCGCGTTCCTGTGATCGCGGCAGGGGGGATCGCGGACGGGCGCGGAATAGCCGCCGCGTTTGCGCTGGGCGCTTCCGCCGCGCAGATTGGCACCGCCTATCTCTCGACGCCTCAATCGACAATATCCGCCATCCATCGAGAGGCGCTGCGCCAGGCAAGGGACGGCTCGACCCGGCTCACCAATCTTTTTACCGGCCGGCCGGCCCGCGGGATCTTGAATCGGCTCATGCGCGAACATGGGCCGATGAACGAGCTCGCGCCCCAATTCCCCCTCGCCGCCGGCGCGATCGCTCCGCTTCGCGCTTTTCACGAGAAGCGCGGATCCGGAGACTATTCGCCGCTGTGGGCTGGACAGGCCGCTGCGCTCGCTCGCGAAGAGGATGCAAGCGCGCTCACCTCTCGTCTTTGGAGCGAAGCCAAGGCGGTCCTCGCTGCGGTGCGTCTGACAACCTGAATCGGAATGCTACCCGCGGGAAGCCAAACAGGATGATCGCGGAACTGGAAGAGTTCTTGGCTGGTTCGCGGTCAGCGTTGGTGGTCGACCGGGTGCTCGCCAACGTGGTCTTCATGGACATCGTCGATTCGACCCAGCACGCGGACGCCAAGGGCGACCGCGCCTGGCGCGACCTTCTTGGAAGCGCACAACAAAGCGGTGCGCCGCGTGCTTTCGCGCTTCCGCGGGAAGGAGGTGAACCCTCTCCCGCGCGTCCGAAATGGCCCGAAAGAAGAAGGGCTGCTTTCAGCCGGCCTACGCTTTAGCCTCGGCGTAGCGACCGAGATCTCGTCCCTAAACGAGCGGCGCTTATTTCGCGAGCGCGTCGAACGACTGCTTCATCGCCCGAGTGCCCGCCCCGAGCGCCCTGGACAATTGCGGTTTGACGTCATCCGGCAGGAAGTCGGCCACCCAGACGACGGTCGTGCCGCCCTCGGGCCTCGCGAAAACCTGCAGCGAGGCGTTGTAATGGGTCGTCGATCCGCCTTCCGCGCTCCAGACGAGCCGGCGGGCCTCGTCGTCGATCGTGACGATCGGCTCGCGTATGACCATGCCGTTGACGAAAGTGACGACGCGGGCGCCGGGCTCTAGCTTCGTATCGACGACGAAGCCCGGAGCGAGCCGCGTATGAAGTGCGCCGATGTCCCGGATCGCCGACCATACGTCGCTCGCTGGCGCGGCCGTCTTGACCTCAGAGCGGATCGTTCCCATTGGGCTACTTGCCTCCGTGATAGGCTTCGAGCCGATAGCCATCGGGATCGAGGGCATAGGCCGCGTAGTAATCGGGCCCATAGTCCTTGCGCACGCCCGGCTTGCCATTGTCCCGCCCGCCCGCGCTGATCGCCGCGTTGTGGAACGCGGCTACGCTCTGGGTGCTCGGCGCGGCGAAGCAGAAGTGGAGGCCCGACTTCGGGTCGTCGGCGACTGGGCGCTCCGCGGCGATGATCCAGAGGCCGACGGCCTTGTGGCCGTAACCGAGCGAAGTCTCGTCGGCGCTGAGGCACGTCAATCCCAGCGGCTTCAACGCCGCGTCGTAGAACGCCTTGGCCTTCGCGATGTCGCGAACGCCGATCGACACATGATCGAACATGGATTTTCCTCGCTCGAAGTTCAGTTGGCGCCGGCGCGCTTCGCGCCTCGGCAGTCCGATATGCCTGTAACGTCGTCCGGCTTTCGCGACTTGGGGAAAATTGCTATTTTCGCTCAAGATGCGAAACGAGGTTCGATCTGTGGCGCGCTCGGCCAAACCGCCTGACGAAGGACTGGCCAAGCGAACAGTGGCGACCGGAGACGGCTGGAGCGTGCATGAGGTCGTTTGCCGCGCTGGGCCGTCCGACCGGCCCTTCGAGGAGCGGCATGACGGATTCAGCATCTCGGCCGTCGTCGACGGAAGCTTCACCTATCGCTCGGACGTCGGATACGGGCTGCTCTATCCCGGCGCATTGCTGCTCGGAAACAACGGCCGATGCTTTGAGTGCGGTCACGCGCATGGGCGTGGCGACCGCTGCGTCTCCTTGAATGTTCGTGAAGACCTTTTCGGCGAGATCGCGGCGAGCGCGGCTGCGACTGGCCGCTTTCGATTTCCTGTCGCAAGCCTGCCGCCGACGCCAGGGTCGCTGCCGATATTCGCCGGCTTGGAGGCGCTTCGGTCGGCCGCCTCCCGGCGTCAGGGCGAAGAGCTGGCGCTGCGCCTGATCGAGCGGGTCATCGGTGAGCTTACGGCGGGCCGGCGCTCGCCCGCAACGCCGACAGCGCGCGAGACGCGGCGTGTCGTCGAGGCCATCCGATTGATTGAGCGCGACCCCACGCGACCCTTGCAACTTCAGGATCTGGCGGCGATCGCGGGCGTCAGCAAATATCACTTCCTTCGGGTCTTCCGCCGCCTGGTCGGAATGACGCCCTACCAGTACCTGATCAGCGCGAGACTGCGGCGGGCCGCGCTCGATCTGGCTTCGACGAAGCGGCCAGTGCTCGCCGTCGCGCTCGACAGCGGCTTTGGCGATCTCTCGACGTTCAACGCCCGCTTTCGTTCGACCTTCGGGACGAGCCCGTCGAAGTACCGCCGCACCTGCTGACCGGCGCGTGCGCCGCTTCAGGTGAGCCTTCGCCAGGCCTGCGCTTCGGCCGCCTTGGCGAAGGCGTCCGCCGTCCAGTTTTCCTTTAGCGCCCGCCGCATCAAGTCCTGCTGGCTCTTGGGCGCCATGCCGCCGATCGGCGGGTCGCGGTCGAGATTGGTCGGGAAGGAATAGCCTTCCGCCGAAGCCGCGACGGCGTTGTCGGCCGCGGCCGCCGCGATCGCCTTGTCGGCGAGAAGCCGCTTGAGCGCCGGGTAGAGCCTGAGGCTCATCTTGAGCCGGTCGACGCTCTCCATCGCGCGCCCGAAAGCCGATGAGACCTGCAAAAGATTGGCGATGCGGCGCACATCCTTCGAGCGGTTCGTCCCGGCGGCATGGAAGAGGGCGGGATTGAAGAACGCCGCGTCGCCCTTCGCGAGCGGGAGCTGGACATGATGCGTCTCGAAATAATCGCGAAACTCCGGGCGCCCCGTCGCCATGTAGCCCGGCAGGTAGCTTTGCGAGAACGGCAGGTAAAGCGTCGGGCCCGTCTCGAGCGGCATGTCGCAATGGGCGACCGCACCCTGCAGCGTCAGCACGGGCGAGAGACGATGCACATGGGCTGGGTAGCCCTCGATCGCCTGCGGCGATTGAAAGCCGAGATGGTAGTCGCGATGCGGAAGCTGCGCCGCGCCGCCGGGATTGACCACGTTGAGCTGCGACGTGATCTGATAAGCGGGACCAAGCCACGCCTCGCTCACGAGAGCTATGACGGCGTTGCCGTAATAGGCGGCGAATGTGGCCGGGTCCCGCAGGCACAGCTTCTCGAGCGCGTTCCAGATGCGGTCGTTGGCGCCGGGCTTGGCGAAATGGTCGCCGCCGCCGACATTGTTCAAGCGCTCTTCCTCGATGATCGCCCAGAAATGATCGTTGGCCTTATCGATCGCGGTCATGTCGGCGAATGCGCCGCGTATGGCGATGACGCCCGGCCCATCGGTCAGCGCCTCGACCCATTCCGCCGTGATCTCCTTGCGGCTCCCGGGCGAGGCGGCGGCGTTGCGCGCATTGAAGCCGTCGTAGACGGGCACGTTGGCGACGATGTCGCTGGCGAAAGGATAGTCGGCGCTGTTGGCGGAGCGCTCGACGATTCTCCTGAATTCGTCGAGGTCACACGATTCTTCGGCGAGCCACACCCCATTGGTGCGCATGAGTTTGGCGTTGTCATCCTTCATGGCGTCCTCCGTGCAACGACCTGTGAGGTGGAGTATATAGGCGCCGTCCGGCAGGACCATCGCGTCATTCCATCAAAAATCCATCGGGCGATTAGTCGGGGCTCACCCCTTTTCTCATCAAGGAGATTGCGCTTCAGGCCGGCCTCAGCGACGCGACAGTCGATCGGGTTCTCAACAAGCGCGGCGGGGTGCGCAAGCACACAGCCCAACGCGTCAAGCTGGCGATCCGCGAGTTGCATGGCCAGATCGAACAGGCGGGGCTGACCGGGCGCAAATTCCTGATCGACGTCGTCATGCAAGCGCCCGACCGCTTTTCGGAAGCCGTTCGCGCGGCGCTCGAGGACGAGATGCCGGCACTACGCCCATCAGTCTTTCGCGCGCGCTACCATTTCACCGAGGTCGCGCGGATCGCCGATCTGGCCACGCTCATCGACAGGATCGCAGCGCGCGGAACGCATGGCCTCTTTCTCAAGGCGCCCGACCAGCCGGAAATCGCCGCTGCCGTGGACCGCGCCGTGGGGCGCCGCATACCGGTCGTCACGCTCGTGACGGATGTCGCCAACTGCCGCCGTGCGGCCTATGTCGGAATGGACAATCGCGCCGCCGGAGAGACGGCAGCCTATTTGATCGGCGAGTGGCTTGGCGATGGGAAGGCAAGAATTTTGACAACGCTCAGCAGCAACAGTTTCCGCGGCGAGGAGGAGCGGGAGATCGGCTTCCGTCGCGCGCTCCGAACGCGATACCCGAACCTCGGCATTGTCGAAGTCAGCGAAGGGCTCGGCATCGATCAGGCGACGGGCGCTTTGGCGCGAAAGGCGCTCGCCGCGGGCCCGGACATTGTCGCCGCCTATTCGATCGGCGGCGGCAACCGCGCTGTGGTGGAGGCGTTCCAGGCGATGGCGCGTCCGTGCCACGTGTTCGTAGGCCATGACCTCGACGCTGACAATATGGCGCTGTTGCGCGAGAGGCGCATTTCGGCTGTCCTGCATCACGACCTCAATGCCGATATGCGATCAGCCTGCCGGATTGTGATGCGGACGCATCGGGTACTGCCACAAGGCGCGCCGCCTCCACCGTCACAGGTCCAGGTCATCACGCCATTCAATGTTCCAGCGAAAAACGTCGCATAGGGCGGCCAGCGCGTCCTATCCCGCGCGCCGCCAGGCGGTCATCTCGACTCATTTGTCGAGCTTAAGGCCATGCCGCCTCGCATTATCGTCCTAGCCGGCACAGGCCCGCCTCCAGAGAAAACGAGACGTTCATCGCGCCCGGGGCCCCTTTCCCCTGCGGAAGCCTTGTGCTTATCCTGACGCATGTCAACTTCCGCACGCATAGGCGCTGTCGCGGCGACCGCCGGTCTTGCGCGTGCGGCCGCCTATGCGCCCGACTGGCGGAAGGCCTTTGCCGGCGCGCTCGCTCGGGAAGTGGAGGAGCGGCGGTTCTTTCTCTGGCTTCCGGTCGCCGCCATGGGCGGGGTTGCGCTCAATCTGGCGGCCGACCGGGAGCCGGTTCTCTGGCTTCCCGCCGGGCTGACTACTGTTTTCGCGGCGCTCGCCTGGGTCTCCCGCGCGCGGCCCTTCGCGCTCGGGCTCTCGCTCGCTCTTGCCGCTCTGTTCACTGGCTTCCTCGCCATGTCGCTGCGCACCGAGCGCGTGGCTGCGCCCGTGCTCGATCGCATCCGCATCGTCGATTTGCAAGGCTATGTCGAGGAAGTGGACCTAAGGCCGGTCGGCGCGCGCATGGTGGTCGCGGTTTTCAGCGCCGACGGTATGCCGCGCGAAAAGATCCCGCGCCGCGTGCGGGTCACGACGCGCAAGACGCCCGACATCGCAGCCGGGGATTTCGTGGCGATGAAGGCGCGGCTACTGCCGCCCTCGCATGCCGCGCTGCCGGGCGGCTACGACTTCGCCCGCGACGCATTCTTCGCCGGCGTCGGCGCCGTCGGCTCGACGCTCGGCCCGATCCGGCGCGTGACTGCGCCCGGCGACGCAAGCTGGCGCCAGCGCTTCAACGCCGCCATCGATCAGACGCGCAACCGCCTGGCGCTCAGGGTCAACGCGATCATTGGCGGCGACGAGGGCGCGATCGCGGCAGCCATGGTGACCGGCAAGCGCGATTTTCTCTCGAACGACGCCAAGGATCTCATCCGCGAGGCCGGCATCTTCCACATCATCACAATTTCCGGGGTGCAGATGACGCTGGTCGCCGGAATCTTCTTCATCGTATCGCGCCGCCTGCTCGCGTTGTCGCCGACGCTCGCGCTCAAATATCCGATCAAGAAATGGGCGGCAGGCGTCGCGATGGCGGGCTCGCTCCTCTACGATATCGCCACCGGCTCGCGCGTCGGCACCGAGCGCGCGCTCGTCATGACGCTGATCGTGCTCGGCGCGGTGATCATGGACAGGCGGGCGCTGACCATGCGCAATCTCGCCTTCGCGGTTTTGGCCGTCGTCGCGATCGAGCCGGAAGCCATTCTCGGCGTCAGCTTTCAGCTCTCGTTCGCGGCGGTGGCGGCGCTGGTGGCGGTGATGGAGGCGCGGCTCGCGAGTCTCGAGAGCGACCCCGATCCCTTCCTCCCGCGGCGAGGCAGGGCCCCGACCGGCGGGCTTTTCGCCGACCTCTTCCACAAGCCGCTCGGCCTCCTCGGCGCCACCGCCTGCGCGACCGGCGCCACCGCCTCGTTCATGGCCTATCATTTCCATGATCTCAGCCCCTACGTGCTGATCGGCAATCCGCTGACGCTGACGGTGATCGAATTCTTCGCCGTGCCGGGCGCCCTTCTGGGCGCCGTGCTTTATCCGCTCGGGCTCGACGCACCGGTCTGGCTCTATGTCGGCATGGGCATCAAGTTCATCCTGTGGGCCGCGCGGTTCATCGCCGAGGCGCCCGGCGCGACCTTGCATCTGCGCGCGTTCGCGCCATACGCGCTGCCGTTCCTGGCGCTCGCCGTGATCAGTGCGACGATCTGGCGGACCTGGACGTTCCGCGCGAGCGCCATTCCCTTGGCGGTTATCGGCGTCATCGGCGCGGCGCACGGGCCGCGTTACGACGTGATCGTCGCGCCCTCGGGCGATGAGGCTGCAGTGCGCGACGCCGACGGCCTGCTGCAGGTCGTCGGCAAGCGCTTCAACGGTTTCGCCGCGGAGCAATGGCTGACCGCCGACGGTGACGGACGCGATCCCGCGAGCGCGCGCGATCCCGACGCGCCCTGCGACCGGCTGGGCTGCGTCGCGGCTCTGCCGGAAGGGGAGTCGCTCAGCATCGTTATCGACCGGATGGCGTTCGACGAGGACTGCGCGCGGGCCGAGGTCATTGTCAGCGCGCTCAGCGCGCCCGCCAATTGCCGCGCGAAATTCGTGCTCGACGACAAGGCGCTGGCGCGGTTCGGCGCTATCGGCCTGACGTGGAGCGATGAAGCGGGCTTCATGCTGGCGAGCGATCGTTCAACGCTGCAAAACCGTCCTTGGTCGCCCGCGCCCTTAAAGCCGCGCGACGATCGACTGGTGCGCCCGGGCCATGCCGCCTCGCGCGGCGCCGATCCGGCCGATCCGTCGGTCGAACCGGGGGAGGGGCGGTAAAGCCCGGCGCCTGGCTGGGCGGGAGCTTGGCCGCGATCGTTGATCGCGGCTTACGCGGTCAGGCGCGGCCGCTGGCGCCGACGGCAAGCGACCCGACGGCGAGCAAAGCCAATGCGAGCCGCGCAAGCATGCTCAACTTCATGAGCGTTCCCCCGCTGCTTGTCCGACGTTCCAGGATGGGCGCCGGCAAGATCAACAGTCCGCGCCATCACCGTGTCGGCGACAAGCCGACGCTTCATCTGTCCGAAGGCGGGCTGGGTCAAAACTCAATCACGCGCCTGCCAGCGACCGCTCAAGGTTGCCGCGGGTCCAATCGCGAATCCGCCTACGGCGGACGAAGCCGCTAAGGTCGGCCCCGATGCGCCCGGAAGCGGCAGAGGTCGGAGCAGGAGCGGCGGGTCGAACGGCGGGCTTCGATCGGCTTGAAGGTCCACTAGCCCAGCGAGCGAATGATTTCGCGGTAAGCGGTCTCCGGGAATGCCTTCAAGGTCTTCGTGCGCACGAAGCCAAGGCCCCCGAGCTGCAAAACATACCGGGCCATCACGGCGTCGTCCGGGGCATCGCAAATTCCGACAAAGTCGAAGTCTCCCATCACCATGTAGAACTGCTTCAGCTCGCCCCCCATGTCTGCCAGAAGCTTCTTGGCGGCGTCGAGCCGGCGCGGCGAATCCTTGGCGGCTTTGATGCCGGCATCGGTCAGGCTGAAGAGCGCGATGTAGGTGGTCATTGTTTCCCTCCCCGTATGATCGCGCCAACAGGGTTGGCGCCATTGCTTCTTCCGCCGCCTAGAGCAGCATCACACTGCTAGGAATATCGGGCGCTTTTACGTCCTCAGGGTAGCTCTTCCGAAAAGTTGGCCTGGATTTGGGGTTGGCGTTGCATCCGCATGGGGTTGGCGCCAGTTCGTTGCCGTCGGCGCAGGGCCGGTGTAAAAATCACCCCGCGCGTCGGCGCCAAGCGGCCGATAGGCGCAACTTCGAAGGAGCGTTTTTACCGAGAACAACCGACGACTTCATCAAGGGAGTGCAGCATGCGAAACTGGCGCCTGCCTTTGCTTGTCGCGACCATGATCCTCGGGCCCTCCGCGGCGGTCTCGGCCGCCGAGACCCAGATCGAGCGCGGCAAGTATCTTGTGACGATTTCCGGCTGCGGCACTTGTCACACGCCCGGCGTCCTTCTCGGCAAGCCTGACCTGACCCGATTACTCGCGGGCTCCGAGGTTGCATTCGGGATCCCCGGCGTCGGCGTTTTCGTCGGCGGCAACCTGACCCCGGACAAGGAGACGGGCCTTGGCGACTGGACGGCCGAGCAGATTATCGCCGCCATCACCAAAGGCGAGATGCCGAATGGCCGCAAGCTGTTCCCGGTCATGCCCTGGCCGGACCTCGCCCACCTGTCGCCGGACGACGCCCAGGCGATCGCCGCCTACCTGAAGAGCCTTCCGCCGGTGAAGAACGCGGTTCCGGGACCGTTCGGGCCCAAGGATGTTCCATCGACGTTTGTCTCCGTGATCGTGCCGGGCGACGTCTACGCCAAGATGCCGGCGCCGAAGTGAAATTCGCGGCCGCTTGAGTCGGCGACCCGGCGGCCGCCGATTTATTAAAGCGTAGAGCGGCGGTTCAAGGAGAGGACATGCGACGCAGAACGTTGATCGCGGGCGCCGCGCTGATCGGCGCCGCGCCCCTTGTCGCGCGGGCGGCGGCCGCTGAAAGCGCTTCGATCGCCGAGCGTTTCGCCCAAACCTTGAGCGCGCATGACATCGACGCCTTCGCGGCCCTCTACGCGGAAGGCTACGTCAATCATCAGGTGAGCGCCGCCGCGCCGCCCCCGCCTGCTGGCGTCAAGCCAAAAGAGGCGGTCGTCGCCTCCTTCGCGGCGCGGCTAAAGGGCCTGCCGGACCTCAAAGTCTCCGTCCAGACGAGCCTCGCCGAAGCCGACAGGGTCGCCGCCAGCTTCGCCTACGAGGGCACGCACCAGGGCCTCTATTACGGCGTCCCGCCGACCGGCAAGCGCCTCTTCTTCACCTCATGCGACATCTTGCGATTGGCCGACGGGTTGATCATCGAACATTGGGGCATGGGCGACATCGCTGGCGTCGTGGCGCAGCTGAAGGGGTGATAGGGTTCCGCTTCACGCGCCGCGGCGGTCGGCGGACCGCTCGCGTAAGAAATCGGGTCAGAACGCAAAGCGCAGGGCGAGGCCGCCGTGCAGCGTGTCTCCGACCTGGCCGCCCGCAGTGCCGAGCAGGAAGGCGTCGACGATCAGGTTCTTGTTCACGCGGTAGCCGACGCGCCCGCCGTACTCGAACCAGGTGGAGTTGGGAACCGCGCCCGGCGCGACCGGGCCGAAATCGTAGACGGTGACGAACGTGCCTGATCCAGCCCCGAAGCTGTGGGCGACCGCCGCGCTCGCATTGACCTCGATGTTGCCGTTGAAGAGGTGCGTCCATTGCCCGCCGAGCCGCACGACGTTCAGGGTCTCAAGCCCGGTGGGGGCGCTCGCGGGATAAGGATTCTCCGCCGTCGTCGCCTCCGTATATCCGCCGGTCTGCATCCAGTTCCGGCCGATGTCGCCGTACACCGCCGCCTCGTCGATCGGCGTGAGCCGATCGACCCAGCCCGCCCGCGCGAACACGGAGAGATTGCGGTCGACCGCGGTCGAGTATCCCACCGCCTCCCCCGTTCCAAACGGATAGAAGCGCGAGGTGTGGACGCTCTCATAAGGCGTGAGCCCGCCGCCGAATTCGAAGAACGGGCGGCTCGATCCCAAGTTGACGAGGTCGTAAATGAGCGATGCGGCGACGGTCGGGGCGTCGTAGACCGCAATGCCCTGCCCGCTCCACTGGTTGTAGGAAGCGCCGCCGATCAGAGTCAGCATGTCGTCTGAGATGTCCCAGCGGCCCTGCATGCCGAAGGCGAACGAGCCGAACGAGGCGAAGCCCGAGCTGCAGCTCGTGCAGGCGATCTGCTGCGTCGCGCCGGTCAGGATCGAGGTGAGCACGCGATTGGTGACGGCCGAGCTCTGCTGCGCTTTGGCGACATTGTGGACCGAGCTCTGCACCTGGCCTTGCGTGGTCGTCGGCGAGGAGACGAGGTACCAATCGCCGTTGATCTCATCGAGCGAATACTTGTAGCCCCCGACGAGCGGCGTGTTGGCGAGCGCGAAAGCGTTCGAGGAAATCGACCCGCCGTTGGTGGTGGTGACGAGAGGAATGCCGTTGCCGCTCGTCTGCCCACCGGCGCCGCCGACGTTCTTGAGCGTGATCAGCGTCGTGCCGGTCGCCGTGCCGCCGTTGACGATGATCTGGTCGGCGGCCGAACTCGAACCGCCGAGCGAAGCGTTCATCGTGATGCTCGCGCCCGAGCCGACATAGTTCGTGACCGTCAGCGTCTTGAAGCCGCTGCCCGAGCCGGGCGGGGCGAAGACGATGATGCTGTTTGTGACGGTGAGGTTGCTGACGGTCGAGGGGCCGGTCAGGTTCCACGTCGTCTTGCTCGTCAGATTGACGTTGGACGTCGCTCCCGGACCGGTCTGGATCGTTCCCGTCAGCGTCGAGGCGTTGGCGTTGAGGGTCGCGATCGTGCCCGCGCCGGCCGCGTAGAGGAGCGGGTTCGTCCCGGCGTCAGCGGTAGTGTTGTTGAAATTGACGGTCGAGGTCGAGGGGTCGGCGAAGACGAGATCGCCCGAGAGATTGTTGATGGTGAAATTGTCGAAGGTCGCCGTCTGGTTCGTCCCGCCCGAGAGCGAGACCGCATTGCCTGCCGAATTGATCGTTCCGCCGCCGCTCGCGAGAACGGTCGCGCCATTGCCCATGAGCCCGACCGCGGTCGCCGCGGCGTTGGTCGTCTTGATGTTGAGCGCGCCGGTCGCGGTGATCGAGCCTGCGGTCCCGCTGCCCGCCGCGTCGCTCGCCAAAAGCGCATAGGCGCCCGGGCCCGAGGTCGTGATCGTCGCGCCGCCGAGCGTGATGCTCGAGCCCGCCCCGTCCGCATTGACGCCATAGGCGCCGAGGCTGGTCGCCGGCGAAACGCCGCCCGCGGTCGTGACGTTCGTCATCGACGAGCCGTCGGCCGTGACGACGGCGCCGAGCGCGGCATAGACGCCGATCGCGCCCGCGCCGGAGGTCGTGAAGCTGTTGGTCCCGCTGAGATTGGCCGTCGATCCGGTCCCGCTGGCGACCAGCGCATGCGCGTCCTGGCCCGAGGTCGTGACCGAGCCGCCGCTGACGTTTGTCACGCCTCCCGCGATGGACTCGACGCCGACCGCGCCGACGCCGCCCGTCGTGACGCTGGTTCCGGTCAGCGTCGTCGCGCCGCCCGTCGTCGTGTAGACGCCGACCATCTGTGCGGCGCTGGTGGCGACCGACGAATTCGTGAGGGACGCGGTCCCGCCGCTCGGCGAATCGCCGTAAGGGCCGTTGTAGACGCCATAGGCGTTCTGCCCGGAAACCGGGTCGAATCCCCCGACGGTCGAGATCGCCACACCGGTCGCGTTGAGGCTCGACGCGGCGCCGTTAATCCC
>JAFAHO010000376.1 GCA_019237205.1 Hyphomicrobiales bacterium
GACGAGTTCCAAACACATCCGCCTCAAAGACAAACCCGCCCCAGCCCGCCTCACGGCGTTCCAGCGCAAGCCCCTCAAAGGCGCGATGAATCCTTGAAACGTGACCGTCAGTTGTCTCTCTCGGACCCCAGCGCAAAACCTGGCCCCAAGCTCACGCCAAAGACCAAACCCAAACGCCAAAGCCCCGCAAGGACCCCGCCGCCCACGTCTCTCTTCCTTCCGATGCAATTGTCAAACAGCAGCGGGTCAAAGAAGACCGGCCGTAGCCGATCCCCCTTTGACCCTAAAGCGCATTTCGACTTCGAGGCGATCCGCCAGCAAAGCTCGAGCTGAGCTTCAATTCCATGTCGCGGCCGCGCTTCCGCACGGCAGAGACGACCGAAAATGCTCCGCCCCCGCCTCTCAGCAGGGAGGAGTGCGCTCGAGAAGTCCCGAAACCAACCGCTCAGGCAGCCTAAAAGGCCCGCCAAGCCGTCGGAGCACGCGGATATAGGCCCACCCCGCTTTTCTGTCAACGCGCTTTCACAAAGAAATTCTCTCATGTGGATATCTTCGACGAGCGGCGCTTCTTCGCATGCATCTTCATGCCCGCACGCGGCCGGAGCGTAACCCGCTGCCGCGGCATGACGGGGTGTCCCTCGACCAACTCGAACCGGAACGACCGCAGGAGGTTGGCCAGAATGATGATTGCCTCCTGGATCGCGAAGGCCATGCCAATGCAGACGCGCGGCCCCGCACCGAACGGAATGTAGGCGAACCTGTCGATGCGCTCGCGTCGCTCGCCGATGAAGCGCCCCGGATCGAAGGCGTCGGGGTTGTCCCAGAGGCCTCGCCGGCGATGGAGCACATAAGGTGAGATTGCGACCACCGTTCCGGCCGGAATGCGCACCTTGAGGATTTCATCGTCTGCGATGGCCAGGCGAGTCAGCGTCGCCGCTGGTGGGTAGAGGCGCAGCGCTTCCTCGAACACCCCGCGCAAGACTTCGCATCGCTCGAGCGAGGCCGGATGCAAGGGATCGAACGCTTCATCCGCCTCCGCTTCGGCCCGCTCGCGCCACTCCGGCGACTGCGATAGAAGATAGAGCGTCCATGTGAGGCCGTTCGCCGTCGTTTCGTGACCAGCCATAATGAAAGTGACGATGTTGGCGCGAATGTCGGCCTCGGGCATGCCGAGGCCGGTTTCCGGGTCCTTTGCGGCGAGCAGGAGGGTCAGGAGATCGCGCGGCGCTTCGCCGCCCCGGTCGAGCTGCGCCTTGCGGCTTTCGACGATTGCGTCGACCGCCTCATTGAAGAACTCGAGCGCGGGGCGGCCGCGCAGTCGCCCGAGCCGCGGCAGGAAGGAGGGCGCGCCGATGAGATCGAGCGGGTCCAGACGTCCGAAACTGTCGAAATAGCTGGTCACCGCGCGTTGGAATTCGCTCGGCTCGCGCCCGAGCCCCTGTGAGAACAGGGTCTGCTCCAGCACCTCAAGCGCCGTGCGCGACGTCAGTTCGCCGACGTCCGTTACGGCGCCGTCGCGGCGATGTTCGAGGCGCTCGACCGTCGCCTCGGCGACCCTTTGCATGGCGGGAGCGAATTCGGCGACTTGGCGCGGCGAAAACAACGGCGCGAGCGAGCGGCGCTGCAGCCGCCACGACTCGCCCTCCGCAGTCAAGAGGCCGCTGCCGAGGCCCGGGCTCAGAATTCGCAGCTGCAGCTCGTCCTTGCGATAATTGGGCGCATTGTCGAGGAAGACGCGCCGCACCGCGGCCGGATCGTGGGCGGCCGCGCGCAGGCCGAGGATCGATCGTCCGATCGCCAGGGGCCGCTCGAAATCCGCCTTGCCCCAGATTTCCAACGGATTGCGACGCAGGGTGAGGATCATCGACAGCGAACCGCGCGGCTTTTCCGAGCGCGGGGGAAAGGGAGGGACAAAAGGCCTTGAGGCCTGAAAACCTGCCGCCATCGAAGCCGCCTTCGTTTGCTGTAGCCTGCGGAATCTAAGCCGCTTCCTATCGTCGCAACAGGGGCGGCCGGCAGTTTGTTCTGCTTGACCCCTAGAACGCTGTCCGCTGGCGCATCGCCGCAGCGAGCGTGCCGTCGTCGAGATAGTCGAGTTCGCCTCCGACCGGCACGCCATGCGCAAGCCGCGTCGCCTTCACTGGATAGCCGGAGAGAAGGTCGATGATGTAATGCGCGGTTGTCTGGCCGTCGACCGTCGCATTGACGGCGAGGATCACTTCGCTGACCCCGCCCCTGGCGACGCGGGCGACGAGAGCCGAAAGGTTGAGATCGGAGGGGCCGACGCCGTCGAGCGGCGAGAGGACGCCGCCCAGCACGTGATAGCGCGCCTGGATGGCGCCGGCCCGCTCGAGCGCCCAGAGGTCGCCGACCGATTCGACGACGACGATCGTCGCCGGATCGCGCCGCTCGTCGCAGCAGACGGTGCAAGGGTCGCGTGAGTCCACATTGCCGCAGACCGAGCAGGTGACGATGCGCTCCTCGGCGACCCGCATCGCTTCAACGAGCGGCTGAAGCAGCGTCTCCCGCTTGCGAATGAGATGGAGCGCCGCCCTCCGCGCCGAGCGTGGCCCAAGACCAGGCAGGCGCGCGAGCAATTGCACCAAGCGTTCGATTTCCGGTCCGGCGACGGTCGAGGGCATCAGAACGGCAATTTCAGGCCCGGCGGCAGCGGCAGTCCGGCGGTCAGCGACTGCATCTTCTCCTGTGCCGCGCGGTCCGCCTTGCCCTTGGCGTCGGCGAAGGCAGCGATGATCAAGTCTTCCAGGATCTCCTTGTCGGCCGGCGTCATCAGCGACCGGTCGATGCGCACGGCCTTCAGTTCGCCTTTAGCGGTCATGGCGATTGTGACCATCCCGCCTCCGGACGCGCCCTCGACCTCGAGGCGCCCGAGTTCCTCCTGCGCTTCCTGCAGCTTGGCCTGCATCGCTTGCGCCTGCTTCATCATGCCCATGATATCCACGGTCGGCCTCTCCTTTAACGTCAAAGATCGTCATCGCCCAACGGCTCGAGATCGATATAGCCGACGTCGTCGTCGGCCTGCGTCGGTGGGGGCGGCGCGGAGGCCGCGCTCTCGGGCGTACGCACGTCGATCACCCGCGCGCCCTTGAACCGCTCCAGCACCTTGCGCACCAGCGGATGCGCCTGAGCGCCGCTCGTGCGCTCGGCCTCGCGCGCATTTGCTGTCTCGCGCAGCGTCGGCGCGGTCGAGCCCGGCGTCAGCGCAACCATCCAGCGCTCGCCGGTCCATTCCTGCAAGCGGCGCGCCAACGTTTGGGCGAGGCTAGGCGACGCGCCCTCGACCAGCGAGAATGCAATGCTGCCCTGCTCGAATCGCTCGACTCGCGCGTCCTGCTCCAGCGCCTGGACGAGCTGAATGTCGCGTTTCGCCCGGGCGAGCGCGACGACGTCCTCGAAGCGCGCGAGACGGATCGCCGCACGAGGCTCGGCTGCCCTCGCCGGCGCCGCGGGGCGGTCGGTCGCGGCGGGATTAGCGGTCGCGACGCTGAGCGCAGCGCGAGGACCGCCGCCGACCGGAGAGAGCGGCGGGGCGTGTCGCGGGCCCCCCTCGGTCGTCTCGGCGAGCTTACGCAAAGCCTCCTCCGGCGTGGGCAGTTCGGAGGCGTAGGCCAGGCGGATCAGCGCCATCTCGGCGGACGCCAGCGGGCGCGGCGAATCCTTCAGGTCCTCGACGCCCTTGAGCAGGATCTGCCAGGCCCGGGTCAGGGCCGGCACCGCGAGCGGCGCCGCCACGCCGGCCAGGCGCGCCGCCTCGGCGCCGGCGCCGAGCTCGGGCTCGACGCCGAGCTTGTGCCGGGTCGCGGCGTGGCACAGCTCGAGCAGGTCCTGGAGCACGGTCAGTGGATCGGCGCCGTCGCGGTGCAGGTCGGCGTAGAGCGCCAGCGCCTTGGCGACGCCGCCCTGCATCACCGCCTCGAACAGGTCGCAGATCGCGTCGCGGTCGGCCAGGCCGAGCATGCCACGCACCAGCTCGGCGTCGATCGCGATCTCGGCCGCGCCCCCGCCTTCTCCCCCGTGGGTCGCCAGCACGATCGCCTGGTCGAGCAGCGACAGCCCGTCGCGCACCGAGCCGTCGGCGGCGCGCGCCAGCAGCTGGGCGGCGTCGGGCTCGAGCACGGCGTTCTCCTGGCGGGCGACCGCGGTGAAATGGCGCGCCAGCTCGGCCGGCTCGACCCGGCGCAAGTCGAAGCGCTGGCAGCGCGACAGCACGGTGACCGGGATCTTGCGCAGCTCGGTGGTGGCGAACACGAACTTGGTGTGCTCGGGCGGCTCCTCCAGCGTCTTCAGCAACGCGTTGAACGCGTTGCGCGACAGCATGTGGACCTCGTCGATGATGTAGACGCGGTAGCGCGCCGATACCGGCTTGTAGCGCACGCCGTCGATGATCTCGCGGACGTCGTCGACCCCGGTGCGGCTGGCGGCGTCGAGCTCGAGCACGTCGACATGGCGGTCGGCGGCGATCGCGACGCATGGCTCGCAGCGGCCGCACGGCTCGGCGGTCGGTCCGCCGGCGCCGTCCGCGCCGACGCAGTTGAGCGCGCGCGCCAGGATGCGCGCGGTGGTCGTCTTGCCGACGCCGCGCACCCCGGTCAGCAGGTAGGCGTGGGCCAGCCGGCCCGACCGGATCGCGTTGGTGAGCGTGCGGACCAACGCCTCCTGGCCGATCAGCTCG
>JAFAHO010000192.1 GCA_019237205.1 Hyphomicrobiales bacterium
GCGCTTGCCGATTTCGACGAATCGGCCGAACGGCTTCAGGCAACGCAAGCTCGCCTCAATAGCGTCGCCGCTGAGGGAATTCAACACAACGTCGGCGCGCACGGACTCCGCGAAATCGGTGGTGCGGGAATCAAACACTTCGTCCGCGCCCGCCGCGCGCAGCGCCGCGCGCTTTGCTTCAGTGCCCGCGGTGGCGACGATCCGGGCGCCGGCGCGGCGAGCAATCTCCATGGCCGCCCCGCCGACGCCTCCCGAAGCCGAATGAATGAGTACGGTCTCGCCGGGCGCGATTCGAGCGAGTTGCCGCAAGGACCACGCCGCCGTGAGATAAGCAACCGGCAGCCCCGCGGCCTTCACCGAATCGATGCCAGGATTGCGCGCCATCAGCGAAGCGCGCGCGATCGCGTGGGATGCAAGCGTATGCTCGGCGATGCCGAACACGCGGTCGCCCGCCTTGAATTCACTAACTCCTTCGCCGCAGCGAGTCACCGTGCCCGCGCATTCGATGCCGAGACTGCGGAAGCCGTTGGGGTATCCCGGGTAGATGCCGAACGCCGACAGCACGTTCAGAAAATTCAAGCCCGAGGCTTCGACTTCGATTTCGATTTCGGCGGGACCCGGCGCGCGGTGGATCATCGGGGCGAAAGCGATACTGTCGGGATCGCCAGGCGAATCAAGCCGCGCTTCGATGGCTTCGTGCGCGCCCGCGCGCGATTCGGAGACCGCCGCTTCCACCGCCTGAATGCGCGGCGCAAAAGCTTCGCCATTGCGGATCGAAATCTCGCGTTCGGTATCGGGCCAGTCGGCGGCGGCCAGCTTCAACTCTTCTTCGCTCGGGTTCGCGCTGAGGTCGATCGCCACGGGACGCAGCTCGGGATATTCGCGGACCACGCTACGGAAAAATCCGCGCAGGGCCGACTGAACGGGGTCGGCATCGGCGTTTCGAGTGATCAGACGCAGGCGCTGGGATTTCGTCGTCTGGACGAGTTCCATGAGTCGCACGACTTCGCGGACAGCGTCGCTTGCATCGCAATCTTCGGCGGCGACTACGCGCGATCCAGGCGCGGTGAACACAGCATCCACCCTGGCATCGGCGGAAACCGGCGCGCAGCGCTGCCAATCCGTTGTGAACAACGCGGGCCCTGAGCCGGTTGAACGATCGACCGCTTCGAGCCGCAGGCCTTCAAGCACGAAGAGGCCTTCCGCCGTCACATCGGCGGAGTCTTCCGAACGCCAATGCGACCGAACCGTCGCCTTCTCCGGCAGGGTGGCGAGATTGTCAATGACGATCGTTCGAACCGCCGCGGGAATCCACACTCCCGCGCGATTTTCCTTTGCCGCCGCCACGGTCTGGAAGCAACAGTCGAGAAACGCCGCCGCATTCCCACGCGCGACGGCGGCCTCGACATGGGAATCGGAAACGCGCAGCGATTCGACCAGTCGGAATGCGCAGCCGTATTCAAGACCGGCGCCGCGCAGTCTCGCGTAGAACGCATCGACATCGGTCGTCCGCCCGTCGCCTAGGGCCTCGATCGCGCGCAGAGCTTTTCCAGACGCGCGGCCGATTCGTCCCGAACAGTGTCGCATCCACTCGCCATCGCCGCGGCTGCGAATAGAAAAGGATGCTCCAGCAAGGCGGATCTGGACGCGGCGCGTTTCCCGCCGGGTCAGGATCATCGGTTCGGACAACTCGATGTTTTCGAAACGAACCGGTCCGCCCTGCGCCAGGGCGCGCGCCGCCAACTCAATCAATGCCGCGGCTGGAAACACGACCGCGCCCTCTACGCGATGATCGGAGAGCCACTCGCATTCCCATAGGCTCACCTGGCACTCCCGAAGCACGGTGTTTTCGCCGGCGACATCGATGGCATCGCCGAGTTCGGGATAGAACGGCGCCGCAGCCGCGCGCGGCGGAAGATCGATCCAGTAACGTTCGCGTTGCCACGGGTACGGCGGCAATTCCGCTACCGGGCCGTTTTCGCCGTAAATCAGCTTCCAATCGATTTCGCAACCCACCTGCCACGCGCGCCCCAACGCAGAGTAGAGTTCCGGCAACTCCGGCATCTCGCGGCGCAACGTTCCGATCGCGGGCACACGCGGTTCGATCATCGCGGTGAGGACCGGATGCGGGGTCATCTCCACCAAGAATGTGATCCCGCCGGCTAATAATGTTTCGAATCCCTGACTAAAAAGAACGGGATTTCGCAGATTGTCGATCCAATATTTTTCGTCGAACTCTTTGCCCGCGAGAAACGTTCCCGTAACCGTCGAACAAATCGGCGTCTGCTCCATGCGCGGCTGAATTCCGGCGAGCGCAATTGCCAACTCGTCCTTCAGCGCATCCACCTGAGGGCTGTGCGATGCGACATCGACCTTGATGCGGCGCGCGAACACACCGCGCGTTTCGAGGC
>JAFAHO010000088.1 GCA_019237205.1 Hyphomicrobiales bacterium
AGCGGCTTTGCTGCTTTACGACGAACGGTTCGCGATTGGTATCGGGCCTATGAGCGCGGCGGCGTCGCAAGGCGTTCGGCGACTTTCTGGTGCGTGGCAATTGGGTGTGTCGCGAATATCTCAATCGGGGCGCCGAGGGCTGGTTTCGCACCGGCGACGTCTGCACCATCGATCCGGACGGCTTCGCCGAGATCGTTGACCGCTCGATGGACGTCATCAAGTCGGGCGGCGAGTGGATCAGCTCGATCGCGCTCGAAAACATCGCCGTGTCGCATCCAGCCGTCGCGGAGGCTGCGATCGTCGCCGCCCGTCATCCCAAATGGCAGGAGCGCCCGCTGCTGCTCGTCGTGCCGCGCGCGGGCGCGAAAATCGATCGGGACGAGCTTCTCGACGTCTTCAACGGGAAGGTGGCCAAGTGGTGGCTCCCCGATGACGTGGTGGTCGTCGAGGAGTTGCCACACACCGCAACCGGCAAGCTCAACAAGCTCGCGCTGCGCGCGCAGTTCCAGGATTACCTGTTGCAGCCACAGAAGGCGTGAACCGCTGCGGTCAGCCGCGTCAACGGCGGCCGGCGCGGTCCACCGCCGCGAACTCTTCGTCAGAAAGCTTGATCGCCGCGGCGCCGACGTTCTCCTCGAGATGCGCGACCTTGCCGGTGCCGGGGATGGGCAGCATGATGGGGCTGCGTTTTAACAGCCAGGCGAGCGCGATCTGGCCGGGGCTCGCCTTGTGCGTGCGCGCGATCGTGTCGAGCGCCGACCCTTCGGCGACGAATTCGCCGGCGCTGAGCGGGGCCCAAGGGATGAAGCCGATGGTGTGTCTGGCGCAATAGTCGAGCGCAGCCTCGCTGGTTCGGTCAGCAAAATTGTAGCGGTTCTGGACGGTCGCAACAGGAAAGAATTTCGAGGCGGCCTCAATCTCCGCGACGCTGACTTCGGAGAGGCCCGCGCAGCGGATAACCTTGTCCCGGATCAGCGACCGGATCGCGTCGAACTGCTCATTTGCCGGCACTTTCGAATCGATCCGATGCAACTGCCAGAGATCGATGGTCTCGACGCCGAGCCGCCAGCGGCTCTTGTATGCCTGCTGGATGAGGTACTCGGGCCGGCCGAGCGGGATCCAGACGTTGGGCCCGGTGCGCGCAATGCCGCCCTTGGTCGCGACGCGGATCGCGCCGTAGGGATGCAGCGCCTCGCGGATCAAATCCTCGGAAAAATCGGGACCGTATGAGTCCGCAGTGTCGATGAAGTCGACGCCGAGATCGGGGAGGCGGCGAAGCGTGCGCAACGCCTCGGCCCGATCTGGCGGAGGGCCCCAGATTCCCGGCCCAACGATGCGCATCGCGCCGAAGCCAAGACGGTTGACCTCGAACGCTTGGCCGACACGGACGCGCCCGGATTGCGCTGCGTTGATCATGACAGTCCTCGCGAGTTAGCGGTGTTCTAAGGCCAGCGCGCCTCGGGCGGCATGGACGACAAAATTGAGGCGATATTGCCGCCGGTCTTCAAGCCAAATATCGTGCCCCGGTCATAAAGCAGATTGAACTCGACGTAACGGCCCCGCCGGATCAGCTGCTCTTCGCGTTCGGCCGCGCTCCAGGGCGTGAGCGCGTTCCGCCGCACGACCTCGGAATAGACGGCGATGAAGCTCTCGCCGACGTCGCGGACGAAGGCGAAGTCGTCGTCGAAAGCGGAATTGGCGGCGTCGCCGGCGCTGTTCAGCCAATCGAAGAAAATGCCGCCGATCCCACGCGGCTCGTTGCGGTGCTTGAGAAAGAAATATTCGTCGCACCAGGCCTTGTAGCGTTCGGCGTCGGCGACCTTGGCATGGCGCTCGCAGGCCGCGCGCATCGCCGCATGAAACGCGACCGCGTCGAGGTCGTCCTGGCGGCGGCGCTTCTCGAGCGTCGGCGTGAGGTCCGCGCCGCCGCCGAACCAGGTCTTGGTCGTGCGCACGAGCCGGGTGTTCATGTGCACGGTCGGCACATGCGGGCTCCACGGATGGGCGATGACCGAGACGCCGGCCGCCCAAAAGCGCGGGTCGCTCGCCGCGCCCGGAATCTGGGCGGCGAATTCCGCTGGAAATGCGCCATGGACGGTCGAGCAATGCGCGCCCATCTTTTCGAACAGGCGCCCGCGCAGCATCGCCATCCGGCCGCCGCCGCCGGGCGTGCCGCTCGCGTCCGTGCGCTCCCAATGCTCGATCGCGAATCGGCCGGGCGGGCGGGCCGCATCGACGCCGGCGAATTCGCGCTCCAGCGCCTCCGTCGCCGCCACGACTTTGCCCTGCAGCGTCTCGAACCAGTCTTGCGCGCGCTTAAGGCGCGGATCGTCCAGCGCCGGCTCGTTCGCGAGCGTCATCGCTCGCGCACCCGCGCGACGAGGCGTTCGACATGCTCGACCGGCGTCTCAGGCAGGACGCCGTGGCCGAGATTGAAAATATGCGCGCGTGTCCCGAAGCCCTCGAGCACGCGATCGACGCCGCGATCGAGTGCGGCGTCGCCCGCGACCAGCGCCAGCGGATCGAGATTGCCCTGCAGCGCGACCGGCCCCGGCAGCGCCTCGATGGCCGCGCGGGGCTCTATGCTCGTGTCGAGGCCGATCGCCGCGACGCCCGGCATATGCTCGAACTTTCCGAGCTGCGTCGCTGCGCCGCGCGGGAAGGCGATGATCCGCGCATCGGGCCTTTTTGCGCGAACCTTGGCGACGAGGTCTGCGATCGGCGCGACGCACCAGCGCTCGAACTCGGACGGCGGCAGGAGGCCGGCCCAGGAATCGAAAATCTGCACCGCTTCCGCGCCCGCCGCGAGCTGGCGCACGAGATAGGCGGCCGAGGCGTCGACGAGGCGTTCGATCAGCGCCGCGAAGAGTTTCGGCTGGCGATAGGCGAAGAGTCGCGCCGGCGCCTGCTCGGGCGCGCCGCGGCCCGCGATCATGTAGCTTGCAACCGTCCACGGCGCGCCGCAAAAGCCGATCAGCGCGACATCGCCGGGCAGCGCGCTCTTCAAGCGGTCGAGCGTCTCGAACACCGGCGCGAGCCGGTTCCAGTCGGGCTCCTCGGCGAGTCTCCCGAGGCTGCCGGCATCCGCGATCGGCTCGAGGCGGGGGCCTTCGCCGGTCTCGAAGGCGACGGTCTGGCCCAGCGCATCCGGGATCACCAGAATATCGGAAAAGAGGATCGCCGCGTCGAAGCCGAACCGGCGGATCGGCTGAAGCGTCGCCTCGACCGCGAACGCCGGCGTATAGCAGAATTCGAGGAATGTTGCGGCGCGACAGCGGATCTCGCGATACTCGGGAAGATAGCGCCCCGCCTGCCGCATGAGCCAGATCGGCGGCCGCGCCTGCCGCTCGCCCGCGAGCGCGGCGAGGAAGGGCTTGCGGGCGCGCGAGGCCGGCTGCGTTGAGCTAACGCCCGCTCCTTCTTCAGGTTTGCTCATGGAATGACGCATCGAACGCCCCGCCTCCTCACGGGCCAAATGGCCTGAGCGCGCTCTTCCCTTCCCTGTCGAGAGAGGGGTGAGGGGTGAGGGGTCTGGCTCCGCAGGATGAGTTCCAAACGCGCGCCTTGCGACGCGCGTCCCTCATCCGGCCGGCGGCCGGCCATCTCCCGCAAGGGAGAAGGTGATGCCCGCGCAACCTGCGCCTATTCCGCCGCGCGTTTCATCTCGGGATAGACGCAGGCCGCCGGGTCCTTCGCGGCCGGGCGCAGCGGGATGACCTTTGCCTCTTCGAAGCGCAGTTTCAGCGTCTTCCACACGTCGACCAGCGATTCGACCAGGTCCGCGACCTGCGCCTCGTTGTGCGCGGGGGTCGGAGTGATGCGCAGGCGCTCCGTGCCTTTGGCGACAGTCGGATAGTTGATCGGCTGGATATAGATCGCATGCCGCTCGAGCAGGAGCTGGCTTGCGGCGCGGCACCGCTCGGCGTCGCCGACGAAGACCGGCACGATATGCGAAGGATTGTCCATCACGGGTAGGCCAGCGGCGCGCAGCGCGTGCTTGACGAGCCGCGCCATATGCTGATGGCGCTCGCGCTCGGCGTTCGAGCGCTTGAGATGCCGCACCGCGGCGGCCGCGCTCGCCGCAACGCTGGGCGGCATGGTCGAGGTGAAGATGAACGAGGGCGCGTAGCTCCTCACCGCGTCGATCACCGCGGCGCTCGCCGCGATATAGCCGCCGAGCGAGCCGAAGCCCTTGGCAAGCGTGCCCTCGATGACGTCGATGCGATCCGCCAGACCCTCGCGCTCGCTCAAGCCGCCGCCGCGCGCGCCATAGAGGCCGACCGCATGGACCTCGTCGATATAGGTCATGGCGTTGTAGCGGTCCGCCAGCGCCACGATCTCCGCAATCGGCGCGATGTCGCCGTCCATGGAATAGAGGCTCTCGAACACAACGAGCTTGCAGCGCTCGATCGGCTGGGCCTTGAGCAGCTCCTCCAGATGGGCGACGTCGTTGTGGCCCCAGACCTTCTTCTCGCAACCCGACCGGCGCACGCCCTCGATCATCGAATTGTGGTTGAGCGCATCGGAGAGAATGAGGCAGTTCGGCAGAAGGCCCGCAATGGTCGAGATGGCGGCGAGATTGGAGACCCAGCCTGAGGTGAAGACGAGCGAGGCGGGCTTGCCGTGCAGGTCGGCGAGCTCGGCCTCGAGCTGCACGATCGGATGGTGGGTGCCGGAAATGTTGCGCGTGCCGCCGGCGCCGGCGCCATGGGCGCGGGCCGCCCTGACCGAGGCCTCGATCACATCCGGGTGGCCGCCCATGCCGAGATAGTCGTTCGAGCACCAGACGGTGACTTCGCGGGGGCTATGCTCCTCGCCCGCCGGGCGCCACATCGCCATCGGGAAACGGCCGGCGTCGCGCTCGAGATTGGCGAAGATCCGATAGCGTTCTTCCGCCTTCAGGCGGTTGATCGCATCCTCGAAGCGCCGCTCGTATTTCATCATTTGCCCATTATACATGGTTCGGCGCTTCGAGCGCCATCACCTCGTTGTGCGAAATCGCTATCCGCAGGGCGCGCCCTTGTCCAGTGTACCTAAGGCCGAGGCCAGCGCGGCCGATTGGCGCAGGCGGGGCCTTAATTCGCCGAGCTCCTTGAAGAGATCGGCGATAATGGCGCGGCGGCCCTGTGTGAAATGAGGAATCTTGGGCGCGGCCGACTGCGTTGGTATGGTCCTCTCCCAACCCCGGAGCGCCCCCCATGATCGACCTCTACTACTGGCCGACGCCGAATGGCAAGAAAGTCACGATCCTTCTGGCAGAGCTGGGGATGCCGTACACAGTCATCCCTTGCAACATCGGCAAAGGCGACCAGTTCAACCCAGATTTCCTGGAGATATCCCCCAACAACCGAATGCCCGCGATCATCGATCATGCGCCGGCGAAAAGCGGGCCGCCGATCAGCGTTTTCGAGTCCGGCGCCATTATGATGTATCTCGCGGAGAAGGCGGGCCGCTTCTACCCGCACGACATCCGCCGCCGCTATGAAGTCAACCAGTGGGTGATGTGGCAGATGGCCAATCAGGGGCCGAAGCTCGGCGAATGCGGCCACTTCCTGCGTCTCGGCGACAAGCAGGGCGACCAGTCCTATGCGGTGCGCCGCTTCACCAACGAGGCCAACCGGCTCTACGGCGTCCTCAACAACCGGCTTTACGACCGGCGCTATCTCGCCGGCGACGAATACACCATCGCCGACATGATCTCCTACCCGTGGACCGTGAACTGGAAGGGGCAGCAGCAGGACATCAACGAGTTCAAATACTTCAGGCGCTGGTTCGAGGAGCTCAGCGCCCGCCCCGCGGTCCAGCAAGGCCTCGCCGTCACGGCCGGTCCGACCGAAGACGCCGAGACCCTATCGCCGGAAGAGCGCGAGCGCCGCGCCAAACTGCTCTTCAACCAGCGGGCTCGACCGGCGCCGGCCGCATGAGGGAAACGAGGAGGCCGACGCGGAGGCGGCGGGGCGGCCAAAAATCAGACAAATCTCTGTTGTATGCTTCTTTCAATGAGCCACCCGCGGGCCGGTGTGCCTGCCCGGACGCGGGGGGGTCAAGGGGAAACGACGGGCGGGGCCGACGAACAAAGTGGAGGCGCACTATGCGGCTCAACTCTTCGTTGAAAACGCGCGAAGCGAACGGACGGTCTGCATCGAGGAGAGAGCGGCCGCCCGGCGAGAGGCGCGTGAGGCGGCTGGCGATCGTCGAGCTGCTGGTCACCCGAACGCGCAAATGGGTCGCCGTCGACAGAGAAGAGGAATGCCGGCGTCGCTCGCTGCTTGAGGACAATCCGACATCAGGGTGAGCGAAGCCCCGTCCGCGCCTCTTGCAATCGTGACATGCGGTCCGCGCATGACCCGCTTCGGCGCGAGGAACGCCGCTTCGCAAAGCGTCTTCAAGGTTGCCATCGCCGCGCTATAGGCGCAGTCTCAGCGGCGATCAGGCTATGATCCGGCAAAGGCGGCGCCAATGAGCGCATCCGCGAAGGTGCACGCCGCGCCCCACGAAGGGCGAGCGCCATGGTGGGCGCCCGCCGCGCTCGCATGCATGGGCGTCGTCTTCGGCGACATCGGCACGAGCCCGCTCTATACGCTTAACGTCGCCGCGAAGTCGGCCAGTCCCGACGGGCAGATTTCGCCGCAAGCGGTGCTCGGCATCGTGTCGCTGATCTTCTGGTCGCTGATCGTCGTCATCTCGATCAAATACGCGATCCTGATCATGCGCGCCGACAACCACGGCGAAGGCGGCATTTTGGCGCTGCTGGCGCTGGTCAGCCCGCGCCGCGCGAAGCGCAACAAATGGCGCGCCGTCATGGTCGTGATCGGCCTCGTCGGCGCCACCCTGCTCTACGGCGACGGCACGATCACGCCGGCGATTTCGGTCTTAAGCGCGATCGAAGGGTTGAAGATCTACGCGCCCCAGATGAGCCGCGCCGTCGTCCCGCTGACGGCCGCGATCCTCGTCGTCTTGTTTGTCATCCAGCGCAACGGCACGTCCTTTATCGGCGGCATATTCGGGCCGGTGATGCTGATCTGGTTCATCGTCGCCGGCGTCCTCGGCGTCGCGGGAATCGTCAGAGAACCTGCCGTGCTCGCGGCCCTGAGCCCGCTGCCCGCAGTCACGTATTTCTGGACGGCCGGGCCGATCGCCCTGGTCGTGATCGGCGGGGCTTTCCTGGCGGTGACCGGCGGCGAGGCGTTCTACGCTGACATGGGCCACTTCGGGCCGATTCCGATCCGCATCGCATGGTTTGGCGTCGCGCTGCCTGCGCTCACTCTCAATTATTTCGGCCAGGGCGGCCTGCTGCTCGCCGAGCCGAATTCACCCGCCGTCATCGACAGCCCGTTCTACGCGCTCGCCCCGGAATGGTCGCATTATCCGCTCGTCGCTCTGGCGACTGTCGCCACCGTGATCGCCTCGCAGTCGATCATTTCCGGCGCCTATTCCATGACCCAGCAGGCCATCAATCTCGGCTTCCTGCCGCGCATGAACGTGGTCCATACCGAAGGTCGCGAGATTGGCCAGATCTATGTCCCTTTCGTCAACTGGGCGCTTGCCGCAGGCACGCTCACCGCCGTCATCGGCTTTGGCTCGTCGGACGCGCTGGCCGGAGCGTTTGGCATCGCTGTGTCGCTCCTGATGGTGATCACCACGCTGTTGGCGACCTTCGTGGCGCTGCACTGGAAGCACAATCCGCTGATTGTCTATTCGGTCAACGGCAGCCTTCTCGCCCTCGACCTGCTCTTCTTCGCCTCGACCTCGACCAAGCTCTTCGACGGCGGCTGGTTCCCCCTGCTGATCGCCTTCATCATCTCGTTCCTCATGCTGACCTGGCGCAAGGGCGAGGAGCTCATGGACGCAGTTCGGCTCGAGATTCGTCAGCCTTCGAAGGAGTTCATCGACGAACTCCGGCGCGACCCGCCGCGTCGCATCCCGGGCGTCGCGATCGTTCTCGGCCGTATGGCCAAGGGCGTGCCGCTCGCGCTTTCACACAACGTCCAATGCAATCATGTGTTGCATGACAGAGTGCTCCTCGTTGCGGTGGCGACGACCGAGGCGCCGCGCGTGTCGGACGAAGAGCGGGTCGTCGTTATGCCGCTTTCCGAGGGCCTCGCCCGCGTCGAACTGCGTTTCGGCTTCATGGAAGAGCCGAATGTTCCCGAGGCGCTCGCCGTCGGGATGGAGCGCGGCCAGATCGAGGCAATCGATCTCAAGAAGGTGATCTACTATACCGGTCACGAGACGATCATCCCGTCCGGACGCCGCCTCGGTCTGCCCCGATGGCGCGAGGCGATCTTCGCCTTCATGCACCACAACGCCCAGCGTCCGGGCGCCTACTTCAAGATTCCGGGCGCGCAGATCATGGAGATCGGCGTCGAATTCGAGATTTGAGCGAGGCAAGGAAGGCGGCGACCCACCGGTCTCGCAAGGTGTGCACTCGCACACGCGCTCGCCCGGCAAGCGTAGTCGGCGACCCGCCGCTGGTCAGTCTGAAGATGCGGTCAGTCCGGCGAGAAGCGGCGCGTACGCGGCGAGCCTGCGCGATACGAACTCGGTGAAGAGCCGCACGCGCTTCGTCTTGCGCGTCTCGCCCTCCGTGAGAAGCCAGAGGGTTCCGTGCATGTGCAGGTCAGCGCCCGGCGCCCTCGCGAGCAGCGGGTCGCCATCTCCGACGAAGCAAGGCAGCGTCGCCATCCCGAGCCCCTGCCGCACTGCGGCGATCTGCGCCTCGGCGTCTGTAGTCCTGAACGGAACCTCCGCGACGGGAACCTCACCCTCGCGCGCCCAGTCCGGGATGCCAATGTTGTTCTTGACGATCCAACGGATGCGATCGGGCGTTCCCGCGCGCCATGCGGCAAGGAGGTCACGGGACATGTAGACGCCGCCGAACAGCTCCGGTCCCTTCAGGCCGTGAAGATTGAGCGGCAGGGCGTTGCGGTCGTAGACGACGCGGATCGCGACATCAGCCTCCCGATTGGTCAAATTCACCGGCTCGTCGATGGACAGTAACTCCATCTCGATCTCGGGGTGAAGCCGCGCGAAGTCGGCGAAATCCGGCATGAGCAGGTGTGTCGCGAGAGTCGGCGCCAGCGTTACCCGCAGAAGCCCGCGTACGCTCTGGTCACGACCGAAGACGCGCGTCTCCAACCGGTTCGACGACGCTTCCATCTCAACAGCCAGCTCGAGGACCTCCTCTCCGGCATCCGTCAGACGATAGCCCGTAGGCAGCTTATCGAACATGTGCGCCCCGAGGCGCTCCTCGAGTTGCGCGATGCGTCGGAGCACCGTGGAGTGGTTCACCCTGAGGCGCTCGGCGGCGGCCCGGACCGAGCCCCCACGCGCGATTGCAAGAAAGTAGCGAACGTCATCCCAGTCGATCATATGGCGCAATCCTGCACCGCAGGGTGCGCTTTCCAAGACGCGTGTCAAATCCATCGGTTCGCTGGTTTTGTGACTGGCGCCACGATTTCTGCGGCACGAGCGCGGATATGCGTGTAGCAAGAAATGGCGGACAGCCTGACCACAGCCTCGCAAATGACGGTCGCCTGACGCCAGCCTTCGCAGGGGCTAGAGGCGCCCTGTGTTGAAGCGGAACCGGTCGCTCGGATCGTAGCGGCGCTTCACGTCAGCAAGTCGCTGCGCCGCCGTCCCGTAGAAGGCTCGCACGCGCGAGCTCTCATTTGGGCCGAGAATGTTCGTATAGCCGCCCCGCATGGCGAGCGGGCCGAGCTTTTCCTTCACGGCTTCGATCGATTGAAGCGCGGCCTCGCCATCGCGCGGCCGGTCCATGCTCCACTGGGTGACGACCTGGACATTGAAATGCTCGCTACGAACGGGAAAGGCGGTCGCCTCCGGCGCAACGCGGGCGCATGCCCCGTGGAAGTCGTGCAACATGACGCAATCGGCATTGGAGCGAAACGCTTTGGCGCACTCGACCAACGCCTCAGCTGTCGTGTCGTCCAGCCTTTGGATGTTGTGCGCGTCCATGCGGTAGCCGCGCCCCTTCGGCCATGTTTCCTCGAATTTCTTGTTGTAGGTCGCCCTGTAGGTAGACCAACCTTGGGCAAGGGTTTGAGCGCCCTGCAATCCGGAGAGAGTTTGCAGGGCGCGTTCCCCGGCCCGTTCGCCACCGGCCCACATCGGAGCGAGGATCAGGCCGCGATCCCCCGACGGCACGGTCATCAATGCGGAGAACACGCTAAGCTCATCACCGGAGTCGTCCAGAATGGCTTGCAGGCCCACCAGGCTGGCTTTGGCGGATGAAAGCGGAACGAAGATCGTCCCCGTCAGCACATGCCGCAATTGGTGAGCGGCAAGAGTGATCGATGTGACGACGCCGAAATTACCTCCGCCGCCCCGCAGCGCCCAAAACAGCTCGGCGTCGTCCTGCTCGCTGGCGACGACCGTCGACCCGTCCGCCAGGACAACCTCCGCCCGTGTCATCGTATCAAGCGCGAGCCCGAAACGGCTGTTCAGCTTGCCGTAGCCACCGCCGAGAGTGAGGCCGGTCACGCCGACCGTCGATATGGTTCCCGTCACGATCGCCAGATCGTCAGGAATGCCCGCCAGAACGTGATCGATGAGCGTTCCGCCCCCGATCGTTACGGCTGATCGATCGCGGTTCAGCTCGACCGCTTTGAGCTGTCGGAGATCAACCGTTATGCTCCCGCGACCTGCGGCGCGGCCGGCCCAATCATGTCCGCCGCCGAGAGTGGAAATCAGCGCGCCGTAATCCGACGCAACCCGGACTGCTTGCTGCACGTCCGCGGCGCTCCTGCATTCTACCAGGGCGAGCACATCAGGCGCGACATCCGCGTTCCATAATGAGGCGCCGATCTGCCGATTTGCCTCCGCGTCGAACTGCACCGATCCCGACAGTGATCGCTGCAACGCATCCCGCAAACTTGCTTTTCCATTGTTCATGTACTTCCTCCGTCCGTCGATCGCTGATCATCGGCTATAGCGGGTTGGCGCCTCGCACCGGCGATCCGCACACGTTTCTCAAACAGATAGGATGATTGGGGCTCTACCCAAATCACGGGGGTGGCTGCTCCTCCGGGTTGGCATGTTCCGGATCAGGCGCGCCGCTTATGCTTGCGCGCCCATCCTCCACCGCATCGATCGTCGGCCCGAGTCTCTGACCGAACCCACGCCAAGGCCACACCGTCACCGAACCGCCAATGATCAGCGCCGTTTTGACGGCATTGCTCTTTTCCATTTCGACTCTCCTTCCGATCGAGTCGCCAGATCGGCCGAAATCGCCGGGTCCGGCGGCGTCACGGGCGCCGCCGTCCGTTCGCCGAGCAGCTCGGTCCTTAGCGGAGCGATCTGGGGTTGCGCGCGCTCGGACGGGATTTCTCAATTCTCGACAGCGGCTGTGCGTCGATGCACCATTCGCTGATTGACCGCGACTTTGCGCGTCGGGGTTCAACCGGTTCGATTTCGCACCACCCGTATGCGCGCTTCCGTACTGAACGCCTGACCCAGGCGCACCTATTTCCGCTTCTGGCTAACGATGATGAAAAAGCGAGAATGCATCATGCGACACTTTGACCTCGGGCCTTCGGAAGACGCCAACGCCGATGAAGTTCTCGACGTGCTCGGCCCCCGCATTCGGTTCGTCACCGCCTTGTCGGACAGAGATAACGATTACTGCCTGATCGCGGCCGACTTTCCGACCGGCATCGTGGTGCCAGTCCACAGCCATGCCGAGCGCGAGACCTTCTATCTCTTGCAGGGGGAGATGCAGGTTCTGTGGGAGAACCGCTGGACCACGCTCAGCGCCGGCGCTGTGTTCGATGTGCCGGGCGACGTCAAGCACGCCTTGCGAAACGTCTCGGGCGCGTCCGCGTCGTTGCTGCTCGTGACGCTGATGCGGCACGCAAGGTTCTTGCGCGACATCGGCCGCCCTGCGGCTTTGGCCGGCGGGGGCGCGCCGACCCCGGCCGATCTTCAGCGGTTGGTCGAGGCCTCGCGCGCCTATGGCTACTGGCGCGGCAGTCCCGCGGACAACTCGGCCGTTGGAATATCGTTAGGCTAGGTCACGCGCGCTGGGAGCCCGCCGCGTGGCAGGTCCTCGCCGTGCAGCGGCGCGCGCCTAAGCGGCCACCGGCATATCTACGTAAGCGATGCTTGTCAGGTTTCCCTGGGCATACAGCAAGGTCTTTTGGTTCGCGCCTTCCACGCGCGACGGCAAGAAAGAAATGGAGACGTTAATGAACACCAACCTGACCGACAAAGTCGCCCTCATCACCGGCGCCAGCCAGGGCATAGGCGAGGCAATTGCCCGCGCCCTTCATCGCGAGGGCGCCAAGGTCGCGCTCGTCGCCCGCACCCAAGCAAAGCTCGACCAGGTCGTGCGGGAGCTTGGCGACCGTGCGTTCGCCGTTGCCGCGGACGTCCTCGATGCGGCGAGCCTCTCTGCAGCGGTGACGGCCGCCGAGAAGCGTCTCGGCCCAATTGATATCGCCGTGAACAACGCTGGCGGCATCGTCACCTCCGACGGCGAGCTGTTTCGCCCGTTCGAGAAAGTGTCCGATGAGGACTGGTTCGGGACTTTCGAATTGAACGTCATGTCGGCGGTCCGGGTCAGCCGGGCGCTGGCTCCCAAGATGGCCGATCGCGGCTGGGGCCGGATCATCAACGTTTCGTCGGAGAACGGCGTCCAGCCCGACCCGGTCGCGGTCGAGTACGCTGCCGCCAAGGGAGCGTTGAACGCCCTGACGAAGGCCTTGTCCAAGGCGTACGGCGGCCGGGGCGTGCTGGTGAACGTCGTCTCCCCGGCCTACATCGACACGCCGATTGTGCGGAGCCTCCTCTCCCAGATGCCGGGTGGGGACAAGCTTGCGCCCGACCAACTGGCCCAACAGTACCTCGGCAGTTTTCGGCCGAACATCGTGGTCGGCCGTCCGGGCAGGTCGGAAGAGGTCGCCGCCGCTGTCGTATTCCTGGCCTCGGACGCAGCCTCGTTCATCACCGGCTCCAACCTCCGCGTG
>JAFAHO010000358.1 GCA_019237205.1 Hyphomicrobiales bacterium
TCCGCACGGATAATCGCCTCGAACAGTTCCTCCTTTGATGTGAAGTAGGCGTAGAGCGTGCCTTTGGAGACGCCGGCTGCGCGGGCGATGTCGTTCATGCTCGCGCCGTCGAAGCCGGCGCTCAAGAATACCGTCCGCGCGCCGTCCATGATCTGGCGCCGCTTGGCGCCGCCGTCATACCGGCGACCGGTTTCCTGTTCGAGAATTTCCGCATCCATAGCCCTTGAGCCTTGTCGAAATCGGCGCATCTGTGACCGAACGGTTCGGTTCGATTTTTGTTGCTTTAGACCCCACGTTGCGCTAAGTCAACAAAAATGACCGAACCGTTCGGTTCTGGGCAATCGTCCGAGGATGGAGTTTCATGGCCGACGAACACGCCGCCGTTTCAGTGACAGCGACGGAGTCGCGCGCGATGACCGCGCCGCCAGCCTCCGGGGGTCTGCCTGTGCATGCCGGGGCGCCGGGCGTCCCCGCCGCGCATCCCGGTCATGGCGGCGCTCCCGCCGCCACGATCCCAGCGCCGAATCGCTCGGGCCGCTTGCGCCGCGTCGTTCTGCCGGTCGTGATCCTCGCCGCGCTCGGCTACGGCGGGAAGACGGCCTATGATTACTTCGTCGAGGGGCGGTTCCTCGTCTCGACCGATGACGCCTATGTCGGCGCTTCGACCGCGATCATCGCCGCCAAGGCGACTGGTCATCTGACGGCCGTTCCCGTGGTCGACAACCAGATCGTCCATCAGGGCGACCTGCTCGCCTCGATTGACGACGGCGACTATCAGAACGCGGTCGACGCCGCGAAGGCCAAGATCGCCACCCAGGACGCGACGATTGCCCGCTTCGGCCGACAGATCGACGCGCAGCGCGCAATCATCGACCAGGCTCAGGCCCAGGTTGGCGCCTCAAAGGCGCAGCTTCTCAGCGCGCAGGCCGACGTCGGGCGCTCTTCGCTCGAATATGACCGTTCGTTCAAGCTCGCGCAGACTAATTTCGGTTCTCAGCAGCGGCTCGAGCAGGCGACCGCCGATCGCGACAAAATGAGCGCCGCGCTTGCTGCGGCCAAGGCAGCCGCAGCCTCTACCGCCGCCGCTCTCGATGGCGCGAAAGCCAATCTCGACGTCCTCAAGGCGCAGCGCGACGAAGCGGCCCGGCAGCGCGGTGAATTCGACACCACGCTCGCCAAGGCGGAACGCGACCTTTCGTTCACCCGGGTGGTCGCCCCGTTCGACGGCGTCGTCGGTAACAAGGCGGCGCAGGTCGGAAATTTCGTCATGCCCGGCGCGCGCCTGATGGCGCTCGTACCGGTCAACGACGTTTATGTCGACGCGAATTTCAAGGAGACACAGCTCACGGACATCAAGCCGGGACAGAAGGTCGACGTCGCCATCGACGCGCTCGGCGGCAAGGTCGTCGAGGGCACGGTGTCATCGATCGCGCCGGCCTCGGGCGCGCAGTTCTCCCTGCTGCCTCCCGACAACGCGACCGGCAATTTCACCAAGGTCGTCCAGCGCGTGCCGGTGCGCGTGACATTTTCGGACGAGGTTTTGAGGACTACGCTCCTGCGACCCGGCCTCTCGGTGGTGGCGACCGTCCACACCCGCGATCCCGATGCGCCGAAGCCGACCCTCCTGGGCGCGCTCGGCCTCGAGGCCGCTGCGGGGAAGGCCGAGAAGCCGTGAGCGACGCGGTCGCGATCCGCCCGACGATCGCGCTAGCCGCCCCGGCGCGCCCAGTCGGGCCGCCCGGCTTCGCGGTTCCACATTTTTCGCTGAGACGGCTCGCCGCCTTCATGTTCATGGTGTTCGGGATGTTCATGGCCATCCTGGACATCCAGATCGTCTCGGCCTCGCTCTCGCAGATTCAGGCCGGGCTTTCCGCCTCGTCCGACGAGATCACCTGGGTCCAGACGAGCTATCTGATCGCCGAAGTGGTCATGATCCCGCTCTCCGGGTTCCTTTCGCGGGTTGTGTCGACGCGCGTCATCTTCACCATCTCGGCCGGAGGCTTCACGGCGATGAGCTTCATGTGCGCTCAGGCCGGTTCGATCCAGGAGATGATCATCTGGCGCGCGCTGCAGGGCTTCATCGGCGGCGGTATGATTCCGACTGTGTTCGCCTCCGCCTACACCATCTTCCCGCGCTCGAAACAGCCGCTCATCGCCCCGATCATCGGGCTGGTGGCGACGCTCGCGCCGACCATCGGCCCGACAGTCGGCGGCTATCTGACCGACTGGTTCTCCTGGCACTGGCTGTTCCTGGTCAACCTCGGTCCGGGAATCATCGTCACTGCGGCGGCCTGGCTCCTGATCGATTTCGACGAGCCCGACTATTCGCTGCTTACCCATTTCGACTATTTCGGCCTGCTCACGATGGCGGGTTTTCTCGGCGCGGCGGAATATGCGCTCGAGGAGGGACCGTCGAAGGACTGGTTCGAGAGCGAGCCGGTGACGATCGCCATCGTCGTCTCGGCGGTCAGCGGCGTCTTCTTCTTTTGGCGCGCCTTGACCGCCAAGCAGCCGATCGTCGACCTGACCGCCTTTCGCGACCGCAATTTCTGGACCGGCTCGACCTTCGCTTTCGTGCTCGGCATCGGGCTCTACGGCCTCACCTACATCTATCCGGTCTATCTCGCGGTCGTGCGCGGCTATTCTTCGCTGATGATCGGCAAGACGATGTTCGTCACCGGCCTCTGCATGTTCTTCACCGCGCCGCTCGCGGGCCGGCTGATGACCCGGGTCGACCCGCGGCTGATGATCGCGACCGGCTTTGTCTTCTTCGCGATCGGCACTTATCAGGCGTCGTTCGTCACCGTCGACTGGGACTTCTGGGAGCTCCTGTGGCCGCAGATCTTCCGCGGCGTCGGGCTGATGCTGTCCATGGTGCCGATCAACAATCTCGCGCTCGGCACCATGCCCCCGCACAAGATCAAGAACGCCTCGGGGCTTTTCAATCTGATGCGCAATCTCGGCGGCGCCGTGGGGCTCGCGCTGATCAACACGCTCCTCGACAAGCGCATGGACCTGCACCTCGAGCGGCTGCGCGAATCCGTCACCTGGGGACGGCAGGTCGCGGTGGACACGCTCGCAAACATGGCCGCGGCGCTTGCCGCCCGCGGCCCGGACGCCGAGCTCGCCGCCACCCGGCAGCTCGCCCTCATCGTGCGCCGGCAGGCGGAGGTGATGGCGCTGGCCGACGTTTTCATGGCGCTAACCGCGATCTTCCTCGCCTGCGTCGGCTTCGCGGCCTTCATGCGCCGCCCGGTCGCGGCCGGAGCCGGCGGCGGGCACTGAGGCTGCTAGTTACGAATCGTTAAAGGAATGGCTCTTGCGGCGGGGCGCCCCACGGCCATATTATAGACGACTGGCGCTGACCCGGGCTAAAACCCGGTTCAGCGCCGCACCCTTGTTCCAAGAGGTTCTCTCATGTCCGACTATGATCGCTACGCCAGCTCGCGCGTAGGCGCGGGGGTCGCACGGCCGGGCGTCGCCGTCGATCAGGGGCTGCGCGCCTACATGATCGGCGTCTACAACTACATGACCCTCGGCCTCGGCGTGACCGGGCTCGTGGCCTACGGCGCGTTCGCGCTTGCAGATGTTCACTTTGAGGGCGGGCGCGCGGTTTCGGCCAGCGCGTTTGGTCAGCTGATCTATACGTCGCCGCTCCGATGGGTGATCATACTCGCGCCGCTGGCGCTAGTATTCTACATCTCGGCCCGCATCAATTCGATGTCGGTGGCGAGCGCCCGCAACGCCTTCATCGTCTTCGCGGCGCTGATCGGCCTCTCCATGTCGACGCTGCTCTTGGTCTATACAGGCGCCTCGATCGGGCGCGCGTTTTTCGCCACCGCGGCGGCCTTCGCGGGCCTCAGCCTCTACGGCTACACCACCCAGCGCAGCCTGTCGGCGCTGGGGTCGTTCATGATGATGGGCCTCATCGGCCTCATCATTGCGAGCCTCATCAACATCTTCCTGCACAGTTCCGGCCTGCAGTGGGGCCTGTCGATTCTCTGCGTAGTGATTTTCGCCGGCCTGACCGCCTGGGACACCCAGTCGATCAAGGAAATGTATTACGGCGGCGACAGCTACGAGATGACGCACAAGAAGTCGATTCACGGCGCGCTCAGGCTCTATCTCGACTTCATCAACATGTTCCAGGCAATCCTCATGCTGACCGGCTCCCAGCGCAACAACTGACACATCGTCGTCAGCTGGACGAAGTAGAAAGCCCCGGTCCGCATTGCGCGGCCCGGGGCTTTTTGCTATCTGAGCTTTACGTTTTGGGGCTCTTCGGGAGGGGAAGGTGATCAGGCTTCGGGCCGGTGTAGCGGCGGCGTCATTTGCGTGTTTCGCCGGCGCTCACGCAGCGGAATTGAAGATCGTCGACGTCAAGGCCTACGCCTTTCTCGAACATGCGGGCAAACTGTCGGACGATCTCGTCGGCGGCGAAGCGCTCGTCGACGCCCCGAGCGGCGGCGCTCCGGGCGGCGACACGGCGACGGGCCTGTTCCTCGATTTCACCTTCGAGGGCGACAAGAACGCCTCCCCCAAATACGCGACGGCGACCGTCGACCTCACCCAGACCGGCCATGGCGGGCAGCAGGTCGTCACGCACAAGGCCTTCACCCATTTCATCTTCGGCGCTGACGGCGTCGAGCATAAGGCGGTCTTTCTCGAGAACGCGACCTGCGCGGCGCTCGCCATCAGCGTCCACGCGGGCAAGACCGAAAGGGCGGTGAAGCTCGATTTCTCGTGCGCCGAGGCGCACGCGTCGAACTGAGGCTCGCAGGGTGACTCTCAGCCTTTGAGGCCGAGCACGTCCGCCATCGAATAGAGTCCGGGCTTGCGGTTCTGCGCCCAGCGCGCCGCCTTCAGCGCGCCGTAGGCGAAGAGGGCGCGATCCTCGGCGTGATGCGTGAGCGCGAGCCGCTCGCCTTCGCCGGCGAAGACGACGCTGTGATCGCCGACGACCGTCCCGCCGCGCAGCGACGCGAAACCGATGTCGCCTTTGCGGCGCGCGC
>JAFAHO010000371.1 GCA_019237205.1 Hyphomicrobiales bacterium
CGGCTCGGCGTCTTCTGGCACACCCAAGGCTCGGGCAAGAGCCTCTCCATGCTGTTTTCGCCCGCAAAGTGCTGCGCAAAAAGCCGGGCGACTGCACGTCTCTCATCGTCACCGACCGGGCCGAACTCGACGATCAGATCGCCGGTACCTTCGCGGCGTGCGGCGAGCTGACGAAGGTTCGCGAGTCGGTGCAGGCGCAGAGCCGCGAGCACCTAAAGGAGCTTTTGCGCGGCAACGAGCGCTACATCTTCACCCTGATTCAGAAGTTCGGCACGGCGCGCGGCGAAGTCTATCCGGTGCTCTCCACCCGCAGCGACATTATCGTCATCACGGACGAAGCGCATCGCAGTCAATACGATATCCTCGCCGCCAACATGCGCGCGGCGCTGCCGAACGCCGCGTTCATCGGCTTCACCGGCACGCCGCTCATCGCGGGCGAGGAAGAGCGCACCCGCGAGGTGTTCGGCGACCACGTGTCGATCTACGACTTCGCCCAATCGATCGCCGACGGCGCGACCGTGGCGCTCTATTACGAAAGCCGGCTGCCGGAACTCCATCTGACCAACGAGCAGCTCGGCGACGAGATCGCTCGCGTCATCGACGAGGCGAACCTCGGCGAGGACGAAGAGGACGCAATCGCGCGGCGCCTCGCCAGGGCCTACCACCTCATCACCAACACCGACCGGCTCGACAAGGTCGCGGCCGATCTAGTGCGGCATTTTTCGAGACGCGGCTATCGCGGCAAGGCGATGTTCATCGCGATTGACAAAGCGACCGCAGTCCGCATGTACGACAAGGTCAAACGCCATTGGGGCGACATGCTGGCGCGGGAAACCGAGCGGGCCGGGACGATTGCCGACGCTGTTGAGCGTGCGGCGACGGCGGAGCAGCTCGCCTGGCTCCGCGAGACCGACATGGCTGTCGTCGTCAGCCCCTCGCAGAACGAAATCCAGCTCATGGCCAAGCTCGGACTCGACATCGAGCCGCGCCGCCGTCGCCTGGTCAACGAGGACATGGACGAGAAGTTCAAGGCGCCGGATGACCCGCTGCGCCTCGTGTTCGTCTGCGCGATGTGGATCACCGGCTTCGACGTGCCGACCTGTTCGACGGTCTACATCGACAAGCCGATGAAGAACCATACGCTCATGCAGACGATCGCGCGCGCGAACCGCGTCGCGCCGGGCAAGCAGGCGGGGCTCATCGTCGACTACGTCGGGGTGTTCCGCAATTTGAAGGAAGCGTTGGCCATCTACGCCCAGCCGCGCCCCGGCGTGACGAGCGAGCCGATCGAGGGCAAGGCCGAGCTTGTCGAGGCCCTGCGCGCAGCGCTCGGCCGGGCCGTGACCTACGCCGAGGCGCGGTCCGTCCGCCCCGCCGACGTGCTTGCCGTGACGGGCTTCGAGCGGCAGGCGGCGCTGCGGCGGGCCACCGAACGTCTGCTCGGCAGCGACGACGACAAGCGCGCGTTTCTGCGGCTGGTCGGCGACGCCTGGAACTTGTTCCGCGCGGTTCTGCCCGATCCGGCGGCGATCGAATTCCGCGGCGACATGATCGTGCTGAAAATCGTCGCCGAGATGATCCGCGCCATGACCCGCAAAGAGCCGAGCAAGGCCGCGCTCGCCGCCATCGCCGAGATCGAGCGCCTCATCGGCGAGGCGATATCCGGCGCGGCCATCGGCGCTCCGGTGCCGAGCGGCGAGGACCTGAAGCGGCTGTTCGATCTCTCCTCGCTCGATTTCGAGCGACTCGCGGACCTTTTCGCGCGCGGCGAAAAAAAGACGGCTGCCGAAATCCTGCGCGGCCGGACAGAACAGCGCGCGCAGGCGCTCGCCAAGCGCAATCCATCGCGAATTGATCTTCTGGAAAGGCTCAACGAACTGATCGACCGCTATAACGCCGGCAGCATGGACGTCGAACGGTTGTTCGAAGAGCTGATGGAATTTACCCGTTCGCTTGATGAAGAGGAGCAGCGCCATCTCAAGGAGGGCTTGGACGAGGACGAGCTCGCCGTGTTCGACATTCTGACCCGCCCCGACCCGAAGCTGACCAAGGCCGAGGAACTGGAGGTGAAGAAGATCGCGCGTCAATTGCTCGCGAAGCTGAAGCGGGAGAAATTCATTCTCGACTGGCGATTGAAGGAGAACGCCAAGGCCGACGTCCGCGAGACGATCCGGCACGAATACGACGTGTTGCCGCCGATCTATCAGGGCGAGCTATGGCGAGACAAAGTCGAGCGGACGTATGTGTTTGTCTTTGGCCGCTTCGGCGGGGCACAGGCGGGCGCATAAACCCCTCCTTCCCTTGCTTCGTTCTGTCGCCCGCGCGGCCCGCAGGCTCCTCGAGCGTCAGCAGCGTTCCTGGCGCATAGTCGGATGATTTCGGCCATCAAATTTCCGCTTGGTCAGGGTCAAGTGCTCGGAGATGATTCGGATCGCCCTTACCGATGTGGCCTACGAGGCCATCGCATCCCAGCTGCCCAAGGGCTCGGCGCGGTGGCCCCTGCAGCGTGATCGCGGC
Source organism: Hyphomicrobiales bacterium (assembly GCA_019237205.1). Lineage (GTDB taxonomy): Bacteria > Pseudomonadota > Alphaproteobacteria > Rhizobiales > Beijerinckiaceae > Roseiarcus. Next base: position 2,518 of record JAFAHO010000371.1, read on the forward strand.
CAGTGCTTCATCCAGGTCGAAGCGGCTCTGGTCGATCGCATGAGGGCCATGCGCAAGCCCGGCGAAAGCTACAGCCACGTCATCTTGCGGCTCGTCGAACTGGATGCAGGCGACCTGAAATGAGCTGCGCCAATGGACGGCTGCGTCAATTTCCTAGACTGGCCGCCACGGCTTGCGCCGATCCATCAGACGCGGCCTATCGCGGCTGAGCCATTCGTCGCGGTTTTGGCGCGGCTCATTCCGGCTCGCTTTCATTGCGGCCAGCTTGTTCTGCATCTCGGCGTGCAGCCGGTATAAGCCCGCCGCAACAGCGGTTGCCGTCACGCCGGCTTGCCTACGCCATCGCCACCACGCCCCCTGCTCTTGATCCGCGAGTAGACGCTCGGCCCGCCATCGCCATTCGTCGCGATCCCGACGCAGTTGGTCCTGGTTCACCTTGAGCCCGTCGAGCATGTCCTTCATTGCCCGCAGTTCGGCCTCGACTGCCGTGAGACGGGTAAACAGGGAGGGCTGCAACCTATCCTCCGACTTCGCCGAGCGGGCGCCAAGAAAACGCCCCGGACGGAAATGCGACCTTGATCAGCAAGGATGAAACGAGCGAGAATTTTGCGACTTGCCGGAAGGCTCGCCTGGCAGGTCCCTGCTTCCGCATCTCAGTTGCACCCGCAGATGCCCCGATTCCGTATGGTGATGGAGAAAGGTTACTGGGTCGCTAAAGGTCAATTGCAACGAATCTTAAGAAATCGCCGCCGTAGCATCACCGGAAGAGCTCAACCACACGAGGAACCGCGCGTGCACCAGTCAGATGAGCGCATGATCGTCATTTTGCTGGTCGGCGCCGCCGTCGGCTATCTCGCGGGCAGGGTCGTCCGCGGATCGGGGTTTGGGCTAGTTGGCGATTCTGCGGTTGGGGTCATCGGCTCTTTGCTCGGCAATTGGCTGCTTCCTCGCTTTGGCGTCCATTTCATCGGATAGCGGGGCTCGTTGTCGACTCCACGATTGGAGCAGCCGTCCTCTTGTTGGTCTTGCGGTTAGCCGGCGCCAGCGGATGGGGAGGCAGCCGCTAGTCCGGCGCGAACCCCTCATCCGTAGCCATTCACGGACGACTGCGGCAAGCCTCATGCCCTGGATCGCGTCGTCGCTTACGCTCATCGCAATGACGAACGGAAATCTATCATGCCCGACCCAATCCTCGAATCCGCCGAAACCCGCCTCCTGCAAGCCCTGCGCGCGCTTGG
>JAFAHO010000049.1 GCA_019237205.1 Hyphomicrobiales bacterium
TCCGCTCGGCACGGCTCGCGCGCTTCTTCGCGATATCGTGGGCGGCGGCGCGGTCGAGGGCGGCTCGACCATCACCCAGCAGCTCGCCAAGAACCTGTTCTTGACCCAGGAGCGCACGCTGTCGCGAAAGGTCCAGGAGGCGATCCTGGCGCTGTGGCTCGAGCGCCGCTATTCCAAGAACCAGATCCTCGAGCTCTATCTCAACCGCGTCTATTTCGGCGCGGGCGCCTATGGGGTCGAGGCGGCGTCGCAGAAATATTTCGGCAAGAGCGCGCGGTTCGACAGCCTGTCCGAGGCCGCGCTGCTGGCCGGACTGGTGAAGTCGCCGTCGAAACTCGCGCCGACCGTGTCGTCGAGCGCGTCCATCACGTAGTCGGCGGCGTAGTTGATCGAGCCCGCGGATTTGTCGCGCCAGATCTGGGCCGGATTGGCGAGCGCCATCTTGGCCATCGCCTCGGTAATGTGCCCCTGCTCGGCCATGGCGGTGATCACCTGCGCCGCGCGCTCGTTGGCGCCAGCGAGATTGTGGTTGGGCGCAAGGCGGGTTGGCGACTTCATGAGGCCGGCAAGCAGCGCCGCCTCCGACAGCGTGACGAGGCGCGCGCTCTTGCCGAAATATTTCTGCGACGCCGCCTCGACCCCGTAGGCGCCCGAGCCGAAATACACGCGGTTGAGATAGAGCTCGAGAATCTGGTCCTTGGAATATCTGCGCTCGAGCCAGAGCGCCAGAATCGCCTCCTGGGTCTTGCGCGACAGCGTGCGTTCCTGAGTGAGGAACAGGTTCTTGGCGAGCTGCTGGGTCAGCGTCGAGCCGCCCTCGAGCCCGCCTTTCCCGGTCAAATCGCGCATGATCGCGCGCGATATGCCGACCGGGTCGATGCCGAAATGCTCATAAAAGCGCCGGTCTTCGATCGCGACGAAGGCCTTGGGCAGATAGGGCGGGAGGTCGATGAGACGGACCGCCGCGCCGCCTGTGTCGCCCCTATTGGCGATGAGCGCGCCGTCGTCGGCCAGGATCGCGATGTTGGGCGGGCGTTTCGGCACCGCCAGCTGATCGATCGGCGGCAGTTGGCTCGCCTCATAAGCCACCAGTCCGGCGAGCCCGATCACGCCCCAGACGCCGAGCACGAAGGTCCAGTAGAAAAGTCGGCCGAGCGAGGAGCGCCGCGGCCTGCCCAGTCCCTTCCTGCCGCGCGCCGTCTTTGCCGACTTCGCGCTCCGGGCCCACGCCGGGCGGTCGGCGGGATCGGCGCGCAGATCGTCGCCGCCCGCGTCGCGCCAGTCGAGGCGCGGCTCGATCCGCGTCCGGCTTTTCATGCCGCGTCGCCCGAACATCGTCATCCCGCTCGCGCCGACGCGGCCCGATGGGTCGGGGAGAACGCGCCTCGCGCGGGGAGAGAGAGTAGAGCGGGCGATTTAAGGGCCGGTAAAGCTTTCGCCCCGATTGACGAAATCGTTAATATCCAGAAGGAAACGGCTGCCCGCGCCGGCGGCGCCCTTGCGCCGGCCGGAGCGCCTTGGCAGAGTCCTCGGCCCTGCATCAGGGCGCGTCGGTCGTCACAAAGAGTGCGGAATTTAAGCGATGAAGGTCACCATCGAGCGTTCGGTCCTGCTCAAGGCTCTGGGACACGTGCATCGCATCGTCGAACGGCGCAACACGATCCCCATTCTGGCCAACGTCCTGATCGAGGCGTCCGACGGCAAGGTCGCGCTGAAAAGCACGGATCTCGACCTCGAGGCGACCGAATCGGTCCCCGGCGACGTCGCGCAGTCCGGCGCGACCACAGTGCCTGCGCATGTGATCTACGACATCGTGCGCAAGCTGGCGGAGGGAGCGCAGGCGAGCCTCGAAATCGCCGGCGAGACCGGACAATTGCTGCTCCGATCGGGCCGGTCGCGCTTCTATCTCCAGGCGCTGCCCGCCTCGGACTTTCCCGACATTACGTCGGGCGAGTTCTCGCATCGCTTCACGTTGCCGGCGGTGGAGCTCAAACGGCTGATCGACAACACGCAGTTCGCGATCTCGACGGAGGAGACGCGCTACTATCTCAACGGCATTTTCCTGCACACGGTCGATGTCGGCGGGAACCTCATGCTGCGCGCCGTCGCGACCGACGGCCACCGCCTTGCGCGCGTCGAAACGCCGGCGCCCAAAGGCGCGGGCGGCATGCCCGGCGTCATTGCGCCGCGCAAGGCGGTCGGCGAAGTCTTGAAGCTGCTCGAGGACCTGACGCAGGACGTTGAGATCGAGATCTCGACCGCCAAGGCGCGCTTCCAGTTCGGCGACGTCATGCTGACGACCAAGCTGATCGACGGCACCTTCCCCGACTATGCGCGGGTCATCCCGACCGGCAACGACAAGCGCCTCGTTGTCGACAAGGAGCCGTTCGAAAAGGCGGTCGATCGCGTGTCGACGCTCTCCTCCGAGCGCGGCCGGGCGATCAAGCTCGCCATCGCCGACGGCAAGATGACTCTATCCGTCAACAATCCCGATTCGGGCTCGGCCAGCGAAGAGATCGAAGTCGACTACGATTCGCCTCCGATCGACATCGGCTTCAATGCCCGCTACCTCCTTGACATCGTCGGCCAGCTTTCGGGCGATACGGCGCTCATCCGCCTCGCCGATCCAGGCTCGCCGACTTTGATCCTGGATCGCGACGGCGCGTCCGCCCTCTATGTGCTGATGCCTCTGAGGGTGTGACCGCCGGCCAACCCTGGGGTTTGAAGCCCTGACCACACGCGAGCGCCGCCTTTTTTCGTCGAATCGTTGTCCCGGCGGCGCTTGCGGCGATTGTCCTGGCGAGCGGATGGGCGCTCTTCCGCCCGAGAACGCCTCAGCCGATCGCCTGGCAGGGCTATGCGGAGGCGGACTTCGTCAAGGTCGCGCCGACTGAGCCTGGTCTCATCACCGCCGTCCATGTCGCGCGGGGCGACCGGGTCGTAAAAGGCCAGCCGCTGTTCGAGCAGGACGACGCCGACGACCGGGCCGCCGTCGATCAGGCGCGCCGCCTCCTGCAACAGGCACGCGATCAGCTCGCCAATCTCCTCTCGCCCGCCAAGCCCTCCGAGATCGAGCAGGCCAAGGCCAATTTGCGCGACGCAGAGGCCGCGCGCGACAAGGCGCACGAGGACTTGCAACGCAGCTCATCGCTGTTGAAGTCGGGCTCGGCGACCCAGCAGATCGTCGATCAGGAGGACGCCGCCTTGCGTTCGGCGGAAGCGAAGGTCGCAGCGGTCGCCGCCGCGCTCGCGACCGGTCAGGCGGCCATGGGCCGGCCGTGAAATCGAGGCGCAGAAGTCGCTGGTCGATTCGCTCGAGGCGGCGCTCAAGCAGGCGCAGTGGCGGCTCGACCAGCGTTCGGTCGTCTCGCCCGACGCCGGTCTCGTCGCCGACGTGATCGCGTTTTCCGGCGAAACGCTTGCGGCCGGAGCGCCGGTCGTCTTCCTGCTGCCGCCGCAGAACATCTTTGTCCGCTTCTTCATCCCGGAGACCGAACTCGCGCGGGTGCATGTCGGCGACAAGGTTGCGTTCTCGTGCGACAATTGTCCGGGCGATCTGGCCGGCGTCGTTTCTTTCATTTCGCCGCAGGCCGAGTACACCCCGCCGTTCATCTACTCGGAGCAGACGCGCACGCCGATCCGACTGCGATCGGCAATGCAGTCGCGGCGCTCGGTCAGGCGGCCTCGGACCTCAACCGCGATCTGCCGCCGATCCGCCAGATGCAGCCGCAGACGCCGCCGTTCCAGTTCGTCGTCCACGCCCGGTACAATCCCGAGCAGCTCACAGTGCTCAACGTCGTCCCCGGCCTCGTCTGCATCGTGCTGATGTTCTCGACCCTGTTCGTCACCACCATGGCGATCACCAAGGAGCGTGAGCGCGGCACGATGGAGAACCTGCTCGCAATGCCGGTGAGGCCGATCGAGGTGATGATCGCCAAGATCGCGCCCTACGTGGTCATCGGCTACATTCAGGTCGTGCTGATCCTCGTCGCCGCGTCGATCTTCTTCGCCTTGCCGATCCGAGGCTCGGTGCCGCTGCTGCTCGGCGCCATCGGCGTCTTCATCGCCAGCAATCTCGCGCTCGGCGTCACCTTCTCGACGGTGGCGGCCAACCAGATGCAGGCGGTGCAGCTCGCCCAGTTCACGCTCATGCCCTCGTTCCTGCTGTCGGGCTTCATGTTCCCCTTCCGCGGCATGCCGGTCTGGGCGCAGGCGATCGGCGACATCTTCCCCACGACACACGCCATGCGGATCGTGCGCGGCATGCTCTTGAAGGGGAACGGCTGGGCCGAGATCGCGCCGGAGCTGTGGCCGATGGCCGTCTTCACCGTCGCGGTCATCGCCTTCGCCACGCTCGTCTACCGCGAGACGCTCGAGTGAGCCTGTCGACTTGGGTCATCCGAGCGTGCCGGGGCGCGTACGGGCGCGCCGCAACCGCTCCTGAACCATAGTGTTATAGGTGCCGTCTGCCGGGACATGTCGGCAATCCGTACGCGCAATAGCCATGGAGCGAGCCGAGCGGTACGCGTCAGTGGCGATCATCGCCTTCGCCATCCTGCGTCTCGCAGCCTCAGGCCGACATCGAAAATGATCGGAGAGGAGGCCGCGCGCGCCGCTTGAGAGCCCTGGCCGCAGCGGAATGAAACGAGAAGGAGATCGAACCATGACGAACGAGACTCTGAAGGGTCTCAAGGTCGCGATCCTGGTGACGGACGGTTTCGAACAGGTCGAGCTGGTGCGGCCGCGGAAGGCGCTCGACGAAGCCGGCGCCCAGACCCAGATCGTGTCGCCCAAGGCTGAACGCGTCCGCGCGTGGAAATTCGGCGAATGGGGTGACGAACTCCCAGTCGACGTTCCTCTCGATCAAGCCAATCCGCAGGACTTCGGCGCTCTGCTCCTGCCTGGCGGCCTCGTCAACCTCGATGCGCTGCGGGTTCAGCCCAAGGCAATGGCGTTCGCGAAAGCATTCCTCAATGCGGACAAACCGGTGGCGGCGATCTGCCGTGGCCCATGGACCATCACCGAGATCTGCGCGGCTCGCGGCAGGCGGATGACCTCGTGTTCGTCGCTCCAAACCGATCTCAGGAACGCCGGAGCGGACTGGGTGGATCAGGAGGTCGTCGTCGACCG
>JAFAHO010000341.1 GCA_019237205.1 Hyphomicrobiales bacterium
CGCAATCAGCTCATGATCGCCCTGGCCCTCCCCGAGCTCGTCATCGCGTTTCCCGGCGGGCGCGGCACGGCCGACATGGTTGAGCGAGCGAAGGCCGCCGGGGTCGAGATCATCGAGACCGGCGCGCGCTAAGCGGCAGGCGCCGAGTCCGGCCGGGAATCCGGTTTTTAGCAAATGTCTGTTGCAGACGGCTGCGTGCTGGGATGGGCCCGCCACGCGCGGAGCCTTCCTGGTGTTCGCTCCTGCGAGGGAAGATTGTCATGACGACCATCACTGTCACTCGTGTGGCGCATTCGAGCGTCCTGATCGACTTCGACGGGACCAAGGTTCTCACTGACCCTTGGTTTTCAGAGCGATTTGGCTACTATCACGGCGAGCCTTACGGCATAACCCTTGAGAGAATCTGCCGCGGCTCGATGGAGTGGTCGTCAGCCACGGACACTACGACCACTACGACATGCAGGCTTTCCGCGCCTATCCCGACAAGCAAGTGCCTCTTGCGGTCAAGCGCGGGATTGCAAAGATGGCGCTCAAGGCGGGTTTCACAAACGTGACTGAGATGGATGCATGGGAAGCGACGAGCTTTGGCCCGATCACTGTAACGGCTGCGCCCGGCAAACATGGCGTTCCCGAGACCACGTATCTGCTGCAAGCGGGCGGCGCCGCCGTCTATTTCGGCGGCGACACTCTGCTCATTCCTGAGCTGAGCGAGATCGGCGCCCGCTGCCAGCAGATCGATGTGGCGCTTCTCGCAATCAATGGCCTCAGGATTCGCCCAGCGGGCAATCGCAAAGTGGTGATGGATGCCAAGGACGCCGCGGAACTCTGTCGGATCCTCCAACCTCGTTACGCAGTTCCGATCCACTATTCGTTCACGGGCGGGCGAATCGTGGATACTCTGTTCCTGGGGTACGCAGGCTCGCCGTCTCAACTGACGCAGGAATTTCAGCAAGCGACAGCCTTGCGTTCTCCCAAGACATCCGTTCGGGTCTTAGCCCCTGGCGAGCCGCTGGCAATTCAAGCTGACGGGCGTGGCGGCGCTGCTGCTGGGAACTGACGCCATCGCTGCTTACGCGTTAGGGTGACAGTGCGTCCGCCAATCGCTGAAGGCGAGCGCAAATACCGCTGGCCGCTCGGCCGACGCTTTGACGATCATCCTCCTTGACCGAGCTCGGACTATAGGGCGAAGAAGACTCTGTTGGACAACTTGGGGAAGCCTCAAGCGCCCTTGATCGCACTTGGGGTCGGGCGTCGAAAGATGTAGCCTGTGGACGCTCGAGAGGGGTCGTCGTTCGTCGGTTCGATGGAGGAGTCCCACCATGAGCGAGCAAAGCCGCGAGACGATCGAGAAGGGCAACGAGCCGACTTCGACTCGCAGCGCCGATCCGCCGCCGGCCGGACAGACGGCGCCCAGCGCCGACGCCGCGCCGCAGAAGCAGAAAGCTCCGCGGCGGCGAAGAATCTTGCTCGGAGCAGCGGGTGTTCTGGTCCTGGCCGCCGCCCTTTGGTTCGGCATTCCCTGGGTCCAGGTGACGCTCAATACGGTTTCGACCGATGACGCATACGTCAACGGTCACGTGACCTTCGTCGCCGCCCGCGTCAAAGGCCAAGTTTCGCGGGTTCTGGTGGATGATAACTACCGCGTGCGCAAGGGAGACCTTCTGGTCCAACTGGACAAGGAGCCCTTTCAGATCGCGGTCGCGGTCAAAAAGGCGGCCGTCGATACGGCGACCGCGGACCTGGAGATGGCGAGGGCCAAGGTACGCGGGATCGAAGCGGAGGCCAGGGCCCGGCGCTGGACGTTGCAGCACGCCGTCGAGGACGTCGACAACCAAGTCGCCCAGCTGCGCGCGCGGGTTGCCGGTGTCGACAAGAGCAGAGCCGAGCTCGCGCTGGCTCAGGTTGACTTCGATCGGGCCGCCAAGTTGGTGGTGACGGGCGATACCCCCCGGTCGGAGTACGACCGGCGGCAAGCCGCCTTGTTGGCGGCCCGCGCGGACGTTACCGCGTCGCTCGCCGATGTGCGTCAAATCCGTGCCTCTTTGGGGTTGCCGCAGCAAAACGACGAGGGAGACCTCGGCCAAGTTCCGGCCGATATCGATCAAACCTTTTCTTCCGTGCTGCAGGCGCAGGCCGACCTGATCCAGAGTGCGGCTCAGTTGGGCGTCATCCATTCGTTCGAGGAGACGCCGAAGCAGATGCTTGACGCCTTCGAAAAAGAAGGCGACATCAATAGCACCTTCGCTCGGCTGGCGGCTGACGCGCCGGACGTCAAGCAGGCCGAGGCCAAGCTCGAGGTCGCCAAGCGCGATCTCGACCAGGCCGAGCTCGATCTCCGCTACTGCGACGTCATCGCGGAGATCGACGGGGTCATCACGCGCCGCAATGTCAATCCGGGCGACAATGTCCAGGTCGGCCAGAGTCTCATGGCGATCCGCTCGCTCGATGAAATCTGGATCGACGCTAACTTCAAGGAGACGCAGCTCGGCGACTTGCGCATCGGCCAGCCAGCCGATCTCTATGTCGACATGTATGGCGACCGCCATGTGTTCAAGGGGCGCATTTCCGGCTTTACCGAGGGGACCGGATCGACCTTGGCGCTGCTGCCGCCACAGAACGCCACAGGCAACTTCGTCAAGGTGGTGCAGCGGCTGCCGGTTCGGATCGACCTCGCAGACTACGATCCGGACAAGAGCCCGCTGTTTATCGGCACGTCGGTTGTTCCGTACGTCTACTTTAACAAGCCGCCCACCGGACCCGACGCCGGGAAGTTTTTACAGGCGCATGCGCCTGAACCACAAAGCGGCGGTTCGATCGCAAACCCGCCAGGCGCAAACAAGTGACAGCCGCGGCGCTTTCGCCCGCCACGCCCGGTGTTGCGCAAAACCCCTGGCTGGTGGCCGCCCTCGTCGTGGTGCCGACGTTCATGGAGGTCCTCGACACCACCATCGCGGTGGTGGCGCTCCGCTATATCGCGGGAGGGCTGTCGGCTACTGTCAGCGACGGTGAGTGGGTTCTTACCAGCTACCTCGCCGCCAACGCTGTCATCCTGCCTATCACGGGCTGGCTGAGCGCTCATCTGGGTCGCCGCAACTACTTCCTGGCGTCGATAGCAGTATTCACTTTCAGCTCTTTGCTGTGCGGACTGGCTGGAAGTCTGGGTCAGCTGATCCTGTTCCGCGTCATCCAGGGTCTGGCGGGCGGCGGCCTGCAACCCAGCAGCCAGGGGGTGTTGCTAGACGCCTTCCCGCGCGAAAAGCAAGGCGTAGCCATGACGCTGTTCGGCTTTGCTGCGCTGATCGCGCCGGTGGTCGGTCCGACCTTGGGCGGCTGGATAACCGATTCCTACTCCTGGCGTTGGGTGTTCTTGATCAACGTGCCCGTCGGCTTCTTGGCGATGGGCGGATGCTATGCCCTGCTCCGCGATCCGGATTATCTTGTCGCCCAGCGCACGGAGTTGAGGAAGCAGCCGTTTCATTTTGACTCGATCGGTTTGTCGCTGCTGGTCATCGTCATGGTCTCTTGGGAAGTGATGCTCAGCAAGGGCCAAGAGTGGGACTGGCTGGGCGATCCATTCTGGCGCGTCCAGACGCTGGCCATTTTCTTTGCGGTGGGTTTGGTCGCATTAATCTTTTGGGAGCTGCGTCACCGCAACCCCGTGGTCAATTTCCGCCCGTTGGGTGAACGCAACTTCGCCGCCTGCTGCATCATCATCTTCTGCGCTTATCTCGCGCTCTATGCCGCAAGCACTTCCCTGCCTGGGCTGCTTCAGTCTCTGTTCGGCTATGATGCGCTGAGCGCGGGGTTGGTGATGTCGCCTGCCGGAATTTTTGCGGTCCTGGCGATGCCGATCGTGGGCCGCCTGCTCGGCCTCGGGACGGACGCCCGATGGCTGATCGCCGCAGGGCTGTTGCTCATGACCGCCGGAAACTATTGGATGTCGCAATTCAACCTCGACATCAGCCCAGGCCAAGCTGTTTGGCCTCGGGTGCTCGTGATCGCGGGACTGGCGGTATGTTTTGCTCCCGCGAACGTGGCCGCTTACCTCTATACGCCACTGGCGTTGCGCGGGGCCGCCATTGGCTTGTTGAGCCTCTTGCGCAACGAGGGGGGCAGCGTCGGGACGTCGTTGGCCCAGACCTTCCAAGAGCGGCGTGATCAGTTTCACACCCTGCGGCTTGGCGAGTCCCTCGATCCTTTCAACCCGGCTGTGGCTTCTTTCCTCGAGCAGGCGCGGGGAGCGTTCCTGCAGCAGACCGGCGATCCGGTGGCTGCGCAGCAGCTGGCTTGGCAAGCACTTGAGAATCTGCGCCAGCAGCAGGCGTCTTCGCTTGCCTATTTCGACACCTTTTGGATGATGGCCGTGTTGACGTTTGCAGTCGCGTTTCTGGTGTTGTTGATGAAGCGTTCCGTGGCTGAGAAAGGCGGTCACGCGAGTTCAGAATGATTGCTTTGCGCTCCCGCAGCGCGGCGCTCCCCGCCGCTGCGGCGAATAGCGCGGACCTCGTCGTGAGGCGCCGCGAAGCGGCCTCGAAAGCCTGCCCTGAGCCTGGCGAAGGGGACGATTCCTGAAGCGCGCGCGCTGGCTCCGCCTCGCGTTCATGCGCCGGTCTCGGCGCCATGCCGCCTCTGGCTCTGAGCACGCAGACGCTGCGCAGCCAAACAGCTATATTGAGTAGGGGACCCTCAGGCAGGCGCACCCAAGGAGAATGAGAATGGCAGTCGTTCCCTTTGTGAGCTCCCCGGACGGACAGGAGTTGCCATTCGTCGCCAACAGGCTTCACTCGGTGAAAGGCGAGAGGGTTCCGCAACGGATGCTCTACCCGTCGCAAGCGCTGCTCGAGGCGGCGATTGCCGAGGCGCCGCGGGGCGGAGGCGCCCTGAGCGCGGTCCGCCGGTCGATGGCCGTCCGGTACGGCGCTGAGGTGACCTGTCCGGTGACGACCCAAAGGTTGTTGCGAGATATTGCGGCGGCGGCTGTCAAGGCCTGGGAGTCGGGCGACCATGCCGTCACGCCATTCTGGCGAGTTGTCGATCCAGAGACGCCGACGGCGCGCCTGATGCCAGGCGGCGCCGCATTCATTCGGGCCCGGCGCGCCGAAGAGGCAGCCTGAGGGCCCGAGCGGAAATTCAAGCGGCGGGAAATTTCGCCTTGCCGATCTTCGCATGATGAGGAAAGCGAGCGCCAATCGGGCCGGCCAAAGCCACGATCTGCTCTTCAAGCGTTACGCGCCTTCATGGCGACAACCAATTGAAGTGTCAGCGAAAACACGGACCTCCTCCTGAGGCGCCGCGAAGCGGCCTCGAAGGACGATTCCAGAGGGCGCGCGCTGGTCCCGCCTCCCGTTACACGCCCATCTTGGAGCCGCGCTTCGACAAAGCGACGAGCGCCGGAAAATCTCCGCATATAGGCCTCCTTTTTTGCGCGCGACCACCCCTTGATCCGCCGCTCCGCGGCAATGGCGTCGGTGATCCTTTCGTAGGATTACGGTGACACCTGCATATTTCCCTGTTACTACGGCGACACATGCATCAGGGTGAGGGTGCAGGGTGCTTGGCAGCTCCGAAGTTCCAGGAAAAGGCGCCCTACCGATTGAAAAGATTGAACCCACCGCCAAAACCCGCGCTCACCGCACGAGCACGTTCCTGAACTGCCACGGGTCGCTTTCGTCGATGTCCTCGGGAAAGAGACCGGGGCGGTTCTTAAGCGGCGTCCAGTGGGTGTAGACGCCCACAACCGGGCCGAGATAGGGCGTCTGCACGTCGAGGCAGCGGCGGAAGTCTATCTCGTCCGCCTCGACAATGCCCGCCCTCGGGTTCTCGAGCGCCCAGACCATGCCGGCCAGCACCGCCGAGGTCACCTGCATGCCGGTCGCATTCTGATAAGGCGCGAGCGCGCGCGTCTCCTCGACCGAGAGCTGCGAGCCGTACCAGTAGGCGTTGCGGGCGTGGCCGTAGAGGAGCACTCCGAGCTCGTCGACGCCGTCGACGATCTCGGCCTCTCCGAGAATATGATGGGCGCTCTGGATCTCGCCGGCGCGGCCGAAGAGCTCGTGCAGCGAGAGCACCGCATCGTCGCACGGATGGTAGGCGTAGTGGCAGGTCGGGCGGTAGACGGCCTCGCCCCGGTCGTTACGCACCGTGTAGTAGTCGGCGATCGAGATCGATTCATTGTGGGTGACGAGGAAGCCGAACTGTCCGCGCGCGGTCGGCGTCCACGAGCGCACGCGCGTGTTGGCGCCGGGCTGGTTGAGGTAGATCGCGGCGCCGCAGCCGGTTTCGTGGAAGCCCGCGTTCGGCGGCGACCATTTCTCGTGCGTGCCCCAGCCGAGCTCGGCCGGCTGCATGCCTTCCGACAGGAAACCCTCGATCGACCAGGTGGTGACGATGACGTTGCGCGGCTTCGGATGCGTCGCGCGTTGCGTGTCGCGCTCGGCGATATGCACGCCCTTGACGCCGAGGCGCTGCGCGAGCCTGCCCCAGTCCTCGCGCGAGTTCGGCTCGCCGCCCTTGTCGCCGAGGTCTGCCGCGAGATTGAGGAGCGCCTGCTTGACGAACCAGGAGACCATGCCCGGATTGGCGCCGCAGCAGGAGACTGCGGTCGTTCCGCCCGGATTCCGGCGCCGCTCCTCCATCACCGTCTCGCGAAGCGCGTAGTTGGTGCGGGCCTCGTTGCCGAGGGACTTGTCGTAGTAGAAGCCGGGCCAGGGCTCGACGACGGTGTCGACATAGAGCGCGCCGGCCTCGCGGCAAAAGCGCATCATGTCGAGCGAGGATGCGTCAACCGAGAGGTTGACGCAGAATCCCTGGCCCTTGCCCGCCTTCAGATATTTGCCGAGCGCATCGCGATAGTTGTCGCGGGTAAGGCCCAGATGGACGAATTTCACCCCGCGCTCGTCGAGCAGGCGGCGGTCCGAGTCGTTCGGATCGATGACGACGAAATGGTCCTTGTCGAATTCGAAATGGCGCTCGATCAGCGGCAGGGTTCCCTTGCCGATCGATCCGAAGCCGATCATCACGATCGCGCCTTCGATGCGCCCGTGCAGCGGCCAGTGCGGCATGGCGTCGTTTCTCCTTTAGGGACGGGGCGACGCCGAGCGTCTAACGACGAGGGTTAAAGCCACGCCTTTCCAGGGCCGTCAATAGCGCGGAAGGCGGCGCTTTGTCGTAAGACTGTCACATGACCGCAGCCGGCCGCACGTCGGTTTGACGCGCGTCGGTTTTCGGCGGAAGCTCGCCAATTCTAAGAGCGAGGGCCGGGCGCAGAGGCCCCGGGAAGCGCGCCTTCGCAACGATCAAGCCGAAGGAGCAGGAAAGATGAAGCGCCCAAACGTTCCGCCAGCCGTCGCCATCTTAGCGCTGCTCGCCGCGCTTGGCGGCTTGGCTCTTGCGGCGCAGGACAGATACGCCTTGCAAGTGCCGGGCGGTCTCGCGTTCTCCGAGTTCAGGGGATACGAGGACTGGCAGACTATCGCCGTCAGCCACAACGGCGATAAGCTCGCAATAATCCTCGGCAATCCGGCGATGATCGAGGCCTACAAG
>JAFAHO010000161.1 GCA_019237205.1 Hyphomicrobiales bacterium
CCGGGATGCGAAAAACGCCGCTTAAATCCGCTCGGCGGCGCGCCTGTGGAAATGTGGACAACGCAAACGCGTTGCCCACAGTCCCACAGGAAGAACAAAAGCAGAAGAAGCGGACATTTGATGTGCTACCAAAACCGGACAAGTTAACCTAAAAACGGCAGTTGGCTGATTTGACGTTTGGTTATTCTGCGACGTTGCGCGCGGAGGTTGCATCAGCTTGGGGCGAGGCGGGGCGGCGCGCGCAGGAGGCGGCCGTTGAGGAACGCCTGGAAGGCGCGCGACAGGATCGCCCGCCATGTTTGCAGGCGGGTCAACTGCTCCGCATTTCTGGCCAAGCCTCTCAGGAACGCGGCGACGGCGGCAAGCGCCTTGGCGGCGGGTTTGGCCTCGGCGTGCGAACTCGTCACGCGGATCGTTGTTTGCCGCGCATGCCGCGTGCGCGTTGCGATCGCCGAGAGGAACAGCGGCCGGCTGGTGATCGCCTCGCGGTGGAGGCTGGGGTCGGCGAGGCGGACGAAGATGTTCCACCAATTGTAAAACAGCGCAAGCAGACGGGCCGCAAGCCGGCAACGCGCAAGATCGTGCGTCGTGTAGCCGCCCCAGCCCCATTGGTTCTTCATCTCGTCGAAAATATTCTCTCCGTCGCCCCGGTCGCGATAGAGCTGGCCGAACGCCTCCGTGTCTTCATCGAGCGATGTGACCAGAACCGAGTATTCGTACATTTCCGCCGCTTCGCCGATCTCGACGAACGCAAGCTGCGGCGCGCCGCCATCGTCGTTCAGCGCAAGCCCCACGGCGTCCCTGAGGCGCCGGCGCAGCACGATCACGCGCCGCTGGCGGCTCCAACCCGTCAGCCGAACCTCGCTCTCCTTCGCCTCGAAGCCTTGGCCGGCGTCGACCCATTCGCGCGTCGTGGAAAGTTTCTCGATCATGCGCTTGACGTTGGCGGTCAGGCGCAGCTTGAAGAGAAACGGCAGTTCCCGCGCCTCCGCCCCGCGCATCATCCCCTCGTTGCCGCAGCCGCAGTCGCCGCGCAACAGCGCCGGCCACAGGTCGCGCGCGAGGCCGTCGAGCATCCCCCAGAGGCTTGGCGCGGCATGCTTGGACGTATGTTCGTCGCCGGGACAAACGTCGACATCGAGAACAAGACGCGTCGAAGCCATCGAAGAGGTGTGATAGCAATGGCTCGGACGCCCCGGCTTCTTGGGATTGTAGCCCAAGGTCGCCCCTTCCTGGTGACCGTAAAGCGGCTTGATCGTCGTATCGACGTCGAGAATCCAAGGCTCGGCGAGCAGCGGCTCCACGCAATAGAGAAGGTGTCGGCGCAGCCAGACGGCGCCTTCCGTCTCATCGATCGCCTTGAAGGCGCGCCGGATCGCGTCCTCGCTGACCATCTTCTTCATCCCCAAGAGCTCTGGCAGCACGGCGTCGCAGCGCAGCGCCGCGATATGCGCATAACGCCTGTGGCCGGCGAGCATGGAGAGCATCGCCGTGCCCAGAACGTCGCGTTTTGCCGGCGCGTTCGGACTGCGGTAGCGCAGTGGACAGTCGGCGACCAAGGCGTCGAACAGCCCGCTCGCCTTGAGGAAATCGATGAAGAACGGAAGCTGGCCGAGCGGCGTCATCGCCGCTTCATGGTCCCATTCAACCCGCACCGGACCAAAGAAACTGTCGAGATCGACGCCTCCCGGCCGGTCCCTCGCGACAACCAGGGATTGCTCACCCGATCGGTGAGCCGAATAAGATGACGAATCGCGCATCATGCCCCTGACAATGCACGCGTTCCGCCCCAGCGCAAAAAGCGAAACTGCCGTTTCTAGGTTAATTTCGCCAGGCTTCCGGAACGCCGTTTGACTGTCAGGCCATCTCGTCGTCACCCTCTCGCAAACACCTGTGGCAGCCGGATTCTTGACCAGTCTGCCGATCCCTTACGTCGCCGCGGATATCCGCGTGGCGTCAAAGCCCTCGCCGTGCCTCAGGACCGCCCAGGCGATCCGGGCCAGTTTGTTTGCGAAGGCGACAACGGCGACATTGTGATGGGCGCGTCCAAGCAAGGCTTTCGTCCAGCGGCCCAGTGGCGTGTCGCGCTCGGCGACGTAAGGCAGCGCGGCGCGCGCTCCATGGATCAGCTGTCGGCGAAGGTAGCTGTTACCGCGCTTGCTG
>JAFAHO010000337.1 GCA_019237205.1 Hyphomicrobiales bacterium
GTAGATGTCCGCATACGTTCCCGCGGCGCCAACGACATGGCTGCGCCAGTCGTCGGCGAGTCCGATGTCCGCCGCGTTGAACGCCAGGGACTCGAGGCCCCTCGCCGCCCATGGCGCAGCCCCGAGCTCGGCGCGCTGGAGCGTATAGATGGCCCAGGCGACGATCGCCGACCATTGCGGGTCGGTCGCGGGCGTGACCGCGAGGATGGGAAAGATAGCAAGCGGCTCCGGCAGGATGCGGCTCTTGAGGCGCGCGCCAGCCGCATCGAGCCGCGCGACCGCGAGGTCTCCGATCTCGCCAACCTGAGCTTCGCAGACCCGCGCATTGTAGGTGTCATAGAGCTCGCCGTATTCCATAAGGCCGATGCGCAGGAAGTCGAGATGATGGGACGCCATCCAGGCCTCGAGGTTCCGGTGCGCATTCGAGCCCTCGTAGAAGCAGATCGTCTTGCCCGCGAGATCCATGAGGCTTCGGACTTTGGAGTCGCTGGGGACCATCGCGGCGGTCGAGACGAAGACGACCGGCGGGCCCGGCGTGGTTCTGCCCGCGAGACCGTGATCGAGGATTTCCGAGCCGTCGAGAAACGACACGTCGTCCGTCCCGTCCCTGACGCGATCGAACGCCTTGTCGGAGTTGTAAGGGCGAAACTCGATTCGTCCTTCGAGCCCGAGGAGCGCCGCGCCGATCGCGCGGCAGACATCGAGATAGAGGCCCGCGGCGTTGCGGCCATCGGGAGACTGGCCGACGAGGCCGGGGCGCGAAACGCCGCCGCAGCGGATGACGCCGCCGGTCCTGATGCGATCGATAACAGCGCCAGCATGAGCGGTCGACGCCAAGCCTGACGCGAACGCGGCCGCAACGACCAGCAGGCAAAACGCCGCCGCGAGCCCAGCCGGTTTCAATTGTAGGCCGGCAGAGTCGCGGGTAACGAATTGAACCCTTCCGGAATCATATTGGGAATGTTCTGGCGCACATTCTCCGGCGTGACTCCGATCGCCTCGCAGCCCTTGCCGCCGTAGTGGGGAAAGCTCTCGACGACCTCGCTCGGGATTGTCGCGAGAGAGGCGGGCAATGGGGGCAGGGCGCCCGTCGCGCGGGCCTTGTCGAAGCCGGCAAGAAGGCTGTCGGTAATGGGAGAGGGCGTGTCGCGAGGCCCGAGATATTTCTGCTCGAAGCCGGGCGGAGCGAGCGCGTTGAACGTTGGCGAGTCGCCCTCGGCGAGGGCTTGCGCCTCCTCGGGCAGGCTCGACAGCGCCGGCAGTCCGAACAGCATGTTGATCGTCTCGATGATCGCGTTGTGGTCGCCCTCGGCGTGGGCGACCGCATGCGCCCGCGCGTAGGGCGAGATCAGGATCAGGGGAATCCGGATGCCGCGCGCCAGCGGCAGGCCGTCCGGGCCGTAGCTGAGGATCCGCGGCGGCACATGGTCATAAAGGCCGTCCGACTCGTCGTAGGTGATGATGATCGCGCTGTGCTCCCAGATGTCCTTGTTCGCGGCGATCGCGTTGATTGCCCGCGCGCCCATGGCTTCAGTGAGCTGGCTGTCCGAATAGCTTGGATGGTCGTCGTCGCCGGATTTCGTGCGCGTGATCTTGTCGCGATCGGCCTGGGTCAGCCCTTTCGGGTTCGGATAGTTGGGGTTCTGGATGACCGCCGTCTGCCTCGGATAGTTGAGGTTGTAGTAGCCGCCGCGAAGGTAGAAGACGCCGCCCGTCGTCGGCAGCGCGCCTTTGGCGATGTCGGCGAAGAAGTCGCCTTCGCCACGCAGGTTCGCCTGTTCGGCGGGATTGTTGGCGACGTAGCCGAAATATTGTGGGCCGTTGTGGTGGCTGACGTAACCGATATGCGAGGTGACGCCGCTCCCGTCGGTCGGCTCGTGGTCGTAGCCGTTCTGATACCAGCGCCACTGCACCGGCTGGCCGCCGAGCCCGGCGATAAACGGAATATCACTTTTGACGTCGGCAAGATCGAGATCGGCGTTGCGGTCCTGGGCAATGAACCAGCTAATCCACCCGCCCATCATCGTAAGCGGCAACGACGCGAAAGTGAGGTTCGACGCGATGTTGTTGGGGTCCCAGTTCTCATCCGGCGCTGTCGGCTCGCGCACGGTCGCCGAGGAATCGTCGAATTCCGAGCCCCACCACGGCTGCGGATCGTTGACCAGCGGTGGCCCTTCGGTCGTGGCCACTCCCGCATAGGTCTTGCCGTTGATCGAGCCGTTGATGACGCCGGTATGGCCGGTCTCCGTCGGGTTGTACGGGCTGCTCGGATGCTTGACCCACTGCGTTTCTCCGGACTGTCCGGAGATCATCGCAATGGCGTTCGGCGTCGATGGCGTGTCTTCGGTGGCGAAGATGTCGTCGAAAATGGTGAAGCGGCTCGCGTAGCGCCAGAAGAACGGAATGGTGTCGCAGTCGATATGCGCCATGACGAGGCGCGCGAACTGCGTTCCCTGCTTTTCGCCTTCGGCGCTGCCCGATTTTGCGTAGTTGCGCCACTCGACCTCGGCGAACTTGTCCATCTGCGGGACCCCGTTCCTGACGTCGAGCTTGGCGGCGAGACCTTTGTGGGAATGGTCGGTCGAGTCCTTGTATGACGCATTCTGCTCGGGACCGACGCGGAACGGCCGGACCGTTATGGTGTTGCCTGTCGCCGTGTCAGCGTAAGTCTGGATGAAGCCCGGCGTGTCGGCCGGCGCACGCGGTTGCTTGCCATCGGAATAGAGGCCGTTCACCCCGGGAAACGTCCCGTATTCGTGGTCGAACGAGCGGTTCTCGTTGAAGATCACGAAAACGTATTTGACCTTTTGGCGCAACGCCTCGATGTCCTCCATCGACCACTCCGCGCTGCTCCAGCGCGCATCCGTGTCCGCGACAAAGTAGGGGGCCACGTCCGCGCTCGGATCGGGCTGCGATGTAACCCGAGGACGGGAGTCGGCGGCGAAGCCGGAATCCAGAAGGCCTGCTATCGCAACCAGCGCCGTTGCGCTGCGAAGAATTCTTTGCATTTGAGCCCCTGTTCCCTCGACTTGAAGCAGGCACAAACTACGGAATGTCGCCTTCCCGGTCGAGTGCGCGGCGACCGCCGGACCGTCCAACCCGCGTGATCGCTCTGCGGGAGGGACCGCTCGCCCCTCCCGCTTCGCCTCCTCCCGAACCGAGAGCCCTCAGATCACATACGACTTCAGCGGCGCGAAACCATTGAAGCCGACCGACGAATAGGTCGTCGTATAGGCGCCAGTTCCTTCGATCAGCACCTTGGCGCCAATCTCTAGCGTGACCGGCAAGAAGTAAGGATCCTTCTCGTACAGGACGTCGATCGAGTCACAACTGGGGCCGGCGATCACGCAGGGGCCGAGCGCATCGCCATCGCGGTCCGTGCGGATGGGATAGCGGATCATCTCGTCGGTGGTTTCGACAAGGCCGTTGAACCTGCCGATGTCGAGATAGACCCAGCGACGCCGGTCGTCCTCAGACTTGCGCGAGATGAGCACGACCTCGGCCTCGATAATCCCCGCGTTGCCGACCATGCCGCGCCCCGGCTCGATGATCGTCTCCGGGATGCGGTTGCCGAAATGGCGCCTGAGCGCGCGAAAGATGGTCTGCCCGTAGGTTTTGACGCCCGGCACGTCCTTGAGATAGCGCGTCGGGAAGCCGCCTCCGAGGTTGATCATCGAAAGCTGAACGCCGCGCTCGGCGAGATCGCGGAAGATCGCCGCCGAGGTCTTCAGCGCCCGGTCCCACATGCGCGGGTTCGGTTGCTGCGAGCCGACATGGAACGAGAGGCCATGGGCGGCGAGCCCCAGGGCATGGGCGCGTTCGAGCACGCGCGTCGCCATCTCCGGCGCGCAGCCAAACTTGCGCGAGAGCGGCCATTCCGCGCCGGCGCCGTCGCAGAGAATCCGGCAGAACACCTTCGATCCGGGCGCGGCGCGCGCGATCTTTTCGACCTCGTCCTCGCTGTCGACCGCATAAAGCCGGACGCCGAGCGCGTAGGCGCGCGCGATGTCCTTCTCCTTCTTGATCGTGTTGCCGAAACTGACGCGGTCGGGCGTCGCGCCGGCGGCTAGCGTCTGCTCGATTTCGGTCATCGAAGCCGTGTCGAAATACGATCCGAGGTCGGCGAGGAGGCTCAAGATTTCCGGCGCCGGATTGGCTTTGACCGCGTAGAACACGCGCGTGTCGGGCAGCGCGTTGGCGAAGCCCAGGTAGTTCTCGCGCACGACGTCGAGATCGACGACGAGGCGAGGGCCGTCGTCATCGCGATTACGGGCGAGGAAGTCTTTGATGCGGTCCGTCATAGCGGCATCCCCCAAGAGCGCGCACAAGCGCGCCTGGCAAATGAAGGATTCGCCGGCGATGCGACGTATCGCCCCGCGCGTTGGAGACGCGGACTGCGCAGTCGTTGACCCGCCGACGCGATCGCTCTTCAACTTTTCGCCGAAGGCGGAGAGCCGCCGGCGAAAGCCTCAAGCGATCAGCTGCTGAGCCGTAGCCGTGACACGCTGGAGCCGACTGGCTTCAGCGCTCGCGAGCCATCGTTTGGACGAGGAGAATCCCGTCCGCACGCCCGGCAAGATAGACAAGCCTCTTTGATCGCCGGCCTTTGGAGGGCCAGCAGAGACCAAAAAAGCCCGGTCCGTCGTTGCTTCAAGTCGCGTCCCCCGTTTGGCGGGGTACGCCGGTTCGCCTCCGGCTGCCGGTCTTCCAAGGGCGGTTAACTGGCCTCTTGTCCAGATCCCCGCCGACCGACACACGACCACAGGCACGTGCGTATTGGGCAGACTCTTATTTGTTCGAATCGCCCTGAGATGCAAGAGGTTTTTTCGCAGCGAGGACAATTTTCGCGTTCGGGTTGCAGGACTGTTGATGCGAGCCCGGTTCGCGGCCGTGCTGGCCGTCGAGTTTTGAAGGCATTCTAAACTGAGGCCCCCGTTCTTGTTCCGCCCGCTAGCCGTCGTTATTGAGTAGAGGCCGCGGAGACTTTCGCCCGGTCGACCCGTCGGGCGGGGACACTAAGCGTGTGGAGTCTTGAGTTGACCTTTGCCAGAGCCATTTCCGTTAGAGACGTTTCGCTTTCAATCTTCGCCGCCGGCCTGGCGCTCGGCGTCGGCGCGCTGCCGTCCTCGGCCGACGAACCCGTGAAGGTGAGCATCACGCTCAAGGATCACAAGTTCTCGCCGGCTGAGCCGACCGCGCCCGCAGGCCAGCCGATCGTCCTCGAGGTGTCCAACCAGGACGGGACGCCGGCAGAATTCGAAAGCAAGGTTTTCAGGGTCGAGAAGGTGATCGTCGGAGGCGGGACGGTCACCATCAACTTGCGTCCGCTGAAGCCCGGACGCTATCGCTTCTTCGACGATTATCACGAGGCGACGACGGAAGGCTTTCTGGTCGTCCAGTGACGTGCGGAGCGACGCCTAGGGATTTCCGATGTTTGGCGCGCTGATCATCGTCTTTCGCGAAGTTATCGAGGCCGGGCTCATCGTCGGCATCGTCATGGCGGTGACGCAGGGCGTGCATGGCAGCCGGCTGGTCGTCGCCGCGGGCGTCGCGGCGGGCATGGTCGGCGCCTCGCTCGTCGCCGCCTTCGCGGGCGTTATCGCCAACGGGCTGGCCGGTGTCGGCCAGGAGGTCTTCAACGCCTCGATCCTGCTCATCGCGGTGGTCATGCTGATCTGGCACAATGTCTGGATGGCGAGCCACGGACGCGAACTCGCCGCAGACGTCAAGCGGGTGGGCGAAGCCGTCAGGACGGGCTCGCGCTCGATCGTCGCGCTCGGCGTGGTCTGCGCGGTCGCCGTGATGCGCGAGGGCTCCGAGGTCGCGTTGTTCATGTACGGACTTGTCGCATCCGGGGGGTCGACGGCGATGGAACTCATCGCCGGCTCGATCCTCGGTCTTCTCGCCGGCGTCGGGGTGACCGCGGTGACCTATCTCGGCCTTGTCACGATTCCGCCCCGGCGCTTGTTCGCGGTCACGACGCTGCTCATCAGCTTCCTCGCCGCCGGTCTGGCGGCGCAGGCGGTCCTGTTCCTGCAACAGGCCGGGGTTGTGACCGCGCTTGAGCAGACCGCATGGGACACCTCGGGCATCCTCTCCGACACGAGCCTCTTCGGCCGCGTGCTGCACACATTGGTTGGCTATTCGGATCAGCCGTCGGTGCTGCAGGTCGTCGTCTACGTTGCGGTGCTCGCGATCATCCTTGTGCTGACGAAAGCCTTCGGCCCGCGCCGGGCGCCATCGCCGCAGGCCAGAAGCGCGCCGGCCAAATAAGGCGCGATTTCGCGATGTTCACAAAAGCGCCCCACGGCGACCGCATTCAGCGCACGTCCGGATTCTAGAATCCTGACATTGCGACGCTCAGGACGCATCCCGACGGTGCGGTCGAAGAGTCTGACGGCTGCATGCAGCTTCGACGCCCGAACGCCGCCGCAAACCGCGGAGGATAACCATGGCGTCCGCATTTCACGTTTATTTTGGGCCCCACGCGCTTGATGCGCCTGTCACAGTCCGCAAAATCGGGGCGAAAGACTGCTTCGCCGCCCTCACGGAAGGTTTCGACGATTTCATGGCGATGCCCACCCATCCGGTCTTCATCGGGTTCTTCTATGCGTTGGCCGGCGTTGTGCTCGTGTCGCTGACGTCGTTCGCCAACGCGTTGCACCTCATCTTTCCGCTGGCTGCAGGCTTCGCGCTGATCGGGCCGTTCGTCGCCGTCGGCCTCTACGAGATGAGCCGACGTCGGGAACGGGGCCTGTCGGCCTCGTGGCGCGACGCCTTCGCCGTGTTCCGCTCTCCGGCTTTGCCTTCGATCATCGCGCTCGGCGTTGGGCTGTTTGCGCTCTTTGCCGCCTGGATATGGGCGGCGCACGTGCTCTACGGCTGGCTTTACGGCCCGAAGCCGCCCTCCGCCGTGGTCCCCTTTCTTCGCGATGTTTTGACGAGCGGTCGCGGATGGACGCTGATCGTCCTCGGCTGCCTGATTGGCTTCTGCTTCGCCGCGCTGGCGCTCTGTCTCAGCGTCGTTTCCTTCCCGCTCATGCTCGATCGCGACGTGGGCCTCGTCCCGGCCGTCGTCGCTTCCCTGCGCACCGCGCGCGACAATCCAGGCGCGGTCGCGCTCTGGGGCTTGATCGTCGCCGTGACGCTGGTCCTCGGTTCGCTGCCGCTGTTCATCGGCTTAGCACTCGTCATGCCGGTCCTTGGTCACGCGACCTGGCGGCTCTATCGCCTGGCGATCGAGCGCGACCCCGCGCACGAGCTTCCGATCGAGCGCCAGGGAGGCGCGGGTCTCGCAGAGGCGCCGGGCTTGCGGTCTGTCTGGATTTCACTGGATTTGCGTGAATTCCTTCGAGGGAAAGGGCGAGTCTAGGGCTTGACGCCATCGGGGGCCGCCCTCGCGCCTTCTCAGTGCATCAGCGGCCCCCAGGATGGGTCGCTGGCGTAGTTGGGCGAGGGGACCAGGAATTCGCCGTGGCCGAAAATATCGGTCATATAAATCTTGGGGCCGCCCGAGCCCCCGGAATCGCGGAAGAACATCACGTAAAGACCGTTGGGCGCAAACGTAGGGCCCTCATTGTGGAAGCCCTCGACGAGGATGCGCTCGCCCGAACCGTCCGGCTTCATCACCCCGATGCCGAACGAGCCGCCTTTGATACGAGTGAAGGCGATAAGGTCGCCGCGCGGGGACCAGACCGGCGTCGAATAGCGGCCCTCGCCGAAAGAGATACGCTTGGCCGGGCCGCCGTTCGCGCTCATGACGTAGATCTGCTGAGAGCCGCCCCGGTCGGACTCGAAGGCGATTTGCGAGCCGTCGGGTGAGAAGGTCGGCGACGTGTCGATTGCGGACGTGTCGGTGAGCCGAGTCGTCTCCCGGGAACGCAGATCCATCGTGTAAAGATTGGTGCTCGCGCCTTCCGAGAGCGACATCACGATTTGCTGCCCGTCGGGCGAAAAGCGCGGCGCGAAAGTCATGCCGGGGAAATGTCCCACCGCCTCGCGTTGCCCCGTCTCGAGATTGAGCAGCGTCACCTTGGGGTCGTCGGCGCTGAACGACATATAGGCGACCTCCTGGGCGGACGGCGAAAACCGCGGCGTTACAACGAGATCGTCGCCGCCGCCAGCGAGCGTTTTCATGTTGGCGCCGTCCATGTCCATGATCGCGAGGCGCTTGCGCCGCTTCTCCTTGGGACCGTTCTCGTCGACGAAGACGATGCGTGAGTCGAAGAATCCCTTCTCTCCGGTCACGCGCGAAAAGACCGCGTCGGCGACCATATGCGCGACGCGGCGCGCGTTGGCGGCGTCGGACGTGTATTGCTCGCCGGCGACCTGCTCGCCGGTCGAGACGTCCCAAAGTCGAAATTGGGCGGTCACGTGCCCGGCGTCCGGACGCAGCACGCGCCCCGTCAGCACGAATTGCGCATTGACTGTCTTCCATGCGTCCATGTTGGGGCTGACATCCGGATTGCTGATGGTCTCGGGAAAGCTGGTCGCATTGACCGGCAGAAGAAAGATCGAACGGGCGAAATCGTTCGTGATGATGCTTCCGATCTTATCAGCGCCCTCCTCGCCGGCGAACGGAGTGACCGCGATCGTTACAGGCTTGAAATTCGGACCGGCATGAACGTAAACGTCGCCTGTCGCGGCGCTCGCCGAGACTTGGCCCAAAGCAATTGACGCGAGCGCTAATGTCGCGAGGACGGTGAAGTGAGCAAGAAGAGAAGATAGATTCATCGGGGCTCTCGCGCGCAAAAAAGGACGTTTCGCCGCGCGGAATCAGCGAGCGGCGATTTGCGGATTGAAATGGATCGTCTTGGCTCTCCATTGCTCATAAAAGGGGCGATATTGGGCCGGCACCGGCAAGGGGTTGCAGGTCTGGACAGCTTGCATGACGCTCTTGGCCTGCGGCTTCATCGCCGGGTCCGACGGCGGATTGACGAGTTTCGGCGGCTTCGCCAGCGAGCCGTCCGGGTTGAAGGCGAGCCGCACCTGCGCGACATACGAATCTGCGTCGGCGGGCTGCGGAGCGGGCTTCCAGCAAGTGAGATACGTCTTGATCATCCAGGCGTCGAAGTCGGCGAGTTGGGCCGCCGTCATTCGCTTCGGCGGTTCGGGCGCCGGAGCGGCGACCACTGTGGCAGGGGCGGGCGCAGCCGGCGGCGACGGGGGCGGCGGCTTGCTCGTCTCCTTCGAGGCGGTCTGGCTCGAAGAAGGCCAGAAGCGATCGCAGCCTGCGGCGCCGACGCCGAGGCTGGCGCCAAGCGTCAGGAGAAGGAGAGCCGTCGAGCGAATGGTCATGGAACGGACTTTCATCGAGTTTAGAAGATGGGGCTACCCTTGCGTTTCTCGCGGATCGAAGTGGATGGTCTCGACCTTCCACTGGTCGAAATAGGGTGCATATTGGGAGGGAACGTGCAGCGGATCACACTTCTTGACCGCCCGCATCGCGCTCTCGGCAAGTGCGCGCCAAGCGGGGTCCGTTGGCGGATTGATGAGGATCGGCCGGGCCGACAGCGATCCGTCTGCGTTGAACACCACCTTGATCTGCGCGACGTAAACGTTGCCCTCGGGCATCGTCGGCGGCGGCGTCCAGCAGTTAAGGTAGCTCTCGGTCAACCACGCGTCGAGCGCCGAGGCCATCGAGATTGACATGCGCGGCGCGTCGTGATGCGGCAGGCCCTGGGGCGTCGCGCCCGGCGCGTTTGTCGTAGTCGTCTGCGACGGGGTTGATGGTCTCTGTCCAATCAGCTTGGCGATTGCGTTCGGATCGTAGGGATGCGTCGGCTTCGCCTCGGTCTTGTCGCGCTCCATGACCTTGGCGATCTGGTCCTGCTTCGGCTTCTCTGGCGGCTCCTTCGGACGCTCCGGCGGAGTCTCGACGGCCTTCGGCCGCGCGGGCGGCTCCGGGGCGTCCTCGACGAGGGATTTCGGAGGCGCGGGCGGCGCGGGCTTCGGGGGCGGTTCGGGCTGGGGTTCCGGCTTCGGCGGGGTCGCCGGCTCGTCGGAGGCGCGCAGATCGGGAGGCGCCTCGGGCGGGGTCGGCGGCGAGGGAGGCGGCGCCGGCGGCGGTTCTGGCGCGGGCCTAGCGTCCTTTTCGCCATTCATGATCTGATTGAGCTCGCTTTGCGAGACGGTTTCGACCGGGATCGATTCCGGGTTGTCCTCGAATTTGGGCGCCGAGGCGAAACCGAAGAGAATGAGAGCCAGCAGAGCGCCGTGCAGCGCGCTCGAGGCCGCCCAAGCCCAATATGACCGCCGTTCGTCCAAAGCCGCTCCGGGCTATTGATTGACCGGCTCGGTGACAAGCGCCACCTTCTTGAATCCGGCCGAGGTCACAGCCGCCATGATCTGCGCCACCCGTCCGTAAGGGACGACCTTGGAGGCGCGCACGTAGATGCGCTGCTCGATGTCGTTTTGCGATGCGGCCTGAAGCTTTGGCACGAGATCGGCGTCGCCGATCGGCTCGTCCATCAGGTAGAGCTGGCCCTGCTCATTGAGCGAGACCGCGATCGGCTTGCGGTCGACGTTGAGCGCCGCGGCGCTCGTCTGGGGGAGGTCGACCGAGACGCCGGTTGTCAGCAGGGGCGCGGCGACCATGAAGATGATGAGGAGCACCAGCATCACGTCGATGAACGGCGTCATGTTGATGTCCGCCATTGCGCCATAGCGCGGAACGCCACGCCGGCCCCGGCCGCTCTTGCGTCCGCCGGCGACTGTCATGCCCATTGGAGCGGTCCTTCCCTAGGAAACCTTCTCGATCGACAGATGATGATCGATCTGCCTGGAGAGGATCGACGAGAATTCGTCAGCGAAGCTTTCGAGTCGCGCCTGGGCTTTGGCGACGTCTCCCTGGAACTTGTTGTAAGCGATGAGCGCGGGAATCGCGGCGAAGAGGCCGAGGGCGGTCGCGAGCAGCGCCTCGGCAATGCCGGGCGCCACGACCGCGAGCGAGGTGTTCTTCGAAGTCGCGATCGACTGGAACGAGTTCATGATGCCGAACACCGTGCCGAAGAGGCCGATGAACGGACCCGCCGAGGCGACGGTCGCCAGGACCAGAAGATTCGATTCGAGTCTCTCGACCTCGCGCGCAATCGACACGTCGAGCACCTTATCGATGCGCGCGTGCAGTCCGCGGAAGGAACCCGCCGCCTGCTGGAAGGAGCGCTTCCACTCCCGCATTGCGGCCACGAACAATGCGGCGGCGCCCGTGTTCGGTTGGTTCGAGAGCGACGTGTACAGCTCTTCGAGCGACTGGCCAGACCAGAAAACCTGCTCGAAATTCTCCATCTCGTTGCGGAATTTGCGGAACAGACGCGCCTTGTCGAAGATGATCGTCCAGCACCAGAGCGAAGCGAGGAAGAGGCCGAGCATCACCGCCTTGACAACGATGTGGGCCGACCAGAACATCTGAAGGATGCTCGAATCCGGAGTCGCGGCTGCGGCGGCTACATCGGCAGGATTCATGGAACCTCTTCTGGCGGGCAGGGCCGCTCGTCGAGGCGGCGGACAGTGTAATCGGCGCGGGGTCTGCATTCCAAATCGGCCGAAACTTGGGCCGGGTCCGGCGGCGGCGTGACCCCAGTTTGGCGAAGCGAATTAAGCCCCTGATAGGGTTAAGGCCGGGTTACCCTAGGTCGCGCCCGGCAAACAGCGATTTGCCGAGCTGGGTCTCGGTCCTTTTTTGCGATCCGCGATTCACTTTCTTGCTCCCTACCCAAACTGCCGACGCGCCATTATCGTAGCCACGAGGCGCGAGGTTCGGCGCTCTGGAGGGTTCTTGATGGGGGCGCTTGAGGCCTATGCCTGGGAATGGGGTTCGGCGCTCATACGCTGGCTGCATGTGACGGCGGCGATCGCCTGGATCGGCGGGTCGTTCTTCTTCATGCATCTCGACGCCTCGCTGAGAAAGCGCGCCGGCGATGATCCCGCGGTTGCCGGCGTTTCCTGGCAGGTGCACGGCGGCGGCTTCTACCAGATGAGCAAATATGTGCTCGCGCCGGCGGCGCTGCCCGACGAGCTGATCTGGCATAAATGGCAGTCCTACTGGACCTGGATCAGCGGCTTTGTGCTGCTCTGCTGGGTCTATTACGGCCAGTCGACCTTCTTTCTGATCGATCCTGCCGTCATGCCGCTCGAGCCATGGCAGGCGGCTTTGATCGGCATCGCCGCGCTCGTGCTCGGCTGGATCGTCTACGACCTTTTGTGCCGCTCGCCCATTGCGTCGAACGATGCGCTCCTTGCGCTTGTCGGCTTCGGCTATGTGGTCGCGACAAGCTTGGTCTTCACTCAGTTCTTTTCCGGTCGCGGCGCGCTCATCCACACCGGCGCGCTGATGGCGACGATGATGACCGGCAATGTCTTCTTCATCATCATGCCGAACCAGCGCAAGAGCGTCGAGGCGCTCAAGGCCGCCGAGAAGCCCGATCCTAAATGGGTGAAGACCTCGAAGCAGCGGTCGACTCACAACAATTATATCACGCTGCCGGTGCTGTTCCTGATGCTCTCGAACCACTATCCGATGACGTTTTCGAACCCGAGGGCCATCCCCGCGATCGTCACCTGCGTCATCGTCGCGGGCGCGCTGGTGCGCTACTTCTACAATGTCTGGCATCTCGACCACGCGCGCGCGCCGTGGTGGGCCTGGGCGGTCGCCGCCTTCGCGATGCTCTGCGCTTTCGGCTTCGCGGCGACTGCTTCGCCAGGCATGCGCGGACTCATGGGACTTGCGGACCTGCCCACAGCGGTCGCGCGCGCTGATGAGCCGAAGGCGCCGCCCGAGGTCGTCGACATCGTGACAATGCGCTGCATGATGTGCCATGCCGCGGCGCCGATGGAGGAGATCGGCGAAGCGCCGAAGGGGGTGCTTCTCGACACGCCCGAGCATATCGCGCGCTTCGCGCCCGCCGTTCGCATGCAGGCGGTGCTGACCCACGCGATGCCGCCGAATAATTTCACCCAGATGACGGACGAGGAGCGCGCCGTCCTCGCACGCTGGCTCAAGCTCGAGACGGCGCAGAACTGATGGCGTCCCCCCTTTCTGAGGCCGATCTCGCCGCGGGCGCGCGGCTCATGGCGCGGCTTGACGCGTTCGCGGCCTTTACCGACGAGCCGGGCCGCCTGACGCGTCTCTTTCTGTCGGACGCGCATCGGCGCGCCGCCGCCGCTTTCATCGCCTGGTGCGGCGAGGCGGGGCTCGCGGCGAGGATCGACGCCGCGGGCAATGTCGTCGCCCGCTTCGAAGGCAAGCGCAAGGGCGCGCCGGCGCTGATGCTGGGCTCGCACATCGACACTGTGCGCGACGCCGGCCGCTACGACGGAAATTACGGCGCCCTCGCGGCGCTTGCGGTCGTCGAAACGCTGCGCGCCGGCGGCGAGCGGCTTGACCACGCCATCGAGATCGTCGCTTTCGGGGATGAGGAGGGCGTCCGTTTCCGGACAACGCTGACCGGTTCGCGGGCGCTCGCAGGCGCCTACCTCGAAGAGGCGCTCGACCAGCGGGACGCGAGCGGCGTCGCGATGCGCGACGCCTTGA
Source organism: Hyphomicrobiales bacterium (assembly GCA_019237205.1). Taxonomy (GTDB): domain Bacteria; phylum Pseudomonadota; class Alphaproteobacteria; order Rhizobiales; family Beijerinckiaceae; genus Roseiarcus. The sequence goes on from JAFAHO010000337.1 coordinate 13,532, forward strand.
GGGCCTTCGGCGGCGATCCCGACAAGGCCGGTTCGATCCGCGCAGATACCGTCGCGGCTTTCGTCGAGGCTCATATCGAGCAGGGGCCGGTGCTGGAGGCGGAGGGTCTGCCGCTCGGTGTGGTTACCGCCATCAACGGCGCGACCCGGCTCGAGGTCGGGGTGGACGGCATGGCGGGCCATGCCGGCGCGACGCCGATGAAGCTCCGCCGCGACGCGTTGACGGCCGCCGCCGAAATGGCGCTGGCGATCGAAGCGCGCGCCCGCCTGGAAACCGATCTCGTCGCGACTGTCGGGCGTCTGGAAATATGGCCTGGCGCGACCAACGTCATTCCGGGCCATGCACAGTTCTCGATCGACCTTCGCGCGCCCGACGACGAGCGTCGGGCGGCGGCGCTCGCCGACATCAAGGCTCGCATCGACGCCATCGCCGCCGCCCGCGGCGCGCGGGCGAGCCTTGCCAAGACGCACGAAGCGAACGCTTTCGTCTGCGATCCGCGCATCGTGGCGGGCCTGACGCGGGTGGTCGAAGAGCTCGGAGTTTCGCCGAGGCTGCTGCCATCGGGGGCCGGGCACGACACGATGATCTTGGGGGGTCTCTGTCCAGCCGGCATGCTGTTCGTCCGCTGCAAGGGCGGGATCAGCCACAATCCGCTCGAATCGATCACGGTCGAGGATTGCGCCTTCGGCCTTGCGGCGCTGACCCGCTTCGTGCGGGATTTCCAGATCACCTAAAGAACGTCCGGAGGAAACATGACCAAGCGGTTTTTCGGCGACATCGCCCCGGTGCGCTACGAGGGGCCAAAGAGCGACAATCCCTTCGCCTTCCGCCACTACGATCCGGCGCGGGTCGTCATGGGCAAGACGGTGGCCGAGCATCTGCGGCCGGCGGTCTGCTACTGGCACAACTTCGCCTGGATGGGGTCGGACATGTTCGGAGCGCCGACCTTCGCGCGGCCGTGGGACGGAGAGACCATGGAGGGCGCGCGGCTCAAGGCGGACGTCGCTTTCGAGATGTTCGCGACCCTCGGCTTTCCGTACTTCACCTTCCACGACAAGGACGTCGTTCCGGAAGGGTCGAGTCTCGCCGAGTTCGGCCGGAATCTCACGGAAATGACTGATCGGTTCGCGGAGAAGATGCTGGCGACAGGCGTCAAGCTCCTCTGGGGCACCGCCAACCTCTTCAGCCACCCGCGCTACATGGCGGGCGCCGCGACCAACCCCGACCCGGACGTGTTCGCCTACGCCGCCGCGCAGGTGAGGAACGCGATCGACGCGACCCACAGGCTCCACGGCGCCAACTACGTCCTGTGGGGCGGACGCGAGGGTTACGAGACCCTGCTCAACACCGATCTCGCCCGCGAACAGGAACAGCTCGGCCGTTTTCTCTCGATGGTCATCGACTACAAGCACAAGATCGGTTTCAAGGGCATTCTCCTGGTCGAGCCGAAGCCGCAGGAGCCGACCAAGCACCAATACGACTTCGACGTCGCGACGGTGGCGGGCTTTCTGCATCGCTTCGGCCTCGACAAGGAGGTCAAGCTCAACATCGAGGTCGGGCACGCGATTCTCGCGCACCATTCCTTCGAGCACGAGGTCGCGGTCGCTTCCGCGCTCGGGCTCTTGGGCTCGGTCGACGCCAATCGGAACGACTACCAGTCTGGCTGGGACACCGACCAGTTCCCCAACAACGCCGCCGAACTCACGCCGGCGATGTATTTCATCCTCAAGCAGGGCGGCATCGCGCCGGGCGGCTTCAACTTCGACGCCAAGGTGCGCCGTCAATCGATCGACCCGGGCGACCTCCTGCTCGGGCACATCGGCGGCATCGACGCCTGCGCCGAGGCCCTGATCGCGGCGGCGGCGATGATCGAGGATGGCAAGTTCGACGAATTGCGCGAGGAGCGCTACGCCGGCTGGAAGGCGCCCGCGGCGGCGGCCATGCTGAAGCCTGGCGCAAGTTTGGAAGCGATCGCCAGGCGCGTCGAGGCGGAGAACATCGAGCCAAAGCCGCGCTCCGGGCGCCAGGAGTTCTTCGAAAACCTCCTTGCGCGGTATCTCTGACATTTGCTCGCGTTCAGAAGGAGTGGGGAGGCGAGCGTCGTCCGGGAATCGTCGCGTCGCTTTTCTACGAACCCCCGACCCGTTGGAGCCTTGCCAACGAAAACCCGCGCCGCCGTCGCCCTCGCCGCAGGACAACCGCTCGAGATCGCCGAGGTCGATCTCGACGGCCCGGCGGGTGGCGGCTTTCTCCCTTCATCGGCCCCTTGGCGCCGGATTCGCTATATTTGAACCGCGTGAGATATTTCGGCATCGGTTGCCTCCCGGATGATTGCAAAGCGCCAAAATAACGGAACTCGATATTCGAGGCGAGTTTGCCGGCGACACCCCTGAATCTTTCAAACTAGGAGACGAGGCTTGCGCCGCGCTAGTCTGCCGTCTCCAATCCAACGCTAGAGGCCGTGCACTCCGTGTTCCCCAAGCCGTCGCCAGAGCTCTTTCCCAACACCTACGCCTATGAAACCCAGCCAATGGTCAAGCCCACGGGCTTTCGCGAATACGACGCGCGCTGGCTTTTCGAGAAAGAAATCAACTTGATGGGCGTGCAGGCGCTCGGCCTCGGGCTCGCGCGCCTCCTGAAAGAACTCGGAGTTCCGCGCGACATTGTAGTCGGCCACGATTTCCGCAGCTATTCGGCCTCGATCAAGCTCGCGCTGACCGCTGGTCTCATGGCAGGAGGCGCAAAGGTGCGGGACATCGGCCTCGCGATCACGCCGATGGCCTACTTCGCCCAATTCGTGCTCGATGTGCCGGCGGTGGCGATGGTGACCGCCTCGCACAACGACAACGGCTGGACTGGCGTGAAGATGGGCTCGGCGCGGCCGGTGACGTTCGGGCCCGACGAAATGGGCCGCCTGCGCGACATCGTCATTGGCGGCGACTATGGTCCCGATCCTGGTGGGGCTTATGAGTTCGTGCCCGATTTTCCGACACGCTACATCGCCGACCTGACCAATCGTCCCAAGTTCCGCCGCCAGATGAAGGTCGTCGCCGCCTGCGGCAACGGCACGGCGGGCGCTTTCGCGCCTCAGCTTTTGGGCGCGCTCGGGGTCGAGGTCGTCCCGCTCGACTGCGGCCTCGACTTCGCTTTCCCGCGCTATAACCCGAACCCTGAGGATCTGCACATGCTGCATGCAATGGCGGATGCGGTGAAGGAGAGCGGCGCGGACGTCGCGCTCGGCTTCGACGGCGACGGCGACCGCTGTGGCGTTGTCGACAATGAGGGCGCCGAAATCTTCGCTGACAAGATCGGCGTGATGCTGGCGCGGGATCTCTCGAAACTTCACCCGAACGCAACTTTCGTCGTCGACGTCAAGTCGACCGGGCTGTTCGCAACCGATCCGGCGCTGACCGCCAATGGCGTCAAGGTCGACTTCTGGAAGACCGGCCATTCGCATATCAAGCGCCGGGTGCGCGATCTCAAGGCGCTCGCCGGCTTCGAGAAGTCGGGCCATTTTTTCTTCAATGCGCCGGTCGGGCGCGGGTACGACGACGGCTTCGTCACGGCCATCGCCGTGCTCGACATGCTCGACCGCAACCCGGGAAAGTCGATGGCCGATCTCTACCGCGACCTGCCGAAGACCTGGGGCTCGCCGACCATGTCGCCTCATTGCGCCGACGAAGTGAAATACGATGTGGCCGACCGCGTCGTTGCGCGCTTCAAGGCGATGCAGGCAAGAGGCGAACTCCTGGCTGGTCAGCCCATTCGCGAGATTGTCACCATCAACGGCGCGCGCGTGACAGTCGAAGACGGCGCCTGGGGGTTGGTGCGCGCGTCCTCCAACAAGCCGGAGCTCGTCGTCGTCGTCGAAAGCCCGGTCTCGGAAGCGCGCATGCGCGAGATGTTCAAGGCGGTCGACAGCGTGTTGCGCGAGAACCGCGAGGTTGGCGCCTACAACCAGTCGATCTGATACGCCCTTGCACGCGCCGGGCCACGTTCTGCCGGACGTCCTGACGTCAGGGCTCACCATCGTCTTCTGCGGTACTGCCGCCGGAACCGTATCCGCTGCGCGCGGCGCCTATTACGCTCATCCGCAGAACAAGTTCTGGCGGGTCCTGCACGCGGTCGGACTGACGCCGCGGCTCGTCAGGCCGGAGGAATACGGCGAACTGCCGCAGTGGGGCCTCGGCCTCACCGACATCGCCAAACACGTGAGCGGGATGGATCGCGAGCTGCCGGCCGGCGCCCTGGGAAGCGACGCCTGCGCGGCGTTGACCGCCAAGATCGGAGTCGCTGAACCGAAGCTGCTCGCCTTCACCAGCCTCACCGCGGGCCGGCGCTATCTCGGCCGCGAGGCCGGTCCCGGCGACAGCGGCGCGCGCATCGGCCGAACCCGCGTTTGGCTCTTGCCCTCTCCCTCGCCGACGGCGGGCTGGAACTGGGACGAGGCCTGGTGGCGGAGGCTTGCCGAAGAGGCGCGGCGCTAGCCGCTGCTCGCCGCTTCGATCGCCGCACTCAGTCTCAGCGCGTCGGTGATGACGATCGCGCCGCGCCGGCGCTCGATGAGCCCGCCGCGCTCCATCGCGTTGATCTCGCGCGAGACCGTCTCCCGACGCGTGTTGATCCGGGCTGCAAGCTCGGATTGGTTCGGCGGGGTCACTATGATCGCGCGCTTCGGATCGTTGTGGTCGGGCCGCGCGAGTCGCAGGAGTTCCGCGTGGACGCGGGTGCGAACGTTGAGCGCCCCGAGTTCCCCGACCCTGCGGGACATCACCCGCAGCCGGTCGATCAGCGTCGATACGACAGCCTCGCAAAGAGGCCGATGGGAGAACATCGTCTCGACAAACACCGAGGGCGGCATTTTTGCCACTAGCGAATCGGTGACCGCGAACACGCTCAGCGCGCGGGGGGCGCCGTCGAAGGCGCTCAATTCGCCGAAGATCGATCCCTCCATCATGTCGTTGAAGATGAGGTCCTGGCGCGCACTGTTTTGCACCGCCCTCAGATGTCCAGACATGATGAAATAAACGTCGCGATCGTTCGCCGACTGATCGACGATCCAGACGCCGGCCGAGATCTTCAGCCAGGCGCATTGACGATCCAAGATCCGGCAAGCCTCGGGATCGAGCGTTTTGAAACAACTGTGCGCTGCAAGTGTGCTGGCGACCGACATCGCATCCGCCCGAAGGGTCTCGGAAAACGGTGGCGGAACGTCAACCGGCCGTCAAGGTCATTCCCGCTTCTTTGGGCGTAGCAAGTCGTTCCCGCAGCCAGGTAACAGCGGCAACTTCGACGGCCCCATGTCCATCCCGCTTTCGCGAAACTGATGTGAGCGCGCTCACAGCGGAACCGTTCCTTCGAGCCCATTATGGTTTTGCGTACCGTTGGACAACGTCTTGCAAAGAATTGGGGCGCCAACGTGTGAGGCCGGGCGCGCCCCGTCCGGCGACAAATTGGAATTCCGCGCAGCGCTGAGGGGAAAGGCGCTAGCGCGGCCCCCGCGCTGAGCCTCCCATCGCGCGGGGATCCGGGCGCGGCGCCTTGGCTTTCCGCGGGCTTAGGTGTCGCGCCCGATGCATCTTCACACATCGGCTTTCACTGGACGCGAAACTCCATGTGGACGCGCCCGCGACGGCGCGTCGCGGCGGGCCATTCGCGCCCGCGCGCCGATCCCGCCGATGGCCGGACGGATGAATGAGACGCGGCGCCGGGTGGCTGGGTTTGCCGCGGGCCCCCGCCAATTCTGTTTGCCTTCGGTCCATGACTGGCGAGGCAGGCGTTGTAGGCCAGCGGCTCCTGATATTTCGCACACGCAGGGTCCTCTTGGCCGAGAGCCGAGCGCGGCAACGCGGCGATCGCGGATGCCAAAATCAATAGGGCGGCGCGCTTGGCCACGGGCTTCATCCGCGCAGGGTCGCTCCGGTCTTCTTCGAGACCCCGGCGACGATCTTAGCGATCGCAGCGTCGATCTCTGCGTCGGTCAACGTACGCTCTCGCGGCTGCAGCGTCACATTGATCGCAATCGATTTCGAACCTTCGGGCAGGCCCTTGCCCTGGTAGACGTCAAAGACGCCGATCTCCGTGACGAGCGACCGTTCGGCGGCCAGCGCAGCCTTCACAATTTCGGCCGCCCGGACGCTCGCATCGGCCACGAAGGCCAGATCGCGCTCGACCGGCATCAAGTCCGAGCGCTGGAGCTTCGGCTTCGCCCTGGTCGGCTTCGCCTTCGGCGCCGGCGCCGCGTCGAGCGTGACCTCGAAAGCGACGATCGGCCCCTCGGCGTCGAGCGCTTCGCAAACGCTCGGATGTAATTGCCCGAACCAGCCAACGATCGTCTTCGGCCCGAATTGCAGGGTCCCCGAACGGCCGGGATGGAGGAACGGCGGGCCGCCCGGCACGACCTGCACGGTGTTTGCGACTCCGAGCGCGTCTAGCAGGGCCATGGCGTCGCGTTTGGCGTCAAAGACGTCGACAACCCCGCCTCCGCTCCAGTGCCGGCCTTCGCCCGATGCCTTGGTCATGCCCCGCCGCACCGCGGCGGCGGCCATGCGCTGGTCGTTTTCGCCGGAGCCGAGGAAGATCTGTCCGACTTCGAAGAGCGCGACGGCGTTCAATGCTCGCCGCGCGTTGCGCTCGACGGCGGCGACGAGCCCTGGCACGAGGCTCGGGCGCATGTCGGAAAGGTCGGAGGCGATCGGGTTGGCGAGCGCGAGCGAAGGCTGGCCGCCGCCGAAGAGTTCCGCTGCGGTCTTCGAGATGAACGACCAGGTCACCGCCTCGCGCAGCGACAGCGCGGCCAGCGTGCGCCTGGCGAGCCGCGTGCGCTTCTGCAATAGGGTTAGCACCGGCGCGGGAACGCCCTCGTCCAATCGCGGCAGCGGCGTCGTCGGCGCACGGTCGACGCCGGCGATGCGCAGGATCTGTTCGACAACGTCGGCCTTCACCTGCACGTCCGGCCGCCACGAAGGCACGAGAACTTGGCCGTCTCCAACACTGAAGCCGAGTCGGGTCAGGATTGCTTCGCCTTCCTCGCGCGGAATGTCGACGCCGATCAGCCGTCTGACTTCGCCATAGGGGAATTCGATCGCGCGGCGCGGCGCCGAAGGGTCGCCCGCCACGATCATCCGCGAGGGCTCGCCGCCGCAAAGCTCGAGAACGAGACCGGTCGCGAGATCGCAGCCCGGCAGGCAGAATTCGGGGTCGACGCCGCGCTCGAAGCGGTAGCGCGCATCAGTGACAATGCCGAGCTTGCGGCCTGTGTGGGCAATGTTCGTGGGATCCCACAGCGCGCTTTCGATCAGCACGTCGCGCGTGTTTTCGTCGCAGCCCGAATGCTCGCCGCCCATGATCCCGGCAATCGATTCGACGCCTTTTGCGTCGGCGATCACGACCATGCTCTGGTCGAGCGCGTATGACTTGCCGTCGAGCGCGAGCACGCTCTGGCCGTGACGGGCGCGCCGCACCGTGAGGTCGCCCTCGACTTTGGCGAAGTCGAACACATGGAGCGGCCGACCGCGATCGAAGGTGACGTAATTTGTGATGTCGACGAGCGCGTTGATGGGTCTGAGGCCAATCGCCCTGAGGCGCCTTTGCATCCAGTCCGGCGACGGCCCGTTCGTGACGCCGCGCACGAGCCGCAGCGCGAAAGCGGGGCAGAGACGTGCGTCCGACGGGGCGAAATCGAGGTGGACGCGGGTCGGGCAGTCGAATGCGCCCTCGACCGGTTTCGGCGCCGGCGTCCTGAGGGTCCCGAGCCCCGCGGCGGCGAGATCGCGCGCGATGCCGGCGACGCCGGTGGCGTCGGGGCGGTTCGGCGTCAACGCCACGTCGATGACGGGATCATCGAGCCCAGCCCAGCGCGCGTAAGGAACGCCGGCCGGCGCGTCGTCCGGCAGTTCGATGATCCCCTCGTGATCGTCGCCGAGCTCGAGCTCCGCGGCCGAGCACAGCATGCCGTTCGAATCGGCGCCGCGGATCACGCCCTTGGCGAGCGTGATCTTCTTTCCCGGAATATATGTGCCGACGGGCGAGAACACGCCGCTCATCCCAGTGCGGGCGTTTGACGCGCCGCAGACGACCTGCACCGGCTCGCCGCCGGCGTCGACGATGCAGACCTTCAGCCGATCGGCGTTGGGATGCTGTCTTGCTTCGATCACGCGCGCGACGACGAAGCCGTCATATTTTGCGCTCGGGTCCTCGACGCTTTCCACTTCGAGGCCGACGCGCGTCAGAGTGTCGATGATCTCGGCGATCGGGGCCGAGGTGTCGAGATGGTCCTTGAGCCAGGAGAGGGTGAATTTCATCGTCGTCGTTCCAGCAAACTCTCCGGTCGCCTCATCTTCAGCGTCATGGCCGAGCTCGACCCGGCGATCCAAGCTTCAGCCCGGTCGCGGCGGCTTTCTCGAGATCGCCGGTCAAGCCCTGCCATGACGCCTGCTTGACCTTGGCGTCATCCGCTCAAGCCCCCCGCGAGCGTCGGGACTTCGAGCGGCTTGAAGCCGTAGTGATCGATCCAGCGCAGGTCCGCGTCGAAGAAGTCGCGCAGGTCCGGCAAACCGTATTTGAGCATCGCCAAGCGGTCCGCGCCCATCCCCCAGGCGAAACCCTGGTAGACCTCCGGATCGGTCCCGCAGTTCGTCAGCACGTTGGGATGGACCATGCCGCAGCCGAGGATTTCGAGCCAGTCGTCGCCTTCGCCGAAGCGGATGTCCCCGCCGGACCGGCGGCACTGGATGTCGACCTCCATCGAGGGCGAGGTGAACGGGAAGAAACTTGGGCGGAAGCGCATACCGATATGGGGCGCCTCGAAGAACGCCTTGCAGAACGCCTCCAGCACCCATTTGAGATTGGCGAGCGTCGAGCTCTGATCGACGACGAGGCCCTCGACCTGATGGAACATGGGCGTGTGCGTCTGGTCGAAATCGGTGCGATAAGTGCGGCCGGGGCAGATGATGCGGATCGGCGGCTTCTGGGTCAGCATCGTGCGCACCTGCACCGGGCTCGTATGGGTGCGTAAGACCTTGCGCTCGCCATGCGCGTCCGGGCGGAGAAAGAACGTGTCGTGCATGTCCCGCGCCGGATGGCCGGGCGGGAAGTTGAGCTTCGTGAAATTATAGTCGTCGCTCTCGATGTCCGGCCCCTCGGCGACGCAAAAGCCCATCTCGGCGAAGATTGCGACGATCTCCTCCATCACCTGGGTCAAAGGGTGGATACGGCCGGTCCCGACGCCCGGCAGACGGACGGGGAGCGTCACATCCTGCGCCTCGCGCTCGAGCTGCGCCTCGAGCGCTGCCTTTTTGAGGACTGCGCGCCGCGCCGCGAGCGCCTCCATGACCTGATCCTTAAGCGCATTGATCGCCGCGCCATGCATCTTGCGCTCGTCGGGCGAGAGCTTGCCCAGCGTCGCGAGCCGCGCGGAGATCGAGCCCTTCTTGCCGAGCGCGCCGACGCGAACCGCCTCGAGCGCCGCTTCGTCGCTTGCTGACTCGATTGCGGCAAGCGTTTCGCGTTGGAGGGCGGCGAGATCGGACATGGCGGACCTATTCCAGCAAAGGCGCCGCAATGCCCTTCTCCCGCTTCAGCGGGAGAAGGCGGCGCGCAGCGCCTGATGAGGGTCTCAGAGGCGGGGCGGGGACGGCGCCCTCACCCCAGCCCTCTCCCCGTGAGCGGGAGAGGGAGCATCAGCGCCTTAGGCCGCCTTGGGCAGATGCCCCTTCGCCTGTTCGACGATCGCGGCGAAGGCGGCGGGCTCGGAAATGGCAAGCTCCGACAGCACCTTGCGGTCGACTTCGATCCCTGCGGTCGCGAGACCGGAGATGAACCGGCTATAGGTCAACCCATGCTCGCGCACCGCCGCGTTGATCCGCTGGATCCACAGCGCGCGGAACTCGCGCTTGCGGTTCTTGCGGTCGCGGTAGGCGTATTGCATCGACTTGTCGACCGCGGCCTTGGCGGCGCGGATCGTGTTCTTGCGGCGGCCGAAGTAGCCCTTGGCGGCTTTCAGAACCTTCTTGTGCTTGGCGCGGGACGTTACGCCCCTCTTGACGCGCGACATCGTTCAAATCTCCAGAAATTGAGGGCCTTAGCCGTTCGGCAGGAAGAACTTCTTGACGTTGGCGCCGTCGGTCTTGAACAGAACGGCCGTGCCGCGCAGATTGCGAATCTGCTTCGGGGTGCGTTTGATCATGCCGTGCTGCTTGCCCCGCTGGGCGTAAATGACCTTGCCGGTCCCGGTGATCTTGAAGCGCTTTTTTGCGCCCGATTTGGTCTTCAACTTGGGCACTTGGCTCTCCCGGGCTTGACGCCCTCTTGAAAGTTTGACGGGGCGCGCGAAGCCCCGTTCGCGTCGGAACGAGCGAAAAAACCGCCACGGCAGCCCTTTACGGCCGGGCGGTTCTGAAGAGCGGGCTCATACGCGAAAGGGGGAGGAGACGCAAGAGGGCTTGCAAGGCGCGGTCGCCGACCGCGGCGGCCGCGCTCGCTGAGCGCGGCTGGGACAGTTCCGTCTGCGCAGTTTTGTTCGCGCGAGCGATTCCAATGGATTAGGCGCCAAATTCTGTCCCTTTTTGGCCGCGACGCGCTGTCGAGCGCTCAGCAGTGCCTGAATATCGAAGCGTTATCAAATAGTTCGTCAATATAATTCATGTATAACTGCAATCTCCTGATCGATGACCTGCCGCGCACGACGAGTTCGGGGCAGGGCGCGGTCCCTCAGAGCGCAGGCGAATTCAATGGGTTAGTCGCCGCGTTCGTCAGTTTCGGCGGCGACCGACGGCGCGGCGTGGGACAAGGCGAGCGGGGCTGCCGGCGGGTCGGGCGCTTCATGGCGCGGCGCGCGCGGGGCAGTCCTCGATCGGCGTTCGAGCCCGCGACAGCGATCGAGCTCGCCGACGATCTTCACGAACGGCGCCAATCCCCGCGCGTCGCCGCGGTCGATCAACGCGTCGACGAAGCGCAGCGCCTTGGTCAGCCGCGCCTGCAGATGAGCGTATCGCTCGGGCGCGTCGAGCCGGCGATCAGCGAGGGCGCGGTCAATCTCGCGCTTGACCGTCTTCACGCTGACCTGGCGAACCTCGACGATCTGCTGGGCGTGAACCCAGCCGCCAACGCGCCGAAATGCCGCTCGCGCAGCGCAGCCTTCTCAGCCCGCCCGCGCGCGGTCTGCAGCGCGGCTTCGGGCGCGCCGGGAAGGAGGGTCGGGGTCGTCGGTCATGACTCCTGCGGGAGGCGGTCAGCGAGGACATTGTAGCCGTGTTTCTGGTTTTTCGCAAGAAAATTGGCGCGGAGGCGGGCGACAACACATTGAAAAGATTAGATATTATACAATCTTGGGCGCGCGACGGGTGCGCCGGATAAGCCGTCTTTTTAGAACATAGCAAGAACAATAGCCCCCGCCAATCGGATTTAGGCGCATTTGCCCCATTGACGGCGAAAACGAAAAGCTTTGAAGTTAACGCTCGGATCAGGGGTGAGTCCGATGGCGATGACGAAACTGGTATTGTCGGCAGTGGTCGCGGCGGTTCTATTGCACGTGAGCCTTGCCGCGGCCGACAACGTTATCGTCACAGGATCAAACGGCGCCAACGGCGCCAACGGGACCAAAACCAACCACAATGGCGGGCCGGGCAGCGACGGGACAACAGCGTCGGCCTTTGCCGGAACAAATACAGATGCCTCTAACGTGGCCCAGGCAACCGGAGGCAACGGTGGCAAGGGGGGCGCTGGCATCCTTGGCGGCAATGGGGGCGCGGGAGGCGCTGGAGGAGCGGGGTTTGCGGGCGCGCAAACCTCCATTGCGTCCGGAGATGCAGACGCTGCGGCATCCTCCTTCGGGGGCAACGGCGGCGGTTCAGGCGCCGCGAGCTATCCTGGCAATGGAGGAGATGGAGGCGCCGGCGGATTCGCAAGCGCATCGAGTTCCGCGACGAACACCGGCAGTGGCCCGGTCTCCAGCGCCGCCAATGCCGTGGGGGGTTTCGGCAGCGCTGGCGGGATAGGTGAGAATGGCGGGGTCGGTGGATCTGGGTTGGCGACGGCGAGCGGAAATTCCTTTCAGGGCGCGGTGTCCGTCAACGCCTCGGTGCAAGGAGGAAACGGCGGGAATAGCCTCAACGGAACCGGGGGTGCAGGAGGCGGGGCAACAGTTTTCGCCAATGGAACTTCTCTCGACGGAGACG
>JAFAHO010000354.1 GCA_019237205.1 Hyphomicrobiales bacterium
CACATTGCGAACGTAGTCCCTCTTCGTGTCTTCGCTGAACCGGCGCGCCGTGATGTCGTCGATCAGGCGCTGACGCAGCGGGCTGACGGGCTTCTTGGACATGGAAAGCTCCTGTCTCGCATGGGGTTAAACCCCACGATCTTGAGACAGGGCCGAGCTCTCGGGTTGTCCTTACCTCCGCCCGCTCGCCGCTCCTACCGCGCGAGCGGTTTAGTCCATGGGCGGAAAGCGAGCCTACAGGGGTCGCCTCCGGAAGTACCGGAGTCCGCGCCATAGCCGCCATTCCATTGCGCGAAATAGCCCTCACTGTCATGTCTGGACGGCGCCCCTTGTCAAGGGTGTCGTTGAGGCTTTGCGAACGTCTCGGGCGCGGTCATGTCTACGGCCTGTTGACGCGGGAAGTAAAAGCCCGCTGGCCCTGATGTTTCGTCCGCTTGAGCTCTTCGCCCCCATCACCGTATCGCGCTTTTGCCGGCGCCTGACAGTGCACGGGCTTCCGAGCCTATCCGTTGGTTCCCATCACCTCTTCGGCGCCCTCGATGCTGATCGCCTTGCGGCGTAAACTCCCCTTGATGGCCTCTTTGGTCTATGCCGGGACCGGCCGGTCGTCGTACTGGCCGCCTCTGGTCATCAGCACGAAGACGATGCGCGCCACCTTGTTGGCGAGGGCCACCGCAGTCAGCTTGAACTTGTATTTGACGGTCTTGCGCTCGAGCATCCCGCTCGCCCACCGGCGCAGCGCGTCGTTATGACCCTTGCGATGGCGAAGCGTCGCGCAGGCGCCCACGACCAGGAGCTTGCGCAGGTAGCGGTCACCCATCTTGGTGATTCGCCCGAGCCGCTCCTTGCCGCCGGTCGAGCTCTGGCGCGGCGTCAGGCCGAGGAAGGCTGAGAACTCGCGCCCGCTGGCGAAGGCGCTCGGATCCTGGATCGTGGCTGTGATCGCCGAGGCGGTGACCGGGCCGACGCCGGGAATGGTCATCAAGCGCCTGGCGGTCTCGTCGGCCTTGACCGAAGCCGCAAGCGCCTTGTCGATTGCTCCGATCGCCTCGTCGAGCGCGTCGATCTGGCCGACGAGCGGACGAAGCGCCTCGCGCACGCAATCGGGGACCACGATCTCGCCGTTGTCGTCGAACCCGTCGGCGGCCAGGCGCTTCAGGTCGTAGGCGTGCTGCGCGCCCTGCGGCGCGACGACGCCGATCTCGGCCAAATGGCTGCGCAACGCGTTGAGCGCCGCCGTGCGCTGGCCGGCGAGCAATTCCCGCGCCCGATGGCGCATCAGCCCGGCCTGGTTGTCGATCGAGCGCACCGGCACGAACCGCTGGCCTGGCCGCCCCGCCGCCTCGCAAATCGCCGCCGCGTCGGCCGCGTCGTTCTTGTTGCGTCGCACGTAGGGCTTCACATGCGCGGGCGGCAGCAATCGAACCTCGTGCCCGAGTTCGATCAGCGCCCGCCCCCAGTGATGCGCTGAGGAGCACGCCTCCATCGCCACCATGCACCGCGGCAGCGCGGCGAAGAACGGGATGAGCTGGCTGCGCGCCAGCTTGCGCGCCGCCGCGATCTCGCCCTTCGCGTCGACCGCGTGAACTTGAAACACCCTCTTCGCCAGATCGAGACCAACGCGCGTGACAGTTGACAAATTCCGGATAGACTTGCCCATGGACGGCTTCCCTTCAGATGGGGTTTCGACAACGACCACCATCTTGGCACGCTTGATGCCGTCGGGGCGCCGTCCACCCCATCACCGCATTCGCGCTTGCCGCGAGCATCGTCGGCAACCTTTTATTCGGCGTCAACGAACTGCTCGGGCACGGCGTGCTGTTCGCTTTCGTCGCTGGGCGATATTTCAAGCCGCGTCGCGAGGAGCGGGCGCCTCCCGTGCATCGATCTCAGTTCGTCCACATCGACCGCCGAGCGCCTGGCAACGAGCGTTTTCTCGAGCGAGACCACGGCGGCTGAGCGGCAACTGGAACTCTCCCTGCAGCAGGCCCGGTACGAGGTCGCTCATGCCCGCCGACAGTACGATGCTGTCGATCCGGCCAACCGGCTCGTCGCCGGCGAGCTGGAGCGCCGATGGAACGAGGCCTTGCAAGCCATTGCCCGGATCGAGGGCGACATCGCGGCCATGATCTCGCGACGTCCGGCCCCGCTTGGCGAGCCGGAGCGGCAGCAACTCCTTTCGCTCGGCGCCGATCTCGAACGCGCCTGGTCGCATCCCGCCGCGACGCCCGCGACCCGCAAGCGGATTCTGCGCACTGCGATCTCGGAGATCGTCGTGCGTCGCGACGGCGCGATCATTCATGCCGTCCTG
>JAFAHO010000393.1 GCA_019237205.1 Hyphomicrobiales bacterium
GCCTTCCTCGAGCTGCCGCCGATCATCGTCACCCTCGCGATGCTCAGCATCGTGCGCGGCTCGGCGCTGCTCTTGGGCGGCCCGGAGCAGCACCTCATCCGCGGCTGGCCTGAATACAGTTTCATCGGCGCCGGCAATCTCTTCGGCCTGCCCTTCCCGATCTACCTGTTCGCCCTGGTCGCGCTCGTCATGATTTTCGTCCAGCGGCGCACGCCGCTCGGCCTGCTTGTCGCCGCCATCGGCGACAACGAACGCGCCGCCTATCTCAGCGGACACCGCGTCCGCGCGACGAAGACGCTCGTCTACGCCATTTCCGGGTTCGGGGCGGCGCTGGCGGGCATCATCCAGTCGTCCCAGGTGCACACAGCCTTGGCGACCTACGGGCCGTTCGGCACCGAGCTCGACGTCATCGCCGCCGTCGTCGTGGGCGGGACCAGCATCATGGGCGGCAACGGCTCGGTCGCGCGCACCCTGCTCGGCGTGTTCTTCTTGGGCGTCGTCAACGACGGTATGAACATTCTCAACGTGCCGATCGACATCCAGCTCATGGCCAAGGGCGCCATCATCGTCGGGGCGCTCGGCCTCGCGGCGCGCGGAAACTGATCTTCCCGTTGTCGTATTGTGCTATAAAAAACCATTTGACGGACCGCCGCAGAATTGGTCCTTTGTCTATAAACAAGCACGCCGGTGGCAGCGGTGGGGAACGGTCAAGGAGCGGCTCGCGTCTCGCCCGGCGCCGATCGCGCCGGCGGCGGATCGGCGGTTTCGCTCGCCCTCCGGCTGCTCGGCTTCGGTCCGCTCTTGATCCTCATCCTCTTGGTAGCGGCGATCGGCCAGCTCACCCCCAATTTTCTCAAGCCCGTCAATATCAGCAACATCCTCGCGCAGACGGCCGTAATCGCCATCGTGGCGATCGGGCAGCAGCTGGTGATCCTGACCCGTGGGATCGATCTGTCTGTCGGCGCCAGTCTCGCGCTCGCAACCGTGATCGGCGGCTTGGTTTTCCGCGTTGCGGATTCATCGCCGCTCGTGATCCTGGCGATTCTCGCCACGGCCACCGTAGTGGGCGCGATCAATGGCGTGGTGTACGTCTATGGACGGCTTCCGCATCCTTTCATCATCACACTCGCGACGCTGAGCATCTGCCGCGGTCTCGCGCTCGAACTCGCGATCGGTCACACCACGATGCGCGGGATGCCGGACTGGATCAACGCGATAGGCGGCGCAGACACCTTCGGCATCCCGAACTCCTTCTTTGTCGTGCTGGCGGTCGCGCTCGCGGCCCTCGTCATGACCAAGGCGATGGTCTGGGGCCGTTGGGTCTACGCCGTCGGCGGCAACCCCGAGGCCGCGCTCGAGATGGGCATTCCCGTCAAAGGCGTATTGGTGTCGACCTACGTCATCTCCGGCTTCTGCGTCGGCGTGGGCGCCATCGTTCTCGCCGGGCGCACGGGCGCGAGCTCTCCCCTCTACGGCAATCTGCTCGAGCTCGACACGATCGCCGCCGTCATCATCGGCGGCGCGAGCTTCCTCGGCGGGCGCGGCCACGTCGGCCATGCGCTGATCGGCGCGGTGATGATCGGCGTCATCCGCAACGCGCTGAACCTGCTCGCCGTCGACGTCTTCTTCCAGATGATCGCCATCGGCCTCATCATCGTCGTGGCGGTCGAGGCCGACGTGCTGCGCAGCCGGCTCGAGGCGCGGGCCCGCTCCATCCAGGCGGCGAGGACCCAATGAATCCGGCCTCGACCCCGGTGCTTGCGGTGCGCCATGCCGAGAAGCGCTTCGGCGCGGTGCATGCTCTCAAGGGCGTGAGCCTCGAGGCGTTCCGCGGCGAGGTTCTCGCTTTGCTCGGCGACAACGGGGCGGGCAAGTCGACGCTGGTCAAATGCATCAGCGGCGTCTACCCCCTCGACGGCGGCGCGATCCTCCTCGACGGCGAAGCGACCGCCCTTTATTCGCCGGCGGCGGCGCGGCGCGCCGGAATCGAGACCGTCTATCAGGACCTCGCGCTCTTCGACAATCTGACGCCGGCGCAGAATTTCTACTGCGGCCACGAGATCGCGTTCCCTTCCTGGCTGCCCCGTGGCCTGCGCATCCTGAGCAGCCGAGCGATGGATCGCGAGGCGGCCCATGTCCTCGAGCGGCTCAAGGTCAACCTGCCCAAGCTCGACGCGCCGGTCGCGCTCATGTCGGGCGGCCAGCGTCAGGCGATCGCGGTCGCGCGCGCGACCGTATTCGCGCACAAGGTCGTGATGCTGGACGAGCCGACGGCTGCGCTCGGGGTGCGCGAATCGCGCAAGGTCCTCGCCCTCATCGCCCAGCTGCGCGCCGAAGGGAACGCCGTCATTCTCATCACTCACAACATGGAGCACGTGGTCGAGCTCGCCGACCGCGCGATCGTGCTGCGCCAGGGGCGCAAGGTCGGGGAGCTCAAGCCGGATCGCGCCAACCAGAAGGAGCTCGTCGCCCTGATCGTGGGGGCTGAGGCTTAGTCGGGCTTTGCCGCTTCGATAGGGCGGCGAAGAGAGCGTCGCTCCGCTCCGGAGCGATCTCTTGCAGGAAAGGGAGGAAGCAACATGAGACTGACAGCGCTCATCGGCGGTATTGTGCTGGCCGCAGCGGTCGGCGGGTCCGCCCCGGCGGACCAGCCGACCAAGATCGGCTTCATCACCAAGTTCCCGGTGCCGTTCTTCGCCACCATGGAGAACGCCGCAAAGGCTTACGCGGCGGCTCATCCCGGTGTGGAGATCATCTACGGCCAGGGAACCTCGGCCACGGACATCGAAGGGCAGATCGCGCTCATCGAATCCATGGTGAGCAAAGGCGTGCAGGGCATCGCCATCACCCCGGTTGATCCGACGGTCGCGACCACGCTGGACAAGGCGGTCGCCAAGGGCGTCAAGGTCGTTCTCATGGACAACAAGATTCCTGACTGGAAGGGCCAGACCGCGCTTGCGACGACGAACAATCTCGAAGCTGGCAAGATCGCCGGAGGCTATCTCAAGACAGTGTTGAAGGACGGCGACACACTCGGCGTTCTCGAAGGCGTGCCGGGCGTGCCCGCTCTCGATGACCGCGTGAACGGGATGCTCGAAGGGCTAAAGGGCGTCAACGTCAAGATCGTCGGCAAGGGCGAAACCGACTGCCAGGAAGAGAAGGGGATCAACGTCGC
>JAFAHO010000401.1 GCA_019237205.1 Hyphomicrobiales bacterium
GCCAGCGCGAAAGACACCATGTTTTGGAACCTCACAGCCCAGACGATCACTTCACTGCAGCTTTCGCCTGCGGGCGACAACGTATGGGGTCCGGATCAGACCGCCAATGACAGCGACCATAGCGTCGACCACGACGAGAGGCTCAAGGTCACCGGGATCGCGACCGGCCTTTATGACGTCAAATTCGCCGACAAGTCGGGCCGCTCCTGCGTCGTCCGCGGCGTTGCGATCAAGCAAGGCGCGATCTTCTCGATCGACGAGAAGAAAGCGCAAACTTGCGGCAAATAGCGCGGATGCAGCCGGATCACGACGCTCGCCTCTGATCATCCGACGTCGGCGCCTGAGGAGGCAAGCCCGCCCATGCGGCGATAGATGAACGGGGGCGGCGCGACACGCGACTCGGCCTCCGCGAGAGCCGCGAAGCGACCATGGTGCAGCGAGAGTTGGCAGGCAGGGTCCGTCGCCGATGCGTCGCCAGTTACCGCGAAAGCCTGGCAGCGGCAGCCGCCGAAGTCGATCTTTCGCCGATCACAGGCGCGGCAGGGCTCCTTCATCCAGTCTTCGCCGCGGAACGCCTCGAACGCCGCGCCATTGCGCCAGATGTCCGCGAGCTTGCGTTCGCGAACCGTGTCAAACGTAAGGCCAGGCAGGGTTTGAGCGGCATGGCAGGGGAGCACGCGTCCCGAAGGCGTGAGCACCACAATCGATTGCGCCCAGCCGCCCATGCAGGCCTTCGGCCAAGTCGCGTAATGATCGTGAATAACGAAATCGAAGGTCAACACCCCGGTGAGGCGCGCCTTTGCCGCGTCGACGATTTCGATTGTCTTGAGAAAGTCCTCGCGCGTCGGAATGAGCGCAGCGCGGTTCTTTTCCGCCCAAGCGTAATACTGGATATGCGCGACCTCGATCCGCTGCGCGTCCACTTCGACCGCGAAGTCGACAATTGCAGGCAGCCGCTCCATATTTTGCCGATGCATCGGCGCGTTCACGGTCAGGCCAAGGCCAAGTTCCCGGGTCCAGCGCGCAACGTCGCGCTTCTTGGATAGTCCTCCCTTGTAGCCGGAAATCCGATCGGCGTTTTCGGGGTCAACGTCCTGGATCGAGAGCTGGACGTGATCAAGGCCGATGTCGGCGAGCCGCTGAAGAGCCTCGCGAGTCAGCAACACGCCTGCCGTTATCAGATTGGTGTAGAGTCCGGCCTCAACGGCCCCAGCGAGAATCCGCTCGAGATCGCGCCGCGCGGTTGGCTCACCGCCGGAGAGATGGAGTTGCAACACGCCCATGGCCGCTGCCTGGCGGAACGCGTCGCCCCATTCGTCCGCACTTAATTCCGTGGCGGCGCGCTCCATCTCGAGAGGATTAGAGCAATAGGGGCATTGCAACGGACAGCGATGGGTCAATTCCGCCAGCAGACCCGCTGGTCCGCCGGGAGAATACGAATACGACTGAGCGGCGAAGGAAAGCGGCGCCGGCGCACGCAAATCGGGCCCGTCACGAAGGAGACGCTTGTCTGCGAGCCCTTGCAGCATTTTGCCGACGTCGTTGGCGATGATTTCGGCGGGCGCGGAGTAGATCGAGGCGAGACGTTCGACAATCTCGCCGACCGTGAGTTCGCCGTCGCAGAGCGCCAGCACCGCCTCGCCGATTGGATCGACCTCATAGGCCCGCTCCGGCGCCAGAATGACACGGCGCGCGCGCGCCCGATCTTGGTGCAACCGGGCATAGCGCGCAAAGGCAGGCCTCGACTCCCCGGAGATCAGGAAGCGTCGCTCGGCAAACGCGTCGTCCGACGGCTCAATCATCGCCGCCCCCAGGACGGAAGGCGCCGGGCGGAATCACGCCTGGCATCACATAGGCGTGATTCAAGGCGTCGAGCTGCGCCCAGAGCACGTCGCATTTGAACTCGACCGCGGCGACGCATTGCTCCTGCTCCGCGCGCGTGAGGGCACTGCGCTTGACGTAGTCCAGCGCGAACTCGGAATCGCGCGGCGCTTGAGTGAGCCGTCGCTTGAAATAAGCCATGACCCTGTCGTCGATGAAGTCGTAATTCTCCAGCATGCCCGCAATACGCTCGCGATGAATGGAAGGCGCGAACAATTCGGTGAGCGACGAGGCGACGGCGACCACGAGGGGTTGCTCGACGACGAAGCGCACATAGGCCTCGACCGCGAATTTCGTCCCGGCTAGGGCGCCGCGTCGCGACGTCACATAGTCCCGGGAAAGGCCCAGACCGTCGGTGAGAACCAGCCAGCGCTCGATGCCGCCCGGTTCCTCGCCGAGTCCGTCATGGTCGTGAATCCGACGAATCCATTCGCGTCGCAGTTCTCGATCGTGCACGCGGCTCATGAAGGCGGCGTCTTTGCGCGGCACGGCTTCCTGATAGCAATAGCGATTGAGCGCCCACGCTTGGACCTGGCCCTTGCTCAGCTTGCCGCCGTGCAGCATCCGGTGAAACGGATGCTTGTCGTGATAGCGTTGCGCTCCGACGGCGCGGATGGCCGCCTCGAACTCCGCCGGCGTCCACAGTTTGCCCATATCGTGCAAGCCCACCTTCTCCTGCCTCCCTTCTTACGCGAACTATGACTCGAGGGCTCGCGCGACAACAGCACTTTGGCGCCGACCTGGCCAGGAGCGAGCCAACACTGTTCACTGAGCCGACCTTATTTTCCGCGTTACGTCAGCGGCTGCTTCCGGGGTTAGGCCGCGCCTCGGACTCGAAATCGCAATCCGGGCCGCCAGTCGCGCAGGCCGCTCCGACAGAACAAACACCACGTCGGCGAGCCGGACGGCGGCCTCGAGGTCGTGCGTAACCAAGAGCGTCGTAATCACGCGCGCCGCGACGAGGTCAATGATCTGCTCCACGAGGTCGGATGCGGTCGCGGCGTCGAGCGACGCGAATGGCTCGTCGAGCAGCAAGAGATCCGGATGAACGGCCATCGCCCGCGCCAGGGCGACACGGCGCGCGAGCCCCAGCGATAGTTCGCGGGGGAAGTGCCGGCGATGCTCGCCGAGACCCAGAGTCGCGAGCAGCGCCGCCAGCTCTTCGTCGCCGATACCGGGCGCGGCGAGGCGGACGTTGTCCTCGACATCACGCCAGGGCAGTAGGCGCGGCTCCTGAAAAACCACCGCCAGACGGTCGGTTTGGCGCCTCGAGATTGCGC
This sequence comes from Hyphomicrobiales bacterium, assembly GCA_019237205.1. GTDB lineage: Bacteria > Pseudomonadota > Alphaproteobacteria > Rhizobiales > Beijerinckiaceae > Roseiarcus. The sequence continues at coordinate 3,162 of JAFAHO010000401.1, forward strand.
CTTCGAAACGTGCGTCAAGTCCTGCCACGATGCGCAACAAGGTTGTCTTGCCGCAACCGGACGGACCGACGACGGCGCCGACTTCGCCTTCGTCCAGCGCGAAGGCGACCTCGCCAAGCGCGTCGTGCCGCTCGCCGGAGGCGCCGAGATAGACCTTCGACTTGATGGAGACTTCAAGCCGCGCCGCGCCGCCACCGAGAGACTTTGCGTTCAAGAGGTTGCACCAGGAAAACTTCGATCGCCAGCATGACGCCCACGAACGGCAGGGCGTAGGCAAGTAGTAGAGTCATGTCGAAGAGCTGGAATGCGACATTGATCTTGAACCCGATTCCGTTCGAGCGTCCGATCAACTCGACGATGAGGACGATCTTCCAGACCAGGGAAAGGCCGGAGCGCGCGGCTGCGGCGAAGTAGGGCGCGAGCTGCGGAGCCAGCACGTGGCGCAGTCGGGTCGCAACCGGAAAGCGGAACACCGCCGCCATTTCGTCGAGCTGTGGATCGAGCGAGCGCGCGCCCTCGCGCAGGATGACGATTGCGTTGGGAATTTTGTTGAGCGCGACTGCGCCGATCGCGGCGACTTCGTTGAGACCGATCCAGATGTAGGCCAGCACGATGATCACCAGCGCGGGCAGGTTGAGCAACAGCACCAGCCAGGGATCGCCGAGCCGATCGGCGACCCGATGGCGGCCCATGGCGAAGCCTATGACCGCGCCGATCGCCATCGCGAGTACGAAGGCCGCGCCGACCCGGAGCAAGGTGACGCCGAGGTGAAAAAACAAGGCGCCCGATTGGGCTTCCTGCGCGAGGCGCCGCAACACGTCGATCGGCGCCGGCAGGTCGCGTGGACCCGCAATCTCCGCTCCGATCTGCCAGCATGCGAAGAAGACGCCGACCGAGGCGAGGCGCCACACGGACGTCTAACCTCCGCCGTTGGATTTATAGAAGGTTCCCGGGTCGAGTTCCGCGGCGGCGCCGACGAGTTCCGCTCCTCCGACCTCGGCCAACGACCTGAATAGGATCTTGGCGTCCGTCTCCTCCAGCGCGATTGGGCGAGGCGCGCCTTCGGCGTAGCGCTTCTTGTAGAGCGCCGTCGCGTCGGGGTCCGTCTGGCCGATGCGCGCCATGATGCCAGGCCACAGGGAATCGTCGCTCGCTAACGCGGCCCTGGCCTGCCGGGCGATCTCGAAAAACTTCGTCAGCGCGGGCGCGTTCCGGGCGGCGAAATCCTCATCGAAGACGTAACCGACCATCGCGACGGGGCCGCTGGCGCCGAGGCCCTTTTCGACTTCCGCCATCTCGATCACCCGGCGGAAGCCGCGCTGCTCGAGATCGACGCAGTAATTCCAAAACTGAAGCGTGGCGTCGAGTTCGCCTTGCGCTGTTTTCTGCGCCAGCAAAGGCGGCGCGCCGAAGACGACATGCGTTTCGCGCCCGACGTCGAAGCCGCTGTGCCTCCCGAAGGCTTGCAGCATCAACCAGCTCTTATCCAGGGGCCCGCCAGCGACGCCAAGCGTTTTGCCCTTGAGATCGGCAATCACTCGGATCGGCTGGTCGCCCCGCGCCATGACTGCGCCGAGCGCGCTCGAATAGGGCGCGAACGTCAGTTTGCGGCCGAGGCCGCGCTCGCGCGAGACCCAGAGCCAATCGGACAGAACAATGTCGACCGAGCCGGCCAGCATCGCGATCTTGCCCGCCTCCGTCGTGGCGAGGTCGATGATCTCAAGGTCGAGTCCGGCGGCCCTATCCAGCCCTCGCGCCTTGACGACTTGGAGCTCCCAGGCAAACGTGCCGGTTGTCTGCACCCCGATGCGCAGGGTCTCTGCCTCTGCCAACCGCACCCCGAGCAACATGGCGGCCGCGCAGGCGATCGCAATGACGGCGCGACCCGCACCGGCCCTATTGCGATCTAGGAGTAAAAACTTCATCGGCGACATACTCCTTGAGGCCAGCGGCGCCCTAGTTCGGCGCGAAAGCGACGCCCCAGGGCAGTTCGCCGACCTGGATCGACTTGACGACCTTCTGGCTGGCGACGTCGATCACCGAAACGTCGTTCGAGACGCCATTGGCGACCAGGAGATATTTCTCGTCGGGCGAGAAATCTCCGTGCCAGACACGCTGTCCGACCAGCAGATATTTGATGACCGCGTGGGTCACGCCGTCGACCACGGCGACGCGGTTCGCGGGCCCGAGGGAAACAAACCCCAACTTGCCGTCCCTGGTCAGGTTGACGCCGACGGGCTGGATCATTTCTGAGCGAAGCCCAGGAATTTCGAACCGCACCCTTGCCTTGAGGGTCCGCGTCCTGGGATCGATGATCGCGAGCTCGCCGCCAACCTCGGAGGTCGCCCAAAGTTCCGATCCGTCCGACTTGAAGGCGGAAAAGCGCGGCCGCGAGCCGAGCAACAGATTGCCAACCACTTCGTGGGTGCTGGTGTCGATGAAATGCGCCATGCTCGTCGTCTCCGAGGTGCAGACGAGCGTTTTGGAATCGGGACTGACCGACATGCCTTCGGGTTCGACGCCGACGGAGACTTGTCCGAGCGCGAGCTTCTTGTCCACGTCGATGATCGTCACCATCGCATCGTTCTCGTTAGCGACGTAAAGGGTCTTGCCGGAAGGATCGAGCGCGAACTGCTCGGGGTCCGGGCCGGACGGCAGCTCTCCGACGCTCTTGAAGGTCGCTGTGTCAATGACCTGGATGGTGTCGTCGTCGCCAAGCGCCACAAAGACGAATTTGCCGTCGTGCGACACGGCGATGCCCCGTGGACGCTGACCGGTTGGGATGGCTGCAACCGTCTCCATTTTGTCCGTGTCGACGACCGAGACCGAATTGCCCTTTTCATTCGATACGAACGCAAGGAAGGCCAAGGCGGGAGTAGCGAGGAGCGTAAGAATCGCGAGCCCGAATCCGAGCCCCGCGGTTTGCCGAAAAACCGTCGCGCCGAGACGGCGGACAACGCGCGCTAGTTGAGTTTGCATTTGGTCTCCGGTCGATCGACGCCCAACGTGTCCAATTCCGACGACTGGTGCAGGAAGCCCTCTTGCGGCGACACAGACACTGTGTTGCGACCGTCGAACAGGAGGATGGGTTGGCGCAGTTGCAAGTTCCAGTCGCGCAACGTGAGCTTCCGGCCCTTGAAGGCCGCAAGCGAGAAGTCGGGGCTCTTGACGAATGCGATGAGCTTGGCGGGATCGGCGCTGTTCGTGCGCGCCGCCGCTTCTCCGACGAGCCGGACGGCGGTCCAAGCCTGCATGTCGAGCGGCGTCATCAACCTGCGGAACGATTTGACGAAACGGCTCTGCAACTGGACAGCGCCCCATTGATCAAAAGCCGCGTCCCATGTTGTGGGCTCCAGTCCTCCCGATCCCGCGACCGGGCGCGGGTCCCAGGTGCGATACGGGAGGTATCCAGCGAAGACCTCGCTTTCGTCGGCCGCCACGAGCACGTCGTAGTCCGGCGCGCCCTGCGTGAGCACGGGCATCTGGCGCTGGATTTCGACGATGCCGCTGTCGGTGCGGCGGGCCCCGCCCGTGTCTTTGAATTCTCGCTCTTCGACAACCTTGGCGCCAAATCGCTTGGCGGATCGGCGTAGCGCATCCGCGAACAGCTTGTCGCTGTCATGCGAACCGACGACGAGCAGCCATTTGCGCCACCTCTTCCAGACCAGATATTGGGCGAGCCCGTCCGCCAGCATCGATCGCGTGGGGGCGATGTGCAAGACCTCACTGCGACAATCCTCTTCACGCAGCCGATCATCCGTCGCGCCAACGTTGAGGATGGTGAGACCGCGCGGCTTGGCCGCCTCGGCTGCTTTGAGCACACCGTCCGCATCGACGTCGACCACAACGAAGGCGGCGCCCGCGTCCGCGAGCGCGCCGACCGCCTCGGCGATGTCATCGTCGCGGCGCACGGTCTTGTCGATCAGCGTGTAATGCTGTTTGACGAAGTGGCCGGTGGTGTTGTTGTCGTCGATCGCCAGTTGCGCGCCGGCGAACCCGTCGTTATCGGCAGGAACGTCCATCAGCGAGAGACGGGCCTTCGACGAGGCAGCATGGACGTAGCCTATCCGGATCTCGGTCAAATCCTCGGAGAACCCGGCGGTTGCGCTGGAGAATGCAGCCAGGCCCAGCCACAACAGGAAGAGCGGGAAACCGCGCAAGCCTGTCCCCCTTCGCCCTTTTACCGCCATGGACGCTCGCATCTTTATCGAACTCTCACCTCCGGAAGCCCTGTGGGCTCAATGGTTCGGGCGCCCTCTGCCTCTTCATGGGACGACCTCCATTCCGTCGAAGGCGATGTCCCACCCCGCCGCCTTCACTCTTGCCTCTTCGGGCGACCCTTCGATGAGGATCGGGTTCGAGTTGTTGATGTGGATGAGGATGCGGCGCGCAGGCGCGCAGGCAGCGAGTTCCTCGAGTGTTCCGCCGGGCCCGGAAAGGGGCATGTGGCCCATTCGACGGCCGGTTTTGTCGCCAAGGCCGTTCACGATCATTTCGTCGTCCGCGAATAGCGTGCCGTCGAAGAAGAGAGCGTGAGCTGCCGCGATGCGCATCTTGAGATCGTCCGTCACGCGCGCGCAGCCGGGCGCGTAGAGGAGCGTGCGGCCCCCCGCCTCGACCGCAACCCCGACCGTGCCCTCTCCGATCTGGTCGGTCTTGACCTCGTTCTCCTCGAGCCACAGAGGAACCTTCCCGGGGACCGGGAACACTTCGAGCGTGAGGCCCGGCAGCGGCTCGAAGGCCTCGCCGAGCTTCACCGCGTGGCGCGGAACGATGGCGCGTCCGACGACGTCAAAGATGCGGTTCGCGCCGATCGTGTCGAGGATGGCCTGCGTGCCCCAGATCGTGAACGGCTGGCGCTCGCGCAAAGACAAGAGGCCCGCCGCGTGATCGACGTCGGTGTTGGTCAGCAGCACGGCTGCGATCGGCGAATGGCGCCCGTCGCCCTTCGGCTGCAACGCGGGCGTCGCCAGAATCTGTTGGCGCATATCGATCGAAGCGTTGAGGAGCAGCCAATTCGCTCCGTCCACGCTCACCGCAAGGCTTGATTGGGTGCGCGGCTTCACCCGCTCATCGCCGCTCCAGGCGAGGCGGCAGACCCGGCAGCCGCAGTTCCATTGCGGCACGCCGCCGCCCCCGCCCGAGCCGAGCACCAGCGCTCTCAGTCGGGGAGAGGAAGCGCTAGCGGGGGACATAGTTGAAGCTCGTCGCGACATGGACCGGGCCGCCCGGCGGCGGCGGAAAATGGGCCGATTGCACGAGCGTGCGGGCCGCCGCATCGAGATCCTCGTCGCCGGATGAACGGGTGATCGCGAACGACGTGAGCGCGCCCGACGCGCCGATGGTGAAAGCGACGCTGACGACCCCTTTTGCTCCGCGGGCGCGGGCGGCCGGCGGATAGAACAGCCGGCTGCGAATCGCCGCGCTCATCGCCGAAATATAGGCCGACTGCGACGCCGCGTTGGGGGCCGGAACTGGCGCGCTCGTCGACGCCCCCGGCCGGGCCGCTTCAAGGGAAGCGGTCTTTTGCGCCGGCGCGGGCGGAGGGTTGCGCTGCGCAGTCTCCGGTTTGGGCCGGACCAGCTTTGGCGCCGGCCTTGGCTGCGGTTCAACTCGCGGCGATGGAGGCTTTGGCGGAGCGAGTTCGACCGGCGCCCGGGGCGGCGGCAGCGTTTCGGGCGGCGGAAGGGGCCGGCCTTCCCGCGGCGGGGCAGGGGCCAGGGAAGCAGGTGGAGGCGCCTCGACGACGGGCGGCGCGGGTTCAAGCGCCGGCGCCTCGACGAGGGGCGGCGCAGGCTTCGGCGGCGGCGTGACCGCCTCGGGTTCCTTGGCCGTTTGCTGCGACGCCGGAGGAGTGGCTTCAGGCTCGTTCGGCGCCTCTTGCGGGACAGCTTCGGGCTCGATGTCGACAATCACTTCCCTCGGCGTCTCGGGCGACTTCGGCGCCAAATGGACGATCGAGAGAGCGGTGGCGTGTAGCGCGATCACGATCGCGACGGCAGCCGGGCGGAGCCAAGGGGGCTTAAGGGACGGCGGCTCGAAGATGCGCCCATCCAGCGCCGCGGCGGTCATGGCTTCGGCGTCACCTGAGCAGGAGCGGCGGAGCGGCGCCCGCTGGAAACGATGGCGATGCGGGTCACGCCGTTCGCCGCCAGTTCGTCGATCACCGAGACGACGTCGCCGTAAGGCGCCGCCCGGTCGCCTCGCAACTGGACGACGCCGTTGGACTCGCCAAGCCTGGCCTTGACCTTCGCCGCCAGCTCATCGGGCGACGCCGGGTCCTTTCCGACCGACAGGGTGCCGTCCTTGGCGACGACGACCACGATCGGCTCCTTGGCCTCGAGCGGCTCAGCAGTCTTCGCGGCTGGCAAGTTGATTTTGATGCCACTCGCCAGCATTGGCGCGGTCACCATGAAGATGATAAGCAGCACCAGCATCACGTCGACGAGCGGCGTGACGTTGATCTCGGCCAGCGGCTGATAGAGGCCTTCGCCGATCTTGCCGGGCTTCATCGCCATCAGGGCGTCTCCGCGCGACGTCGTGGCGAATTCTCGCGCGCGACCTCCGCGGGACGAGAGAGCAGCGCCAGCGCGCGCTCCTCGACGAAGGACGCCATCTCCTGGCCGAGCCGGGCATAAGCTGCGCCGATGCGGTTGTAGCCGATCGAGGCCGGGATCGCAGCCGCAAGACCATAGGCTGTCGCCGCAAGGGACTCTGCGATGCCGGGGGCGACGGTAGCGAGGCTCGTATCCTGGGCCTGGGAGATCGCGGCGAAGCTCGACATGATGCCCCAGACCGTGCCGAAGAGGCCGATGAATGGCGCGACCGAGGATATGACGGCGAGGTTGGGCAGCCCACCCTCGGATCGCGTCAAGAGCTCGCGCGCCGCACGCGCCATCGCGTCCGAGATGCGAGCCCGCAGTTCGCTGACGGTCTCGCCCGGAATGCGGCGGCGGACTTCCTCGTCGCCGGCGACCGTGACGGTGTATAGCGACTTTGCAACAGCGCCGCCCGTGCGGGCCGTGCGAACGGCGCGGCGGATGCGCGCGACCGAGATCACGCCCTCGATGATGAGCACCCAGCACCAGAGCGAAGCAACGAAGAGCACAGCCATGACGGCCTTGCCCACGAGGCCGGCTTCGAAAAAGAGCCCGACCGGAGATAGATCCAATCCTTGCATGCCATCCGCCTCGTTTCTCTCCCTTGAGCGCGTCTCGACGCGTCACATTGTATATTTCAACCCGCCATAGATCGCGAACTGCGTTGCGGGTCCCAGGCTGCGCGGGTCGGTCAGAAAGGGCGCGGCATGGGGTAGCGCGCCGGTATCGAACAGGCCGCCGTAGGTCTCATAGTGTTGATTGAATATGTTCTGGACGAGGCCATAGACCTGCAATTGCTTGCTGACCTGATAGGAGGTGTGCGCGCCGAAGACAGCGTAGCCCGGTACCTGCGGCAACGCGCCGTTCTCGTTGCCGAATATCGTCTGGCTGGACGCCGCGACCATGTCGGCGCCGATTTTCCATTTGTCGGTTACATTGAAGTCGAAGCCGACTTTCAGGGTGTTTTTGGGAATGCCCGCAATCGGCGTGCCGTTGGTGATCGGAATGAGGCCCGCCGCATTGGCGGCCGGATTGAACGGCGACGGCTCCATGAACGTCGAGAGATAGACCGCGTCGATATAGGTGTAATTGGCGTAGGCGGTCCAACGGTCGGCGCTCCACTGGGCGCTGAGCTCGGCGCCCTGGCGCAAGGTGGTTCCAACATTGGCGTAATATCCGAAGCCGTTGGCGGGGCTTTGAAGCGGGAGGATGTCGTTGGCCAGAGTCGTGCGGAAGAGCCCCGCCGACCATTGCAGCTTGCCATATTCGCTTAAAGCGTGTTGGCCGCGGAAGCCCGCCTCGATAGTCTGACCGACGACCTGCTGAAGGTGCGGGTCCGAGGACAGGAAGTTGTCGATGATGCAGGGGTGATTGGGGTCGGCGCAACCGAGCTCGAGAGGCGTCGGCGCGCGATTGGACGTCGCATATCCCGCGTAGAAGTTGATGTCAGGCGTAATCTTGTAGGTGAGGCCGACCACCGGATTGACATGCGCGTAGGTCGAATAGCCGTTGATGAGGCCGCCATTCTGGTCCTGCAAATCGATCGCCGCGTAGTTGAGCCGCGCGCCTGCGGTCAGCGTCAGCGTGTCGGTCGCGTTGAACGTATCGAGCGCGTAGAGGCCGACGTAAGTGTTGGTGGCGTTGACGGACACCGGGGCGAGATAGCTGTCGGGCGCGTCGAGGAGGTAGCCCGAACCGATGACGGGAAACGAGTTGTTGGTATAGCCGACCGTGCCGAGCTCGCTGTTCCCGTAAAAATTCGTCCAGCCGTAATCGAGCGAGCCGCCGACGGTCAGAGTGTTCCCGTGGCCGAACAGCTTGTCCGTATCGACCGCCTGCGCATTGCCGCCAACTGAGCGCGACTGGGTCCAGAACCGGTCGATCTCGCCGAGGTCGACGGCGCCGTTCTGCGAAATGTCGGGGACGATCTGTCCAAGCGTGTCGTGGACCGGATTTCCGTTCAGGCAAGAGTAAGGCGGGCAGGGCGTCACATTGGTCGAGTTGCCGTCGACGTGTTGCTGGTTGAACGAGCGGAAATAGAGCCCGCCCTGAAAACTCAGCGTGTTCGAATAGGCGTAGGCGCCGGTCCACGCGATCATCGCGAGCTGGTTGTCGGTCGTTTGCGGGACCGTATAGACGCTGCTCCAGTCGTTCTGCAGAAGCTGGATCGGCGTCGAGGCCGACGCGCCGAAAGCGTTGTTCGACGCGGTGAGGTTCAGATGCGTTTCGAGACCGTTCGCACTGTAGCCGACGTCGCCATAGAATCGGGTGATCTGCGAGGACCCGTCCACGCGCCAGCCGCCGTCGTTGATCTGCTCGAACGCCATATAGACTGAGTAGTCGCCAACCTGCTTGCCGAATTGCAGCGCCGCCTGAGCCCGGCCGAACGAGCCGCCGCGCAGATCGGCTTCGAACCCCTGCCAGCTGAAGCCGTTCTTCATCGTCACGTTGAGCGCGCCGCCGAGCGCGTTGAGGCCGAAGATCGGATTGCCCGCGACGATCGTCATCTTGTCGATCGCGTTGGCCGGGATCAGATCCCAATTGACCGTGTCGCCGAACGCCTCGTTGATGCGCACGCCGTTCTGATAAACCGCCAGCCCTTCCGCCCGGCCGGTGACGGGGGTTGCGTCGAAGCCGCGATAGCTGACGTCGGGTTGGAAATCGTTTCCGGAAACGTTGCCGACAGTGACGCCCGGCGCCTGACGCGCCAGGGTCTCCGTGATCGTTGTATCGTTGAAGGTTTGAATGTCCTGCGATCCGGCCTGCCAAACCGCGCCAGGAACCTTCGACACGTCGATCTCGCCGCCGCCAAGCGGCGTCGTCGCGACCACGTCAAAGGTCGGGAGTTCGATCGTCTCCGCGCGGGCGTTCGTCGTCGCCATTGACAACAGGGCCGACGACGAGGCAAATAGAGCGCTCGACGCGCCGAGCAAAAGGCGTTTCGGCATCACAATTGCCTCAGCCCAAACATTTCTCGCGGCGCATCCGAGAAGCCGGCCTCGAAACGCATACGCCACGTTGGCGCGCCCCACATGGGTCCCATCGGAGTCAGCATGGCGATGGCCTGGGGACCAGCGTGGTCTCCCTGTCGCTCCGTTGTCAAACTCATCCCGGGCCAACCGCCGGGAAGCCCGCCGTGCGGGTGACCGATCCGGCCTTGTCGACGAACAGCGCTTCCGCTCCGTGCGATTTCAGAATCCTCGCGGCCTGGTCTGGGTCGAGGAGGAATGCGGCGGTCGACAAAGCGTCGGCAGTGAGGCCTGTCTTGGCGAGAACGGACACGCTGGAAAAGTGACTCGGCGAAACACCACGTCGGGGATCAATGATGTGGTTCCGAGAATAGTCGGCAGACCAAAAGTACTGGTAGTCGCCCGATGTGGCCAGGCAGCCTGTCACGTCGGCGACCCCAAAGCTTCCCTCAGGCAGGCGCGGATTGTGGGTGAGCGCGCGCCAATGCGCGCCGTCAGGTCGCTTGCCTATCGCGCCCAACACGTCCGTGTCGAAAAACGCATTGACGATGCCTGTCCGCGCAAGCGCCGCGGCGACGCGGTCGGCGGCTAACCCACGCGCGAGGCTGTTGAGCGTGATCATCATGCCTGGTTTCGCGAAAGCGATGCGGTCCGGCGCGACTTGCAGCAGGCCTTGATCGATCCGCTCGCGCAAAGCCTGGATCTCGGCTTCGCTCGGCCACGTCCCGCGTCGCGCCGCGGCATCGAAAGCGAGCCATAGCGGTTGGATCGTGATGTCGAACGCGCCGGCGGTGGCGACGTGCATCGCCTCAGCGATGTGCAGCATTTCGACAAGAGCCGAATCGGGTCGGTCCAGGAAGCCTTCGCGATTGAGCCTGAAGACTTCCGAGTCCGGACGGGTCAGGCTCGCGAGCCGGTCAATCGCGCGAATTTCGGTGAACCCCGCGGCGAATGCGGCGTCCGCCATCTGCTTGTCAGCCGCCTCGAGCGTGATCGACACGGTCGTGCCGAAGGCAATGCCGACGCGCCGGAAGACCTGCGCCTGAGCTCGCGTCGTTTTCGACGGCGCGCCAGCGGCGCCCGCGAGGGCGCCGAGAGCCAAGTGAAGCGCGCCGCGTCGGGTTACGCCCAATCGAGTCACAGCGCCGCCGCCTTTCTCTGTCGCAACGGGCTCAATCGCCGATCGGCCCGGATGAGCGGCACGCATTGCCGGCGGTCGTTGTGAATGACGACGCAATCCATGCACTGGAAGCATTCGTGATAGATGATCGAGCCCGATGGTTCGATTGCGTTGTAGCGGCATTTCGCTCTGCAGAGCTGGCAGGGATCGCCGCATTCGACCCGCCGCGCGATCCAATCCCATCTCCGCGCGAGGCCGACGAGCGCGAAGGCAGCCCCGAGCGGGCACAGATAGCGGCAGAAGAACTTGTAGATAAACAAACCGACGGCAAGCAGCCCGACGGCATAGAGCACGAATGGCAGGCTCCGTACGAAGGTCAGCGTGATTGCCGTCTTGAACGGCTCAATTTCGGCAAGCTGATCGGCGAGCGCCGAGGAAGCCAAGGTCGCGCCGAGAACCAAGGCAAGCGCGACGTACTTGAGCCCACGTAAGCGTGTCTCGATCGCGGTGGAGATTCGCCATTGCGGCAACCGGAGCCCCCGGGCGAAATCGCCGACGAATTCCTGCAACGCGCCGAACGGGCATAGCCAACCGCAAAACGTCCCGCGCCCCCAGATCAGCATGGTGACGAGCGTGAACGTCCACAGCAGCAAGCTCGGCGGATCGTAGAGCAGAAAGGCGAAGCCGGCGGCGCCGCGGGCGGCGCGCGCCAGCCCAATCAATGTGACAACCGACAATTGGGCCTGCGCATACCAGCCGATGAAGACGAGAGTGAAAGCGAGAAAAGCCCTGCGGAAGATCGCAAATCGGAAGGAGGACGACGTGACGATCTTCTGCAACGCCAGCGACAGCGAAAGAACGGAGAGGCTCGCCGTGAGGATGACAATATCGGCCTTTCGCTCCAGCCAGACTGCGCGAAATCCTTTGGCGCTTTCGGGGCGCGCGAGGGCAAGCAGATCGAGAGGAACCGAGAAGGGAAACACGAAATCATGGCTGATGCGCTCCGGCAGAATCTGTCCCTTTTCCCGCGTCGCGCGAATGGAGAAGTCTGCCGGGCTGGCCGGGTCCCAACCGGCCAGCGCCTTGATGGTCAGCACGCTGACGTCGCCTTGCGGCATGTCTGTCAGGATAAACGGCTTGCGCCAGGCGAAATCGCGGATCTCGACCGGCGCGCCGCCCTGCCGCATGGCAAGACGGGCCGGCGTCGCCCCGGCGACAAAGTCGTCCCCGGCGAAGCTGAGCCGCCCGGTTGAAATCACGATTAGCGCATGACGGCCGTCGAGGTCGGAGATCAGCCGCGCGAACGTAGCGTCATCGAGCAGGTTGCGCCCGACGACGGGCGCATCGAGAGCGCCAACCCAGAGATCGATGAAGGGGTCGCTGGGGCGAGCGCGCACTTCCGGATCGAGCCCCTCAGCGTTTGTCCCGGCGAACGGCGCCTCCGACTCCTCGTTGGTGACCACATAGTGGCGAACGTAGCCCCGAGCCGCCAGACTGGCCCAGTCCAGCCGCTCGAAGACATCGGCGCGCAGCGTCGCCGCGCGGCTCGGATCGCGCCCCTCGGCGAAGCCGAGTTTCGCGCGCGCGACCGCGAGCCCGGCGGCCAGCAGAGACTCGTTGACGATACGCACCGAAGCCGTCGCTTTGGCGACGCCGTTCACCACGGCCGCCGCTCCGTCGCCTCCCCCTCCTCCTTGCGGCGGGCCGACCCGGATCGATTGCTTCAGGGACTTCCCCGCATATTGCCTGACGAAATCGAACAGCGGCTCCGGCCCGAGGCCGTCGACAAATACGGGCTCATGATGGGAGAGCACCTTCACGTCGAGGAAGTCGCCTTCCGGCGCCAGCGCGACGAGAAGATCGAGCGGAGTGCCAGAAAAACCGGGAATCGGCGCAAGATCGACGGACTCGAAGACATAGGCGACGAGTTCGTCGGCCGTTCCATTCTGCTTGAAAATCGGCCAAATCGGCAGGACGTCGTCCTTCTCACCGAGGATACAGGGCGGCGGAAAAAAGCGCTCGAGATCGCTCCGCTGCAGCTCGCCCGCGCAGCCGACGGAAATCCAAGCGCACGCGAGCACAAACGCAGCCGCAAGGCCTGTCCATATTCGGGCCATTCTATCCTCCCGGCCGCGAAAGCTAGCAGCGCTCAAGCGAGCGGCTATAGGACTAAAGGGTTGGCCTGCCGCCGTCCCACACGGGGCGTTGCGTGCGGATTGCGTATCGGAGCCGCATTGCATAAGCTTGGTCCAGAAGAGCGAACGGGGCGGGCGGACATATGCCCCGGTGAGGGAGAACCGCGATTGGCCCGGGCCGCGCGAGGCGCCTTGGAGGGAATGCCTGTATCGATAGCGTCCGGGCGCGGCGCGACAGCGGGCGACGCCGTCAGGAGTTTGCGAGCGGGCCTGCCAGCCGACTCCTACGGCGCGATACTGGTGTTCTTCTCTCCCGAATATGACCCGGCTGAATTCGCGATCGCCATGGCGAGCCAGTTCCCAGACGCACCGGTCTACGGCTGCACGACTGCCGGCGAGCTGAGTCCAGAGGGAATCGGAAGCGGCGGCGCGGTCGCGATAGGATTTCGGGCTTGTGATTTTTCTATCGTAGCCATGCCAATTCCCGGTCTCGACAATTTCACGCTCGAGCGAATTCGTGACACCATGGCGGAGGCGCGGGCAAGGCTCGAGGAGGCCGAAGCGGACGCCGAAGGATGTAACCGTTTCGCCCTGTTGCTCGTCGACGGACTGTGTCTGCACGAGGAGTCGTTGATCTCGGCAGTCAGCGCCAGTCTCGACGACATTCCCGTGGTTGGGGGCTCGGCAGGCGACGGCACGGATTTTCGGGAAACGTGGATTCTGTTCGACGGAAAAGTGCACGCCAACTCGGCGGTGCTGCTGCTGGTCAGCACTCAATTGCAGTGCCGTTTATTCAAATGCAACAATTTCGAGCCCACCTCGACCAAACTGGTCGTCACCGAGGCCGACATCGAGAAGCGCGTCGTGCGCGAAATCAACGCAGAGCCTGCCGCTCGCGAATATGCACGAGTTGCAGGCGTGTCCGAAAACGAATTGAACGACTATGTCTTCGCAGCCCATCCCGTCATCGTCCGGGTCGGCGGCGACTACTATGCGCGCTCAATTCAGCGGGTCAACGACGATGGATCGTTGACGTTCTTTTGCGCAATCGACGAGGGACTGGTGCTGACGGCGGCCGGGCGCCTAGACACCCTCGGCGTCGTCGAACAGATGTTCCGGGACACGGAATCGGAATTAGGAGAAGTTTCGCTCTACATAGGATTTGATTGCCTTCATCGCCGGCTCGATGCCGAACAAAGACAGATTGTGCGCGAACTTGAAGACCTCTATCGCCGGCACAATGTCGTGGGCTTCAACACCTACGGCGAGCAATTTCATTCGATGCATCTGAACCAGACCTTCTCGGGCGTCGCGATCGGACGGCGGAGCGCGCCATGAGGGCCGCCGAACTGGACCCCATCAAGCACCTGACGCTCGAGAACGCCAAACTCAGGAAGATCAACAGCGCACTAATGTCGCGCGTCGAGCGGGCGATGGACCACCCGTCTAACGAGTTCAGCCTGTTCGAGGTCGCCATCGCGCTCGACAACAGAGTGCGCCGTAGAACGATGGAGCTGCAGGCGGCGTTGCGCTCGGTCGAGCGTACGAACGAAGCTCTGAAGAAGGCCAAGCTGCGCGCCGATCAGGCCAACTCGTTCAAGTCGACGTTTCTCGCCTTCGTCAGCCACGATCTGCTGCAGCCGCTCAACGCCGCCAAGCTCAGTCTGTCGGCCCTGTCGGAGCTCGAGACGCATCCTAGCAGCGCTCCCTTCGTGCGCCAGGTGGACAACGCGCTCGTCAGCTTGGAGGACCTGATCCGCACGCTGCTCGATATCTCCAAGCTCGACGCCGGCGTAATGCGGCCCGACATTTGCGCCTTCGAGATCGACGGCGTCGTCGAGCCTCTGCGCCTGGAATTCGAGCCGCTGGCCGCCGCGCGGGGACTGAAACTCAGGGTGCGCCGCTCGGACGCGGTAGTGCGGTCCGACCCGCTGATGCTGCGGCGTATCCTGCAGAATCTTCTGAACAACGCGCTCCGCTACTCGCGCCGTGGCGGCGTGCTGCTCGGCTTTCGAAAGCGCGGCGATCTATTGCGTATCGAGGTCAGCGACACCGGGCCGGGCATCCCGGCGGACCGTCGCGAGGCAATATTCGAGGAATTTCAGCGCGGGGCGACCAACGACTATGGCGGCTTCGGACTCGGCCTGTCGATTGTGCGCCGGCTCGCCCGTGCGCTGGAGCATCCGATCGGCCTTTCGTCCCGGGTCGGCTTCGGCTCCACTTTCTCGGTCAGCGTGCCGCTCGAAGCTGCCCGAACGGCGCCGCCAGCCGCCCATTCCTCTGCCACAACTCCGGCAACCTATGGCGTTGACGGCGCCACCGTGCTGTTGATCGAGAACGAACCCTCCGTTACGCAGGCGATGCGCACCTTGCTCGAACGTTGGGGCTGCGGCGTCATGACCGCCGCCTCCGGCGTCCAGGCGCGCGACCGCCTTCGGGAGAGCGAGCGGCGGCCTGACCTCATCATCGCGGACCTTCACCTCGACAATGCCGAGAATGGCTTCGACGTCGTTCAAAGCATTCAAAGCGATATCGATATTCCGGTGCCTGCGTTCATCGTCACCGCCGACCATTCCGAAGGCGTCAGCGCGGAGGCGGCATCGCTCGGCTTCGAGATTCTCCGCAAGCCCGTCAAGCCGGCGGAATTGCGCGCACTAATGGCCTATCTGCTGGCCTGAACCTGAGGCTTGAACGCGCGGCCTTGCATCAATGCTTGCGGATTTCCGCGAAGTCGACTTTCGCGACTTCTATCACTGCTTTTGTGCGAGTGTAGACGTGCAGCTTGCGCAGGATCTCGGAAACATGCGCCTTGACGGTTGTCTCAGCGAGCTTGAGCTCGTAGGCGATCTGCTTGTTCTGTAGACCTTCGCGGATCATCTCGAGCACGAGAAGCTGCTGCGGCGTTAAATCGCGCAGACGCTTGAGGATCTGCTGCATGCTCGTCTCGTCGGCGCTCTCGGAGGTCAGCGGCAGGAATTGCTTGGGCACATAGATCGAGCCGTTGAGCACTTCGCTGATGGCGTAGGCGAGTTCCTTGCGGGACGTCGATTTAGGTATATAGCCGGCGATGCCGAGGGAAATCGCCTCGCGCACCATGCTGCGTTCCTCATGGCCTGAGACGACGACGACAGGCAGCTTGGGATAGGCGGTGCGAATTCGAATCAGCCCCGAAAAGCCGGTAGTTCCGGGCAGGGCGAGGTCCAGCAGGGCAAGGTCGAAGTCTTCGTGCGCCGCGACAACGTCGAGCGCGCCCTCGATCGAACTCGCCTCGTAGATGTCTGCATCCGCGTGAACGAGCTGAACGGCTCGCTGCAAGGCTTCGCGAAACAAAGGGTGGTCATCGACGATCAAGAAGCGTGTCATGCCCGCACACTACACCCAACATGCCGAAAAGTCAGCGTCAAATCAGATGTAAAAGTGGCTCCGGGGAAATCCCCGGAGCCAAGTGACGGCCTCAGTTGGAGGCCGTCTTCTGCGGGAGCTTGAAAACCCAGAACGAACCGCCCTGGTTAATATCCTTGACTTGTTTGGCGACATCGCCGCCCCACAACGGGACTGCGCCGCCCCAACCGGCGGTGACGCCGATCATCTGCTGGCCGTCCTGCTCCCAGGAGATCGGCGGGGCCACGATGCCGGTGCCGACGTTGAACTGCCAGACCACTTCACCAGTCTTGTCGTCGAACGCCTTGAGGTAGCCTTCGGGGGTTCCCGCGAAGACGAGGCCACCTGCGGTGGCGAGCACGCCGCCCCAAAGCGGGGCCTTGTTCTTGTATTCCCAGACGATCTTGTTGCTGACCGGATCGACGGCCTTCAGCGAGCCGATATGATCGTCGAAGATCGTGTGGATCGTGAAGCCGGCACCGAGATACGCGGCCCCCTTCTTGTAGGCGACGGGCTCGTTGTGGATGTTCATGCCCCATTCGTTCGATGGCACGTAGAAGAGATGCGTGTCGTTAGAATAGGCCATTGGCATCTGATTCTTGCCGCCCAGGAACGAGGGAACCGAGAAGACTTCCGCGCCCTCCTTGCCATCGGCCGATTTCGTCGGATCGCCCGGACGATTGTCGTCGTTGTAGATCGGGCGGCCGCTGGCGTCGATGCCCTTCGCCCACGTGATCTTGCTGACGAACGGCATGGCCGAGATGAACTTGCCGTCGGTGCGATCGAGGACGTAGAAGAAGCCGTTGCGGTCCGCGGTCGCGCCGGCCTTGATGGTTTTGCCGTCCTTGTTGAGATCGAACGCGATGAACTCGTTGACGCCGTCGAAGTCCCAGCCGTCATGCGGGGTCGTCTGGAAACCCCACTTGAGGTCGCCGTTTTCCGGATCAATCGCGATGCGCGAGGACGTCCACTTGTTGTCGCCCGGACGCATGTGCGAATTCCATGGTGCGGGATTGCCGGTTCCGAAGTAGACGAGACCTGTTTCGGGATCGAAGGTGCCGCCGAGCCAGGTCGCGCCGCCGCCGAATTTATACATGTCGCCCGGCCAGGTCTCGTTGACCTTTCCGGTCATCGTGGTTTCCTGGCCCTTGTAGGTTCCCATCATGCCCTCGAGCACGGGGCGCACCCAGACCTTCTCGCCGGTCTCCGCGCTGCGGGCCTCGACGCGCCCGACCACCCCGAATTCGCCGCCCGAGACGCCCGTGACGATGAGCGTGCCGTTCGTCTTGGTCGGAACGACCAGGGGGGCGGCGGTTTCCGAATAGCCACCCTGGAAATCGTCGATCGCCTTCTTCCAGACCGGCTTGCCGGTCTTGGCGTTGAGAGCAACCAATTGGGCGTCGAGGGTGGCGAAGTAGACCTTATCTTTCCAGAGCGCCGCGCCGCGATTGACGACGTCGCAACAGGGGAGAATGCCTTCCGGCAGCCTGGCGTCATATTGCCAGAGCTTCTCGCCGGTCTTCGCATCGATGGCATAGAGGCGGCTGTATGATCCAGTGACGTAAACGACGCCATCGTTCACCAGGGCCTGGCTTTCCTGTCCGCGCTGCTTCTCCCCGCCGAACGAGAAGGACCATGCCGGCACGAGGTTCTTGACGGTGTCGCGATTGATCTGCTTGAGCGGGCTGAAGCGCTGGCCCTGCGTCCCCAAGCCATAAGTGAGGACAGAAGTCGGGGTGACCGCGTCCTTCAGGATCATATCGTCCGTAACCTCCCCGGCGTGTGCCGGAAACGTCGCGGCCGCCGCTAAGGCAAAGATCGAAACCGCCCCGAATCTTATGCGCGCCAACATTGAATATCCTCCCAAAAGCGCCTCGCGGGTTGCGAGCGCGCAAGCTCCTAGCCTAGTGCCGCTATCGCGCCGCCTTTCGCCGCGCGATCACCTTTTCGACCCTGCGAACGAGCGCCGGGGCGAAACTCGCAAACCTTCAGGGCGCGCCGTCGGGCGTTCGCCAGTCGACCCCGTAGCGCGCGAAAATGCGCTTCAGTTCCCCGGAGGACTCGAGCCTGTGCATCTCGCCTTCGAGGAAGTCGCCGAGATCCTTCGAGTCGCTGCGCACCGCAAGCCCGATCGGCCATTCCTGCCTGGCGCCGGTCTTGGGATAAACGATTGCAAATGGTCTTGCGCCAGCCCGGGCGAGCGACTGAACAGCCGAGGCTTCGCCATAGAAGGCCACGACCTCGCCGCTTTCGAACGCCTGGGACGCCCGCTCGATTCCACGAAAATGCACGACGTTCGGCAAGGTCTTCTGATCGTACGCCGAGATCATGATCAGGTCGCCGAGCGTGCCGACATCGACCGCGACCTTCTCAGTCAGGAACAGCGAGAGATCGAGCGCCTGCGCCGCCTTCGCCGGATCAACGGCCAGCGCCAGGCCGTCGACGTGGTAGGGGCCGGCCAACGCGACCCGATCGTTCTTGGCCTCGATCGCCTTGTCGTAGGGGACGTGCATCATCACATCGCCAGGCGCCGCGCCGAATACCGTGCCCCGCCAGACGCCGTTGCGCAGATCGTCGTTGATGTCGTCGTCCGCGCGCAGGGAGAAGAGGTCGAGATTGACGCCGACCGCTTTCGCCAACGCCTCGGCGATCTCGACGTCGATACCCATCGCGCGGCCGCCTTCGATCCAGGAATACGGCCTATAGTTCGTGTAGACGGTGACGCGCAGCGCTCCCGCGGAACGCACGGCTTCGAGCGGCCTCGCCCAAACCGTATCGACGGCGAAGAGGCAAAGGGCCGCGACGCTGAGCGCGCTCAGTCGCCGTCGTAGCGCGAATCGAGATATGTGCGGATTGCCCACATCGCCTCCTGACTGAGAATTCCCTCGAACGCCGGCATTTTGGTCAAGCCGTTTTGCGTGTAGCCGTGCCGGATCCGATTGAGGAACCACTTGTCGCCGTCCTCGGCTTTGTCGAGGTAGCGCAGGTCCGGCGCAAGGCCCCCGGAAACGGCCTGCAAACCGTGGCAGCGCGCGCAATTCTGGTTGAACCCCGAGGAGCCGATCTTGAGCGCCACCGGATTGCCGCGATAGGGATTCGTATCCTTCCACCCATCGCCCAGCGGCTCGAGCCCCGTCGTGTCGACAGGCTGCGGAGTCACGTCGCCGTGAGCCAGAGCCCGACCGACGGCGACCGCGATCACAACAGCCAAGATACTTGCGCAGTAGGAGAGTCGATTGGCTCTCATGGCGTCCCTACCCGATGTCAAATCTCGATGTAGAGAAGCTACCGACGCCCCGTCGGACCCGGTATTGTACTTTGGCGCCGACGACGCTTGCGGCGTCCAAACGACTGTTGACTCGACCGCACCTGACGCAGACCATGGCTGCGAATTTGTCCGCTAGCCGGGAGAGCGACATGTGGGGACGGGGACATATCCTTGCGCTTTGCGCCGCGTGCTGGTTGTCGGCCGCGGCTGCGGCGGCGCGCGCGGCGGATACGAGCGAAGACGCCGACGGCATCCTCAATCCCCAAGAGCTGACGATTGAATATTTCGCCCGCAAGGCGGGCGACCGGGTGTTCGATCCGAGGCTCTGTCTCTACGGCTATCCGGCCGCCAAGATGGGCGATCATGTCTCCGCGCGCAGGATCTTCGAGCGCTGCGCGAAGGAGGGCGTCCTTGCCGCGATGCCATGGATGGCCTGGACCGAAGAGAACGGATACGACCGACCCTCCGATCCCGCAAAGGCTGCAGAGTGGGACCGCAAGGCGGCGGACGCCGGCTATTCCATCGGTCAGTTCAACTACGGGCTTGACCTCTTGCGCGGACACGGCGCGCGGCGCGACGAAGTCCTCGGCCGCTCGTTCATCGATCGCGCCGCCAGGCAAGGAGATGCCGACGCCGCGGATCTCGCGGCCCATGGCTATGATCCGGAGTTCTCGACGCCGGAGGCGGACAAGGACCGCTATCGTCAGCGTCTGTATTGAAAAGAATCGCCGCGCGCGAGCAAGACTCCCCGAAGGCGCGTAGCGGCGGCATCGCCCGAAAGGCCTGCCCTCGCTGCAGGCTTGACCGGCGCGGGACCAGCCCGCGCCGCACTCAAAGGATAGACAGAGGCCACCGCGCCGGCGATCCTCGCCGACTCGATGGGCTTGTCGTCAGCTCTGCGCGGAAGCGTAGCTGGTGACTTCCATGCCAAGGCAAACTTCGACAACAATTGGCGACGTCCAGGCCATGAGAACTCCTTGGGTTTGTGAGCCGGCGATTCTCCAGAATGCCGCGCACAGCCCCCATTATTGCGCGCTCACGGGCTCCGCCTATAGTACTTCCGGCCACCCCAGACGCAAAGCGCATTCGCGTCACGTGGCGCCGCCCGTCGCCGACGGGCGGCGCGGGGTCTTCGCGCCGGACGAAACGAGGCCGTTATTCGTCGGAAAGCACGCCACCCGGCGGAACCGACGCCAAGGCGACCCGTTCGAAATCGGCGCCCGTCACATGCGTTTCGAGCGCGTATGCGAACGCGTCACCCTCAGGGGACTTCTGCCAAGCGATCACCCGTCCGAGCGCACGCAGGTTTGCGTTCAAGCTGTGGTCATTGAATATGTCGGGTCCGGCAGCGATGGCGTCCTGAGAGCCAGACTCCATCGCCACGCTTTCAAATGGCATTTCTGGAGCTGGGGCGCTCAGAGCCATTTGGTAGACATCGCCTTCGGGCGAGTTCTGCCAGGCGATGATCTGCGTCAATGAGCCGAGGTTGCTATTGAGCGACTGATCGCCACTCACCGTCGGGCCGAAACCCGATACGGGCGAAGCGGCGTAAACCATGCCGGCGGCGAGCAGCGTGAAACCGAACGCGGCGATACCGGAAGACTTGAGGCAAATCGACATACTGCGTCCCTTCCTCTCAATCGATGAGGGCAATCTTCGACAAAAGTTGAATGCGACGACTATACGGCGTTATTATGACGACCTGCCAAAATTTGACCAGGCGCTGGCAATGAGGCAAACAGGCCCTTTTCGCCTCGGCGGCGAAGTGGGGGGCTTGACTCGCGTCCCAGCGATCAGTTGAGGCCGTCTATATCGCCATACCGTCCGACGAGCGCGATGATCCGCGCCCGGCTGTAGACGTTGAGCTTCTGCAGCACTTGGCTGACATGGGCCTTGACCGTCGTTTCGCAAATGCCGAGTTCGTGAGCGATCAGCTTGTTCGGGAGGCCCGCGAGGATCAGGCCCAAAACCTTGCGTTGCTGGGAGGTGAGCCCGGCGAGGCGCCGCGCGAGGGCTTCGCGAGCGTCCTCCACCCGGTCGATCGTCAACGGGCGGTCGAATGCCGTCGGTTGTGCGCCGGACGGCGACAGCGCGCTGATCAGGTTCAAGGCCGAGCGGACGAAATCGAACGCGACGCCATTCAACGCGACGGCCTGGCGGCGCCCGCGATCGAAGAAGACCCCGGCCGTCCGGGCTGGGCCGGAGGCGTGAGCGACCGCCTCGGCTAGTTGCAATGTCAAAAGCGCCGATTCATGAATTGAGTCGATCGCCTTGAGCTGAAGGCCGACGAACTCGGCAGACAGCCGACACGTATTGGCTTCGATCGTCTGCCTCGCGTCCTCGATAGTCGTGGCGAGGCTATGGCTGCCCGCGTGAATTTGCGGAGCGACCTCCGAACTGCGCCCGTTCGGCGAGGTCGCGCCTGGAGGCGTCATGTCGAGGGCGGCTTCGAGGCCCATCCGAAGACAGTCGGCGCGGGTTGCCGACGATCGTCGGTCCGGCGCCGAGCGCGCGCTCCCGCGGGCCGAACTCAGTAACCTTGCCATCCAACGCGTCTCCTCGACCTGACCGTCCCGACTTGCAAATTCAGACGGCCTCGACGCGTCATGTTGCAGTGCAATATGCTGAGCGGCCTATAGGACTTTCGGGCGCCATCTGCCCGCAGGGCGTTCTGGGCCCGCCGATTGATCGGCGATGAATGGCAAAGCTGCCCGAAGAAATCGATCGCGGCGCGGCGGGTTGATCCCGGACTTGCCTCGATGCCGGGCTGGCTACGAATTCGGCGCCGCGCTCCTCGGGTGTGAAGCTGGTCTTTCTCGAGGAAACTGCGGATCGGACCATCTCATTCTCATGCCGATTGCGGCGAGAAGTTCGGGGGACCGTGGCGGCGCCGGAAGCACTTCCTTCGAGCTGGCTGAGAGAAAGAAGTGACGAGGCATCGTGTCGTACAACGCCGAAGAAAATCAAGCGAAAAAATGCCCCCGCCTCCGGAAAAACAAGGATGCGCGGATCGAAAAGACTCTCGGCGAATCGAGGCTACATTGTTCACCCTGTGATCGCGGCCACGGGCGCCTCCGAGTGTCGCGGGGATGCGTCCGCGGCGCCGTCAGTCGCCCCCGCGACTGGCTGAGTCAGAGCTTCTTCCCGTCCGGACCAAATTGCTTGAGAAAGGCGATGACGTTATCGATGTCCTCGTCCTTCGTCAGGCCGGCGAACGCCATCTTCGTGCCCAGAACTTTCGCGCGCGGATCCTTCAGATATTCCTTCAGCGTCGCTTCCGTCCAGGTTATTCCGGATCCCTTGTTCGCGTCGCTGTATGAGAAGCCCGGATAAGTTCCGGCCTGCCGATCGACGACTCCATTGAGCACAGGTCCTACGGCGTTCTTGGCCGATTCGCCGACCTGGTGGCAGGCCTTGCACTTGTTGAAGACCTTCTCGCCGGCCGCGGCGTCCTGCGCCAACGAAGCCGTCGTCGACACTGCAATGACTCCCGTCGCGAGCAACCCGATCCTTAACCCACGCATGGTGTCTTCTCCCTCCGCGGACGATCCAGCAGGATCGCCGCTGATTTTTCAGGGCCTGACAAGAAAAGGCCGGCCGCCAGCGAAGCGCGCCGGCCTCGGAAAGCACCGAGTCAGTTCTTGCCGCCGTCCCGGCTGAATTGGCCGATATAGGCGATCACATTGTCGATGTCGGTTTGGCTCTGCAATCCGGGAAATGTCATGTTGGTCCCCGGCACGTCGTGCTTCGGCTGCTTCAGGTAGCTGCTGAGCGTCTCTTGCGTCCAGATGATGCCGGAGTTCTCGGTGGCCGCCGTATCATTGTAAAAAAAGCGCGCGTGGTAGGCGACGCGCGGCAGGTCGGCCCAACCGAGCCGGAAGCGCTCGCGGTAAATGATGATGTCGTCGCCCTTGGGGCCGGGTGTCAGTTCGGCGTTGGCCAGCGTCTGCCGGACCAGGTGCCGGAACTCGTCGCCGGCCGAGTCGGAGGGGACGAGGACCATGGTCAGCTCTTCCCCCGAG
>JAFAHO010000346.1 GCA_019237205.1 Hyphomicrobiales bacterium
CTTCGCTGCGGCGATCGAACCGAAGCCGCCCGCCTCCTCGTCGACGACCGAGTGGAAGTCGATCCGGCCCTCCGGACGGTATCCGGCGTTGAGAAGGGCGCGGATCGCGGCGAGCGAGGCTGCGACGCCGGATTTCATGTCGATGGCGCCACGACCCCAGATGCGACCCCTCGATACCTCGCCTCCGAACGGGTCCACGGTCCATTTCGAGCGGTCGCCGACCGGCACGACGTCGATGTGACCGTTGAGCAAGAGGCTGCGCTCGGCGACGCCCGCGAAGGTCGCAACCAGATTGGGGCGATTCGGGAAGACGTCCCAGCGCTCGACCGCCGCGCCGAGCGGTTCGAGATGTTTCGCTAGTAGCGCCTGGACATCCGCCTCGCGGTTCAGACCTTCCGCGGTCTCGAACTTCGGATTGACGGAGGGGATGCGGACCATCTCGCTGGTCAGCGAGATGATGGCGCCGCGATCGTCGTCGATCGCCTGATGAATGGCGTTCAGGGCCTTCGCTGGATCCATCGCATGACCTCCATCGGCGCAGGTTTTTTCGACCATAGCTTTTCGATGAGCGCGTCGAGCCCTCCTGGGTAGAAGCGCAAGATGACTACGATCACCACCGCGATGACCATGAATCGCGCCGGTCCGAGGTTCGACAACGCTTCTGTCGAGGACGTCACGAGAAACGAGGCGATCACCGGTCCGGTGATGCTGGCGGCTCCGCCAAGCAGGAGAATGATCAGGACGATCGACAGCGTGTCGAAGCCGAAGACCTCCGGAGAGGCGACGCGCAGATAGGCGGCGTAAAACGCCCCGGTGACCCCCGCAGGCGCAGCGCTGGCGACCAGCACGATCAGGCGTTGGCGCCCGATCGAGACGCCGCGCGCGACCGCGTAGTCCTCGTTTTCCTTGAGCGCGACGATCGAGCGTCCGAAATCGGACAGCGCGACCCATCTGAGCGCGATCGTCGCCGCGAACACGAGCAGTAACGCGAAATAAAAGAAGCCCACCTTGCCGTAACTCGCGAGCCTCACCCCGAACAGATTGAGCGCGGGCAGGAGCACCATTCCCTGCGCGCCGCCCGTGATCTGGTTTTGGCTCAAGACGAGCTGCAGGATGAGCTGGCTCAGCGCGAACGTGGCGAGTATGACATAGATGCCCTTGAGGCGGAGGACGGGTAGCGTAATCAAGACCGCCACAAGGCTCGCGACAACGCCGGCGAGCGGCAGCGCCGCGAGCGTCGGCGCCCCGAGCGCTTTCGTTCCGACTGCATAGACATAGACGCCGAGGCCAAAGAAGGCGATGTGAGCGAAGTTGAAGATTCCGCCGTAACCCAGGCTCAAGTCCCAGCTTGCGGCGACGATCGCCCAGATGCACGAAATGATGACGATATGCTCGACGTAATTGGAGATGCCGATGAGCGGGAGAAATGCAAGTCCCGTCAACAAGAGGACGACAACGACGGCGCCTGGCGAGGCGAGCGCAGGCATGCTTTCAGTTTCCGCCAAAAAGGCCGTTGGGCCGCCAGAGCAGCACGGCGACCATCACGGCGAAAAGCACCGCCGGGGTCCAATAGAGCCCGACCCAGTAGGTGCTGACCGCTTCGACCAGACCGATGACATAGGCGCCCCCGATCGTGCCGGCGATGCTGCCGAGGCCGCCGAAGATCGCCACGATCAGCGCCTTGACCAGCGGCTCGGCGCCCATGGTCGGCGTCATCGGCCGCATCGCGCCAAGCAGAATCCCGGCGACTGCCGCCAGGATGGCGCTGGCGGCGAAGGCGGTCATGTAGAGCCGCCCGACCGGCAGTCCGATCAAGAGCGCCGCCTCGCGGTTTTGGCCGACAGCGCGGATGGCGGCGCCGGTGCGGGAACGCTTGAGGACAATCCACAGTCCGACCAGAACGAGCGGCGCCACGACGACGATGATAGCCTGATGGGCCGACATCGTCGCGCCGGCGAAGCCGACTGTTCCGGTCGCGAGCGGCTTGAGCTGCTTGAGGCGCGGCCCCCAAATGAGCAGGATCGCGTTCTCGAGAAAAGTCAGCGCGGCAAGGGTCGTGATGACCGCAATCATCACGATATTCTCGCGGCCCAGGAAGGGGTGGATCAACAGGCGCTCCGCGATGCAGCCGAGGCCTGCGAGCGCTGAGATCGCCACCGCGAATCCAGCCGCCTCGCCAAGGCCGAGGCCCGCATTGTCGCTGACCTGCCAGGCGACATAGGCGGCGATCGTCATGAACACGCCGTGGGTGAAAGTGAAGATGCCGAGCGTGGTCCAAACGAGCGACAGGCCGGCCGCCATCAGTGCATAAAGCGAACCCAGCACAAGGGCGCTCGCCAGAACGGATGCGACAGTCTCCAGGGTCACGCGGCGTGTCCCTCGCCGAAGTAGAGCGCCATGATGGTCGCATGGTCGATCCCCTGTCTGGCGTCGAGTTCTACGCCGCAGCGGCCGTGCGTGACCATCACCAGCCTGTCAGTCAGTTCCAGGAGGAATTCGACGTCCTGCTCGACGAGCAGCAGCGGCAGCCCGGACTTCGCAATATCGCCGATCGCGACGCAGAGTTCGTCCTTGAGCTTGGGAGAGAGCCCCAGCGTCGGCTCATCGAGCGCCAGCAGCCGCGGCGCTCCCATGAGACCGACCCCGATGGCGACCATCTGCCGCTCGCCGCCAGAAAGCGTCTTGATCTTTTGGCTCCGCCGTTCGGCCAAGCGCGGGAAGAGAGTGAGCACGCCCTCGAGGGATGCAGCGGTGGTCTGCCTTGCGCGCGCCGAATGGGCGGCAAGACGCAGCGTCTCCAGAACCTCCATCTCGGGAAAGAGCAGGTTCGATTGCGGCACATGGATCAGCCCCTCGGCGACGATCGCGGCCGGCGACATGCCGCTGATCGGCTTGTCGAATAACCGGA
Source organism: Hyphomicrobiales bacterium (assembly GCA_019237205.1). Lineage (GTDB taxonomy): Bacteria > Pseudomonadota > Alphaproteobacteria > Rhizobiales > Beijerinckiaceae > Roseiarcus. Next base: position 2,909 of record JAFAHO010000346.1, read on the forward strand.
TCGAGCCGCGGCTGGGCGCAATGAGGCCCGAGATGGCGCGCAACAGCGTCGTCTTGCCATGGCCATTCGGCCCGAACAGGCCGACCCGCTCGCGCGCTCCGATCTCGAGCGTAAGGCCGTTCAACACCGGTGCGGCTCCGTATCCGGCGACCAGGTCGTCAAGAACGAGCGGGAGCATGGAGCCTTTCCGCCCTGCGGCCAAGATAGGCCTCGACCACGCGCGGGTCGCGGATGACGTCGGAGGGAGCGCCGGTTACGATCGCCTTGCCCTGATCGAGCACCATGAGGCGGACGCAGACCTCGAAGAGCAGCGAGAGCACGTGCTCGATCACCAGCACGGTCACGCCCCGCCGCTGAAGAGCGCGGATCAGCTCTGCGAGCTCGGCGACTTCCGGCCGGGTCAACCCGGAAGCTGGCTCGTCAAGAAGGACCAAGGCCGGATTGGTCGCGAGCGCGGTCGCAAGCGTCAGCTTCTTCTTCTCGAAGACGGAAATCTCGCCTGCGGGCTCGTCGAAGCGCTCTTCGACAAGCCTGCATGCGACGAGGGTCGCGTCAATCTGCTCTGGCGTCGGCCCCACACGAGCGCCATTGACAACAGCCACGCGAACGTTCTCACGCACCGTGAGGCTCGGAAAAACCGCGTCGCGCTGAAAAGTGCGGGCGAGCCCGCGCCGGCAAATTAGATGTGGTGCGAGCCGCTCGATTCTCTCGCTCTTGAAGCGGATCGCCCCCGCTAATGCGCGGAACGGTACGCCCGTCACGATATTGAAGAGCGTGCTTTTGCCGCTCCCGTTGGGACCGGCGATGCCGAAGATCTCGCCGGGCTCGACCGAAAAGCTTACG
>JAFAHO010000009.1 GCA_019237205.1 Hyphomicrobiales bacterium
CCCTGGAGAAGCCGAGCGTGGTCAGGAGGTCGAAGCCCGGCGCGTCGTAGCGTTCGGCGGGGATTTTGAGCGCCCCGCTCAAGGTCTCGGCCCCCAGCGTCCACTTGTTGAAGACGAAGCGGATGTCGAAGGCGCCCTTCAGCGCCGCCTCGACCTTTTCGACCGCAGCCTCGGGCAGGCCCTTGGCGCGCAACGCGGAATGGTTGATCCCCGGCGCGTGGGCGAGCGTCGCCCGGCCAACGGCGTAGGCGATCATGTCGCCGATCTTTTGCTCGTCGTAGCCGAGCGCCCTCAAGGCGTCGGGCACGGCGCGGTTGATGATCTTGAAATAGCCGCCGCCCGCGAGCTTCTTGAACTTGACCAGCGCGAAGTCCGGCTCGATGCCGGTGGTGTCGCAGTCCATGACAAGGCCGATCGTGCCGGTCGGGGCGACGACGGAAACCTGCGCGTTGCGGTAGCCATGCGCCTGCCCCAGCGCCAGCGCCGCGGACCACGACGCGCGCGCGGCGTCGCTCAGGGCCCCCCAGGCGGGGCCCGCGCTTCTCAGCGATTCGTGGTCGAGCGGGGTCGGGGCGACCGAGAGCTGCTCGTAGCCCGCCGCCTCGCCGTCGGCGGCGCGCTTGTGGTTGCGGATGACGCGGAGCATCGCGTCCGCGTTGGCCTTGTGGCCCGGGAAGGCGCCGCTCTTGGCCGCCATCTCGGCCGAGGTCGCATAGGCGCGCCCCGTCAGGATGGCGCTCAAGGCGCCGCAGATCGCCCGGCCCTCATCGCTGTCGTACGGAATGCCGCAGGACATGAGAAGCCCGCCGATATTGGCGTAGCCGAGGCCGAGCGTGCGGTAATCGTAGGAGAGGCGCGCGATCTCCCGCGAGGGGAACTGCGCCATCGCCACCGAGATTTCGAGCGTCAGCGTCCAGAGCCGGACGGCGTGCTCGTAAAGCCCGACGTCGAAGGTTTTGCTCTCCGGGTCGAGGAACTGGATCAGGTTCAGCGAGGCCAGATTGCACGCCGTGTCGTCGAGGAACATATATTCCGAGCACGGATTGGAGGCGCGAATCGGCCCCGACGCCGGGCAGGTGTGCCAGTCGTTGATGGTCGTGTGGTACTGGACGCCGGGATCGGCCGAGGCCCAGGCGGCATAGCCGATCTTGTCCCAAAGTTCGCGGGCTTTCAGCGTCTTCGACGGCTTGCCGTCGAGCCGGCGGGTCAGGCTCCAGTCGCCGTCGCTCTCGACTGCGTGCAGGAAGGCGTCGGTGACGCGCACCGAATTGTTGGAGTTCTGGCCCGAAACGGTGAGATAGGCCTCCGATTCCCAGTCGGTGTCGTAGGTGGCGTAGTCGAGCCGCGTCAGGCCCTGCCGGGCCTGTTGGATGATGCGGCCGATGATGCCGTCGGGCACGTCATCTTTACGCGCGGCCTTCACCTCGCGCTTGAGCACGGGGTTCTTCTCGACATTGAAGCAGTCGTCGCCATGGCCCTCGCAATTGACGCAGGCCTTGAGGATGGCCTTCAAGTGGCGCTTGACCACCTTGGAGCCGGCCGCGAGCGCCGCGACCTTCTGCTCTTCGTTCACTTTCCAGTCGATATAGGCCTCGATGTCAGGGTGATCGACGTCGACGACGACCATCTTGGCCGCGCGCCGGGTCGTGCCGCCGGACTTGATCGCGCCCGCCGCCCGGTCGCCGATCTTTAAGAAAGACATGAGGCCCGACGAACGCCCGCCGCCGGACAGCTTCTCGTTTTCCCCGCGAAGGGCTGAAAAGTTCGACCCCGTTCCAGAGCCATATTTGAAGAGCCTCGCCTCGCGCACCCAGAGGTCCATGATGCCGCCCTCGTTAACGAGGTCGTCGGCGACCGATTGGATGAAGCAGGCGTGCGGCTGCGGATGCTCGTAGGCCGACTTCGACTTGACGAGCTTTCCCGTTTCGAAGTCGACGTAATAGTGGCCCTGGCTCGGCCCGTCGACGCCATAGGCCCAGTGGAGGCCAGTGTTGAACCATTGCGGGGAATTGGGCGCGGCGATCTGGCGCGCGAGCATGAAGCGCATCTCGTCGTAATAGGCGTGGGCGTCGTCCTCGCCATCGAAGTAGCCTGCCTTCCAGCCCCAATAGGCCCAGGCGCCGGCGAGCCGGTCGAAGACCTGTTTCGCCGAGATTTCAGAGCCGTAGCGCTCGTTTTTCGGCAGCGACTCGAGCGCTGCGTCGTCCGGAATCGAGCGCCAGAGGAACGACGGCACGCCGTTCTCCGCCACCCGCATGAGGCGCGCGGGCACGCCGGCTTTGCGGAAATATTTCTGCGCCAGCACGTCGGCCGCGACCTGGCTCCAGGCCTCCGGAACCTCGATGTTCTCGAGCGCGAACACGATCGAACCGTCGGGATTGCGGATCTCGCTCTTCGTCGTCGCGAAGGCGATGAGGTCGTAGGGCGTAACGCCCGCTTTGGTGTAATGCCGTTCGATCCGCATGGTCTTTTTCCACCCCAATCGATGTGGCGGCCTCATCCGCAAGCCCGCCTCTGCCTTTCGAACGCGAGGCCCAGCCCGGCGTTCCGACCCCTTCAAACGCCGCCCACAAGGGCGGCGGACACAAACGCTTCCCTTCGCCGTCGTCGCGCTGACGGCCGCTCGATGTCCCAACCCGTCCGGCGGCGCGACCCGCGCCCCCTCGCATGAGCCTTGAAAACTATTCTCTGGCGGGCTCGCGCCGAAGCGCGGACGCCCTTTGCCGGAGCACTCGAAGATTACGACTCTGTCGCGGGAGCGTCAACACCTAGTTAGGCATCGCCGCTCCTGATACAACATGTTGTGGACAAGAATGTATAACAGCGCGTTAACGCTACGCCGGATTGACAGGATCGTCCGAGTCGGCGGGTCTGCACAAGGGCCGAAACGCGTCTTAACAACGCAAAGTTCAACTGGACACGCGGGGCCGCCCCCGCCATAGTCCCGCGCGCGCCGGACACGGCGTGTTCCCGAGCGACCGCGGTCCCAACGGATGAAAGAGTTTCTCCTGCGCTGGTTCACCTGGTGGAACGGCGCGACCCTCAACACGCTGTTCTACACCCGCCTTCACGGCGAGCTGGTGGGGCACGACGAGTTCGGCAACGCCTATTATCGCAGTCGCGGCGGCAAGATCGACCCGGCGCTCGGCTTCGAACGGCGCTGGGTCATCTACAATGGCGTCTCGGAAGCCTCAATGACGCCGCCCGGCTGGAACGGCTGGCTGCACCACACCGTCGATACGCCCCCGACCGCGGAGGACTATAAGCCTCATCCGTGGGAGCTGCCGCATATCGGCAACCCGACCGGAACGCCGGAGGCGATTCGTCCGAAAGGCTCGTTGCTTCGCCATGGGCCCCGCCAGGCCAACGCCGGCGACTACGAGGCCTGGAGCCCCGGCGGCTGAGCGCCGCCTTCATTCCGCCGCCCTTGATCGGCAGACCGCCCCCATGAGGACGCCTTTGATCGCGCTTTCGAGCCGCAAATTTCGCGCTGCCGCGCGCCGGGCGGCGCCCGTCGCTTCGGCGCTTGCGTTCGCTGTCCTCGCTCCAGCGGCTCACGCCGACAAGATCGCCAATCCGACGGCGGTGTTCGACGGGCTCGACAAGATCACCGGCCGCATCATCTCGTTCGAGGTCGCGCTCAACGAGACCGTTCAGTTCGGGACGCTGCAGATCACGCCCCGCGTCTGCTATTCGCGGCCGCCGACCGAGCAGCCGCAGACCGACGTTTTCGCCCAGGTCGACGAGATCGACGAGAAGAAAGAGGTCAAGCGGATCTTTTCCGGCTGGATGTTCGCCGACAGCCCGGGCCTGCACGGGGTCGAGCATCCGATCTACGACGTCTGGCTGACCGACTGCAAAGGCGGAACGACAGTGATCCGCGAGGCGCCCCAGGTCGAGGCCTCCGCGCCCGACACGGACGCCCCCGCGGACGAAGCGACCGACGCCAACGGGCAGGCGTCGCCCCAGGCGCAGGCGCCCGCGGCCCCGAAGAAGCGCAAGCCCAAGGCCCCGACGGTTGTCGCGGCTCCTTCGCCGCCGCCCGGGGACAGCAACGCCCCGCTGGAACTCGGCGGCGCTTCGAACAGCGGCAACGCGCGCAGCCGGTGATCCTTCGAGACGCGATGCTTCGCATCGCTCCTCAGGATGAGGCGCTACTTCGTTGATCTAATAGCATAATCCTCATCCGGAGGAGCGGCCGAAGGCCGCGTCTCGAAGGATGAACGCTCACATCCTGCCGAGCGCGCGGGCGAAGCGATCGAACATTTCGTCGAGCTCCGCCTCGGCGATGATCAGCGGCGGGCAAAAGGCGATGAGGTCGCCGATCGCCCGGATGATGAGCCCTTCCTCCTGGCAGAGTTCGGCGAGCCGCGCCCCGTATGCGCCCGGCGTCTCGAAGGGCGCCTTGGTCTTCTTGTCGGCGACGAACTCGAGCGCGCCGATGAGGCCCTCGCTGCGCGCTTCGCCGACATTGCCGTGGGAGGCGAATTCGGCCAGGCGGCCCTGGAACTGCGGCGCGAGCCGGCCTGCCCGCCCGACGAGGTCGCGCTCCTCGATGATGTCGATATTCTCCATCGCCACCGCCGTGCCGACCGGATGGCCGCTCGCGGTGAAGCCGTGGGCGAACGTTCCGATCTTCGCCGAATTGTCCGCGACCGGCTCATAGACGGCATCAGAGATCAGCACCACCGACAATGGGAAATAGGACGAGGTCAGCGCCTTCGAGGCGACCAGGATGTCGGGCTCGACACCGTATTTGTGGGAGCCGAACATTGCGCCGAGGCGGCCGAAGCCGGTGATCACCTCGTCGGCGATGAGGAGAATGTCGTGCTTGCGGCAGATCGCCTGCATCGTCCGCCAATAGCCGGCCGGCGGGGGAATGACGCCGCCCGCCCCCATAAGCGGCTCGCCGATGAAGGCCGCGATCGTCTCGGCGCCCTCGGCTTCGATCAGCGCCTCGAACTCCGCGCCGAGCCGCGCCGAAAAATGATCGTCGCTCTCGCCCGGAAGCGCGTTTCGCCAGTAGTGCGGCGCGGTGAGATGCCTGACGAACGGCAGCGGCAGATCGAACTCGCGGTGGAAATTCGGCATGCCGGTCAGCGAGCCGGAGGCGATCGAGACGCCGTGATAGCCCTTCTGGCGGCTCACGATCGTCTTCTTTTTCGGCCGGCCGAGCGCGTTGTTATAGTACCAGACGAGCTTGACGGCGAAGTCGTTGGCTTCCGAGCCGGACGAGGTGAACTGCGCCTTGGCGATCCTTCCGCCGGCGAGCTTGACCAGCCGCTCGGCGAGCGCGATCGCCTGCGGATGCGACTTGCCGGAGAACGAATGGTAATAGGGCAGCTTCGCCATTTGCCGGGCCGCCGCCTCGACCAAACGCGGCTCGCCGAAGCCGACGGCGACGCTCCATAGTCCCGCCAGCCCCTCGATATACTCCTTCCCCTGGTCGTCGCGGACGAAGACGCCGCGCCCGCTCTCCATCACCAGCGGCCCGATTTCCTCGTGCCGGCGGGCGTTGGTCGCAGGATGGAAGTAATAGGCGACGTCGCGCGCTTCGAGCGAATTGGGCAAGATGGTCATGCGGGGCCTCCGGTCGGGCGCCCGCATTTGCGACGGACGGAGGGCGGATGTCCAGCAGATCACGCCAACATTGCTATCGCCCTGTCAGCAACGCCGTGCCCGCTTGGCGCGCCTGGGCAATCGCCTGCTCGTCCCGCGTTTCCGGCATCAAAGCGAAAAATACAAAAAAGCCGACTGCGGCGGCGGCGGCGAGAAAGAGGAACGAGACCGAATAGCCGAAATGGTCCATCACTTCTCCGGCCGCCAGCGCGCTGATCGACGCGCCGATCCCTTGCGTGGTCGCGACCGCGCCCTGCGCGAGATTGTAGCGCCCCGTGCCGCGCATGACGTCGGCGATGACCAGCGGTGTGAGGGCCTGATAAATGCCGGCCCCAACCCCATCGAGGAGCTGCACGCCGAGGAGCCAGAAGGCGTTGTCGGAGAGCGTGTAAAGCGCCGCGCGGATCGGCAACACGGCAAAAGCAATCAGAAAGATCGGCCGGCGGCCCCAACGGTCGGCCCGCCAGCCGACGAGGAGCGCGATCGGCAGCATCACCCCCTGCGCGGCGACCATGCAGAACGACATCATAGCCGTCGCCTCTTTCGGAAATTGCAGCGCGAGCTTCTGCCCGACCAGTGGCAAAAGCGGCGCGTTGGCGAAGTGAAAGAGAAGGGCGCTGATGGCGAAGATCGCCAGCGGGCGCGTGCGGAAGAGGACGCCGTACCCCGCCGCGTCGCCATCGTTCGCTCCGTCCTTTCCGAGATCGCGCGCCCGGTCGTGATTGATCGCGCCCGCCGGAATCATCAGCACCGCTGCCGAGGTGAGCGCGGCGAAGACCGGCACCAGCAAGAAGACGACGCGCTGGGAGAAGAGATATCCGACCCCGCCCGCGACAAGCGCAATCGCGATGTTGCCGCCATGGTCGAAGGCCGAATTGCGGCCGAGCCGGCGCGCCAGCACATCCTTCGTCACCAGACCGAGCGTCAGCGCCGCCACCGCGGGAACGAACGCGTCGCCGGCGAGCGCCAGAATGCTGGTTGCGAGCGCCATCGGCCAGAAGGTCGGCATGGCGAAAATGATGAGAGCGGCGAGCGACATCGCGGCCATGGTCGCGACGATGACGGCGCGCTTGGCGCGGGTCACGTCGATGGCGGCGCCGATCGGGGTTTGCAGCGCGATGCCGAGGAGGCCGCTGCCTGTGCTCACCAACCCGACGTCGGTCTGGGTCCAGTGCTGGCCGGTGACGAGAAAGACATTGATGAACGGTCCGAAAAGGTTTCGGACGTCCGCCGAGAGGAAGTTCAGCGCGTCGAGCGCGTAAGGAATGGACAGCATCGCCACCGCCTGGCGATGGCTTTGTGCGCTCGCCGCTGTCGGAACGTCGTTGAGCCGGATTGGTTCCGCCGGCCCAGCCGCAGTCAGATCGATATCGTCGTCCTGCGCGGCCGGCGCCGGCCCGACGCCGCGGCGGTCATTCCAGCGAAGGCGATCAGCAGGATCGCCCAGCTGAAGCGATCGGACGCGGGTTCGACAGCGAGGATATCCCCGATTTGATCCGCAAACCGATCATAAATGCCGTCTTCGTCTTCTTCAGTGGTCGCCGAGAGGTCCGCCGGACCGGACGCGCCGAATGCCAGATCTCCCGCCTGCGCCTGATCTCCAAAGTCAAAGGAAAAGACCTGAAGAGGGCGCTGCCAGGGGGTGTCGCCGACGCTATTGGCCCAGCCGAAGCCGGTCAGCATGAGCAGCGCGCCCGCAGCGCATAGAGCAAGATGCATCCGGCTCATGAGGTCTCGCCCAGCCCTTCCACACTCGATGTTAAGGCGCGCACTCATTCTGTCAATAGGCGAGCCTGACCTTCGTCGCGGTCGCGCTCATCGTCGACAGCGGCGGGGCGCTGCTCGCGGCCCACGCGCGGGCTGGTGGCGCGCTTCGGCCGCCTCCGCAACCGGCTGACCGGCGCGGCGCTGATCGGGGCGGCGCTCGGCGTCGCGCTGGCGAGGCGGACGTAGGAGCCAAAGGGCGCTCGCGCGTCATTGCGAGTTCGGCGCCGACCTTTGGTCGACCTGGGCGCCACAGCCCTTCGATCCCCTCGATTGCTTCGTCGCTTGCGCTCCTCGCAATGACGGTTCAGAGGCATCGGACCGGACTTCGTCTCTCCCTCCCTCCAAGGCCCCATGCGCAAGCGCGCGGATATCGTTCTCGTCGAACGCGGCTTCTTTTCGAGCCGGGCGCGGGCGCACGCCGCGATCGCGGCGGGGCTCGTCAGCGTCGGCGGCATGACGCTGAGAAAGCCCTCCGACGAGGTCGCCGAGGACGCCGTGATCGAGGCCTCCGCGCCGCACCCTTACGCCTCGCGCGGCGGCGTAAAGCTCGCAGCGGCGCTCGACGCGTTCGGGCTCGACCCCGCGGGACTTGCTTGCCTCGACATCGGCGCCTCGACAGGCGGATTCACCGACGTATTGCTTCAGCGCGGCGCGAAAAGCGTGGTCGCGGTCGATGTCGGCCATGGGCAACTGGACCCGCGCCTCGCCGCCGTCCCGCGGGTGCGTTCGCTCGAAGGTCTCGACGCGCGGGCGCTGACGCTTACGCTCATCGGCGAAGCGCCGGGCGCGATCGTCTGCGACGTGAGCTTCATCTCGCAACGGCTGGTCCTGCCGCATGTGCTCACTCTCGCGGCCGAGCCTGCGTGGCTCGTCAGCCTCGTCAAGCCGCAGTTCGAGGGCGGCAAGGCGGAGATCGTCAAAGGCCGGGTCAGGAGCGAGGCCGCGCTCGCGCGCGCCTGCGACGAGGTTGGCGCATGTGTCGCCGGGCTCGGTTGGACGCTTCTTGGCGTCATCCCGTCGCCGTTGCTCGGCGGCGGCGGGGCAAAAGAATTCCTGCTCGCGGCGCGCCATGGCTGAGGCGTCTGACGACTTGGCGATCGTCGCGCTCGACGCGCATGGGTGCGGCGTCGCGGAGGGAGGGGCGACGGTGCCCGGCGCGCTTCCGGGAGAACGCGCCCGCGTGCGGTTCGCGCGGCGGCGCGCCGAACTCATTGAGGTCATGAACGAGAGTCCCGACCGCGCGATACCCTTCTGCCCCTGGTTCGGCCGCTGCGGGGGCTGCGCCGCGCAGCACATGTCCGACGCCCTCTACCGCAACTGGAAGCGCGGGCTCGTCGTCGATGCCCTGCGGCGCGCCGGGGTCGAAGCGCGCGTTGCGCCGCTGGTCGACGCGCATGGCGCCGGGCGACGGCGGGCAACCTTTCACGCCCGCTTTCCCCATCACGCCCCCGACGAGGTCGGCTTCATGCGCGCGCGTTCGCACGACATCGTCTCGATCGACGACTGCCCGCTCTTCGCTCCCTCGATGGCCGGCGCGGTCGAAGCAGCGCGCGCGCTCGCCCGCGATCTGAGAGGCCTCATGAAGCCGCTCGATATCGGCGTGACCGCGACCCTGGAGGGGCTCGACGTCGATCTCCGCGGATCGGGGCCGCTCGATCTCGCTGAGACCCGCAAGCTGATCCGGACTGTAGATGCGCTCGACCTCGCGCGGCTCTCGAATCATGGAGCGGTCGTGGTCGAGCGCCGCCCGCCGCGCGTCGCGTTCGGCAAGGCGCTCGTCATGCTGCCGCCGGGCGGCTTTCTGCAGGCGACCGAGGCAGGCGAGACCTGGCTCGTCGCTTTCGCCGGGGAAGCGCTTGCCGGCGAGCGGACGGTCGCGGACCTCTTCTGCGGCGCCGGCGCTTTCGCGCTGCGCCTCGCGCGCGGCCGCGAGGTTCATGGGCTCGATTCCGACGCCGCCGCGGTCGCAGCGCTCGAGCGCGGGGCGAAAGCCGCCCAAGGACTGAGGCGGCTCGTCGCCGCAACGCGCGATCTCTTTCAGCGTCCGCTACGCGCCGAGGAACTCGCGCCCTTCGACGGGGTCCTGTTCGATCCCCCGCGCGCAGGGGCGGAGGCGCAGGCGCGCGAATTCGCGGCGAGCGCGCTGAAACTCGTCGTCGCGATCTCCTGCAATGCGGCGACTTTCGCGCGCGATGCGCGGATCCTCGTCGACGGCGGGTTCGGCATCGAGACGGTCACGCCGCTTGACCAGTTCCGCTCTTCGCCGCATGTCGAAATCGCCGCCGTCTTTCGCCGCACGAGCGCAAAGCCGCGCGCAAGGAGGCTTTTGGGGTGAACGCGACGACGCGAAACGCCGCCCTGGCCACGCTGGAAAGCATTGTTGGGACGCGCCATGTGCTGACGGACCCTGCCCTCTTCGCCGGGGCGCTCGTCGAACCGCGCGGGCTCTATCAGGGCAAGGCTCTCGCCTTCGTTCGGCCGGGCGCAACCCCCGAGGTTGCGGCGATCGCCGCCTTCTGCAACGGGGCGCGCATCGGAATCGTGCCGCAAGGCGGCAACACCGGGCTCGTCGGCGGCCAGACGCCGGACTCGAGCGGCGATCAGATCATTCTCTCTACCCAGCGGCTGAGGGCGATCCGCGAGGTCGATCCGCTCGCGGACGTGATGATCTGCGAGGCTGGCGTGACTCTCGCTGAGGCGCAGGCCGCGGCGCTTTCCGCCGACCGGCTCTTTCCGCTTTCGCTTGCCGCCGAGGGGACCTGCACCGTCGGCGGCAATGTCTCAACCAACGCCGGCGGCGTGATGGTGATCGCTTATGGCAATACCCGCGACCTGGTGACCGGGGTCGAGGCTGTCCTGGCCGACGGACGGGTGATCCATGGCCTGAGCAAGCTGCGCAAGGACAACACCGGCTACGACATGAAGAGCCTCTTCATCGGCTCTGAGGGCACGCTCGGCGTGGTCACCGCGGCGTCGCTGAGGCTCTTCCCCAACCCCCGCGCCCGCGCGACCGCCTTCGTCGGCCTAGCCAGTCCCGAACGCGCGCTCGAGCTGCTTCACCTCGCGCGCGAACGGTTCGGCGCCGGCGTGACCAGCTTCGAGCTCATCGGGCGCACGGCGCATGACATCACGGTCGGCAACGGGCTCGCTCGCGCGCCGCTCAAGGGCGGGCACGCCTGGTACGTTCTGGCGGAGGCGTCGTCGCAAAGCCCGCAGGGGTTTGACGAGGCGTTCGCCGGGTCGCTGGAGACCGCGTTCGAGCGCGGAATCATCGAGGACTCGGCGATCGCCGCCTCGCTCGACCAGCGCCACGAATTCTGGCGCCTGCGCGAATCCATTCCCGAGGCGCAAATTCGCGAAGGCGGATCGATCAAGCATGACGTCTCGGTCGCGGTCGGCGCCGTTCCGGCCTTCATCGATGAGGCGACGCGCGCGGTCGAGGCCTTCCAGCCCGGCGCTCGCGTCGTCGCCTTCGGCCATCTCGGCGACGGCAACATCCATTTCAACGTGTCGCAGCCGGTCGGCGCGGACAAGACAAAGTTCCTCGCACGCTGGGACGCGATGAATGAAATCGTGCACGGCGTCGTCGCACGCCTCGGCGGCTCGTTCTCCGCCGAACACGGCGTCGGGCGGTTGAAGCGCGACCTTATGGCGCGAACGAAGGACCCGGCCTCGCTTGCGGTCATGCGCCAGATCAAGGCGACGCTCGACCCGAACGGGGTTATGAATCCCGGGAAAATATTGTAAACAATTTAAGCGCGCAGGTTGACAGAGTTTACACAACTCCCTAGGTTGCAGCCCGCAACGTGCTCGCTCGGGGGTTAATCATGACTAAATCTTATCTGCTCGCCAGCATTGCGGCGTCGGCGATGCTCGCCGCGTCGTCGGCGTTCGCTACGAATCTCGTGAGCGACGGCGACTTCAGCAGTCCGTATGGGGGCCCGAGCTTCACCACGTATTTCAACGGCCAGTCGTTCGGTTCGTGGAACGTCCAGGCTGTCGCCGGTTACACAAATGGCGGCGTCGATCTGATCGGCGGCTATTGGCAAGCCCCGAATAGCGTCCCCGGAACGGGCAGCGTCGACCTCGACGGCGATAATCCGGGCTTGATCTTCGAGACCGTATCCTGGACGGCGGGCGATGCCTACAAGCTGAGCTTCGACCTGTCAGGCAATCCGGACGGCGGTCCGAGCACCAAGACGGTGCTTGTCGAAGTCGGGAACGCATTCAACATTTATACGTACACCATCGGCTCGAACACGCACTCGAACATGATGTATTCGCCGGAATCGCTGACCTTCAAGGCGAGTGGAACCCCCGACGTCCTGTTCGAAAGCCTGGACAGCAATTCGCCCTACGGACCTGTCATCGGCAATGTGTCGCTGACGGCAGTCCCCGAGGCTTCGACATGGGCGATGATGCTTGCCGGCTTCGCCGGTTTGGGCTTCCTTGGGTTCCGTCGGTCGCGTCAGGCGGTCGCGCTCCCGCTCTGAGGGCGCGAGAAACAGTTCGTTTCGAAGGCCGCCCAACGGGCGGCCTTCCTTGATTCCCGCCAAAAGTTTGCGAGCGGCCGGCTCATGAACGATAGCGCCGGGACCTCTTGCGCGGTAGTCTCGCCGTCGTCGGATTGGCGGCGTGATTCGGCGCGCGCTCGAAAGGGCGAGCCTGGAAAGAGGGCCATCGGAGTGGCGCGGCGCAGCGGTTTCGCCGCTTTGTTTATTGTCTTCAGCCTCGCGTCTGGCGCGGGCGTCAGCCCGGCGGCGGTCGCCTGCGCGCCCAAAAACTTCGACGGGGCCTCTTTCACCGTCTGCTCCTTCGATCCGCGCCGCGACGACCTGAGGCTCTTCTGGAAAGGCGTTGACGGCAAGCCCTACGGCTCGCTGGCGGCGCTCGCCGACGCACTGAAGCCGAAGGGCGAGCGGCTCGTCTTCGCCATGAACGCGGGGATGTTCGCCGAAGACCAGTCGCCGGTCGGGCTTTATGTCGAGAACCGGGTGAAGCTCCACGGCGCCGATACGCGCGCGGGGGCGAGCAACTTCCACATGAAGCCGAACGGCGTATTCTGGATCGGCGACGGCGCGGCGGGCGTGACCGAAACCAGCCGCTATCTCGCCAATCCGCCAGCGGCGCGATATGCGACGCAGTCGGGGCCGATGCTGATCGTCGACGGCCGGATCCACCCCAAGATCCTGCCGACCGGAACGTCAGCGAAGATCCGCAACGGCGTCGGGGCCTGCGAGGGCGGCGTCGTCGCCTTCGCCATCGCCGACGAGCCGGTGAACTTCGACGCGTTCGCGCGGCTCTTCCGCGACGGGCTCGGCTGTCAGAACGCCCTCTTCCTCGACGGCTCGGTCTCCTCGCTCTACGCGCCCGAGCTCAAGCGGGACGACGAGCTGCAGCCGATCGGGCCGATCGTGGGGGTCGTCAAGCCGGAGGCGGTCGGCAGCAGGCAGTAGCCCCGGCGGCAAGATCGCTGCCAGGACCTCCCGATCAACGCGAGGGTCTGCGACAATGGGCGAACCGACGTGGCGCGAACTGAATCGCGCGATGTGAAACGAAAGAGTTCCCTTTCATCTTCGCTCGCGGCTCTATGACCTTCCCAAATTCAAGGCGGGCGCGCTTTCGCTCAGAGCGCACGAGATTGCGGATCTCGGCGATGTGCGCGACAAAGACCTGATCCATCTTCAGTGTCACTTCGGAAAGGACACGTTGTCGTGGGCCCGCCTCGGAGCGCGCGTCACCGGCCTCGATTTCTCTGAGCCCGCCGTCAAGGCCGCCGCGGAGCTTGCGCGCGAGATCGGCCTCGACGCCCGCTTTGTGACCGCCGATGTGTATGACGCCCTGGCGGCGCTTGAACGCCGCGCGTTCGACATCGTCTACACCGGCGTTGGCGCGCTCTGCTGGCTGCCGGACATGGAGCGCTGGGCGAAGGTCGTTTTCGATCTGCTCAGGCCCGGCGGTCAGCTTTATCTCTTCGAGTTCCACCCGCTCAAATGGATTTTCTGGGAGGCCAACGACAGGCCCGAAATTATCGACTCGTATTTCACCCCGCCGGAAGGCTTTCGGCTTGGCGGCGCGACCTATGCCGACGCGACGGCGCCCGCGACGCCGACCCCGACGATCCAGTGGAACCATCCGTTGGGCGAAGTGGTCACCGCGCTCGCCGCCGCCGGGATGCGGATTCAGTCGCTCCGCGAACTCGACGGCGACGTCCTGCATCAATGGCCAATGATGGTCAGAGGCGAGGACGGCTTCTACCGCATGCCGCCGGGGACGCCGTCATTGCCGCTCATGTACGTGTTGCGCGCCTGGCGTGACGGCTGAACGCTCAGCCCAAGAGCGCATTGGACGGAGGCGACTACCCCGGCTGACGAGGGCGCAAGTTACGTAAGAACGCTTCGAAGGCTTGCAGCGTCGCAGCGGAGACGTAATGCTCGATGCCCTCGGCGTCGGCTTCCGCCGCCTCGCGCGGCGCCCCAACCGCCATGAGCAGTTCGACGACCAGTCTATGGCGTTGACTCGCGCTCCTCGCCATCGCAGCGCCGGCCTCGGTTAAAAATATTCCGCGATAAGGTCGCGCCGTCACGAGACCCTCGCGCTTCAATCGGGCAATCGTCTTGCTGGCGGTCGGGTGGGCTACGCCAAGGCGCCGCGCGATATCGGTCGTTCGCGCTTCGCCGTTGACCGCGATCAGATCGGCGATCATTTCGGTGTAGTCCTCGAGCGTCGCGGCCGAGCGCGCCTTCCGCGCCTTGCTAAAGCGCCGGGCCTGAACCGGCTCAGCCGCAAATTCCGCGCTCCCGCGCGCCAGGCCTTCGCCGGGCTTCTTCGTGACCAAAACGCCCTCGCTTGACCTGACGCGAACCCCCCGTCGCCCGCCGCCACACTGTGTCGACGCCATCTTCAACATGCAGCCTCGGCTGCAAAACGCAACCAGCGTTTTATCGGGCGCGCGTTAAGCTACGACCATATTGCGCAGCCCATTGACTATAGCGTAGCATAAGCTATATTTCGGAGTGCAGGCGTTAGACGGCCGACGACTCGCGAGGGACCATGACCGACGTTGTGATGCGAACAGGGATGACGGATCGCACCGTCGAGGCGATTCGCGATGTGTTGTCCGGCAAGGCGCGCCGATTCAGCCCGCTTCTCTTCGCCGGCCCCGCCGTGATCGCCTCGATCGCCTATATGGACCCCGGCAATTTCGCCACCAACATCCAGGCGGGCGCGAAATACGGCTATGCGTTGCTGTGGGTCGTGTTGATGGCCAATGTCATCGCCATGCTGTTCCAGGCGCTATCCGCCAAGCTCGGCATTGTGACGGGGCGCAACCTGGCCGAAATGTGCCGTGAGCATTTTCCCCAGCCTGTCGTTTACGCTCTGTGGATCGTGAGCGAAGTGGCGGCGATGGCGACCGACCTCGCCGAATTCCTCGGCGGCGCTATCGGTCTGTCTCTGCTGTTACATATCCCGCTTGTCGCCGGCATGGGCGTCACGGCCGTGCTGACCTACGGCATTCTGATGTTCGAGGCGCGAGGGTTTCGCCCGATCGAAATCATTATCGGCGCCTTGGTCGCGGCGATCGCGCTTTGCTATCTCGTCGAAATGTTCATCGCGCCGGTTGACTGGGGCGCGGCGGCGTTCGGCAGCGTCGTCCCGCGCTTGCCGGACGCCGGCGCCCTGACGATCGCGGTCGGCATCGTCGGCGCCACCATCATGCCGCATGCGGTGTTCCTGCATTCCGGCCTCACCCAGAACCGCGCTCCCGCGCGCGACGACAATGAAAGACGCCAGTTGCTGCGGTTCTCGAACATCGAGGTCATGATCGCGCTCGCCGTCGCGGGTCTCGTTAACATGGCGATGGTGGTGATGGCCGCGAGCGCATTCAACGCGGGCCACAGCGACGTCGCCGAGATCGAGACCGCCTATTCGACGCTGACGCCGCTGCTCGGGGCCGCCGCGTCGGGCGTGTTTCTCACAGCGCTCTTGGCGTCGGGGCTGTCGAGCTCGGCAGTCGGAACCATGGCCGGCCAGATGATCATGCAAGGCTTTGTCGGCTTCCGCATACCCGTCATCGTGCGCCGCCTGGTGACGATGGTTCCCGCTTTCATCGTCGTGTGGCTCGGCGTCAATTCGACCAGTGCGCTGGTCATCAGCCAGGTGGTGCTGAGCTTGGCCCTGCCGGCGCCGGTCATTGCGCTCCTGATTTTCACCCGGCGCAAGGACATCATGGGCGTCTTCGCCAACAGTCGGCTGACCAACATCGCGGCGATCGTCGGAACCGTTGTGATCCTCGCGCTTAACCTAGTCCTGCTGCTGCAAACCTTTGGCGTGGACATTCCAGGTCTGCCAAGCAGCTGAGGCGCCGCAAGGGCCGGCAGTCGGCGGTAGACAGTCGGCGCCGACTGCCGACTGCCGACCGCCTTCTTACGGAAAAAGCCCCCGCGCCTGTTTCGCCTTCCTCACCCGCTCGACTCCGATCGCCATCGCGGCGGTGCGGTTGGAGACGCCGTCGCGCTTCGCCCGCGCCGCCACCATGCTCCAGCTGCGGTCGAGCGCGCGCTCGAGCCGGTCCATCACCTCCTCCTTCGACCAGAAATACTGCTGCAGGTCCTGCACCCATTCGAAATAGCTGACGATCACCCCGCCGGCGTTGCAGAGAATATCGGGGATGACGAAGATCCCGTCGTTGCGCTCGGCGAGCACCCGGTCGGCCTCCGGCGTCGTCGGGCCGTTCGCGCCCTCGGCGATCACCCGGCAGCTGAGGCGCCGGGCGATGTCGGCATCGATCACCCGCTCGACCGCGCAGGGCGCGAGAACGTCGCAAGGCTGCTCGAGCAGCGACCGCGCGTCGATGACCGCTTCGCTCGACCAGCCCTTGAGCGCGTCGTTTTTCTGCACATGATCGACCAGCGCCCGGACCTCGAGGCCCCTGGGATCGTGATAGGCGACCGAATGGTCGCTGACCCCCACGAGCTTGACCCCGCGCGCCGCCAGACCCAGCGCGGCGTGCGCGCCGACGTTGCCGAAGCCCTGGACGATGGCCGTCGCTCCGACGGGGTCAATGCCAACCGCCTCCATCGCGCGAAAGGAAAGGAAGGCGACGCCGTGGCCGGTCGCCTCGCGCCGCCCCAGGGTGCCGCCGGTGCCGACCGGCTTGCCGGTCACGATTTCGGGCACCGTAATCCCCTGGTACATCGAGTAGGTGTCCATGAACCAGGCCATCACCTGTTCGTTGGTGCCCAAGTCCGGCGCCATCACGTCGACGCGGGGCCCGACGAAAGGAATCATCTCCTGCATGTAACGGCGGGAGAGGTTTTCGAGCTCGTTTACCGACAGCGCGCGGGGATCGACCGCCACGCCCCCCTTGCCGCCGCCGTAAGGCAGGTCGGCGAGCGCGCATTTCCAGCTCATCCAGATGGCGAGCGCGGCGATCTCGCCGATGTCGACGTTGGCCGCAAAGCGCGTGCCGCCCTTGGCCGGACCGAGCGTCAGATGGTGCTGCACCCGATATCCGGCGAAAACCTCCTCGCGCCCGTTGTCCATGTGGATCGGGCAGGAGACGACGATGGCGCGCTTCGGATAGAGGAGCCGGTCCCGGTCGTCGTGCGGAATGCCGAGATGATCGGCGATGATGTGGAATTGCTCGCGGGCCATCTCGAACACGGGGCCCGAATAAAGGCTCTTCACGCGGATCCTCCCTCGATCACGCACAATGTCGTCCCGCGAACGCGGGGATCCAGAGAACCGCCGCGGACCGTCGCCTACGATCTGGATGCCCGCCTTCGCGGGCATGACAGAGGCGGCGGGCTCGTGGCGCCTCACCGGTTGGTTCCGCTTGAACGATCGAACGCCGCAAACATCCTGTCAAACAGGGGGAGCGCGAGAACATGGACCCGCCGCGACGCGCGTTCCGCCGGCGAGGCCTTCGGCTTGACTTCCGCGCCGGCCTGACTATTTTGCCCGGCAAAAGCGCCCGCGGGCTCACGCGGGCTTTTCTGTTTCCGGCGCCGTTCGCCGCCGATATTTTAGGGATCGCACCGATGGCCAAGGCCGCCTCGCTCAAGATCAAACTCCTCTCGACCGCCGACACGGGCTATTTCTACGTCACCAAGAAGAACGCCCGCACCAAGACGGAGAAGCTCGCTTTCAAGAAGTACGACCCCGTCGCGCGCAAGCACGTCGAGTTCAAGGAAACGAAGATCAAGTAAGGCCGAGTTTCACGTGACGGCTGAGAGGCGCCTTCGGGCGCCTTTTTGATTCCGAGCGCTGGGGGCCACCCGTCGAGGGATTAGGAAGTTCACCAAGCTCTCGGCCGAACTCGATTCGGGCTTCACGGCGGGAAACCGGCGCGACGGCTTCGGGCGTCGCCTTGGTGGCGCGCTTTACGATGTTGCCGAATTGCCACGGGTCGGCCCCTTCTGGGCGAAAGGGCGCCGAAAGCTTGACTTTACGAGTCTCGCCTGAATAATCCGTGTATTGAGCCGAATCCTCCGCAGGGTAATGGCCGGGTCGTGAAGGGCGGGAGGGGGTAATTCTTAACTTACGCGCCTTGCTGTTCGCAATGACAGGCCTTTGTGCGCTCGCAGCCGGCGGCGGCGCCCACGCGCAGCAGAACACGCTCTGGCGCAGAACAACGTTTCCCGCGAAATCGCCGGCGCCGCGGGTCCCCTCAATGCCGGCGATTCGGTCTTCCGCAACGAGCTCGTGC
>JAFAHO010000103.1 GCA_019237205.1 Hyphomicrobiales bacterium
GGTGAGCTTCTGGTACATGCGAGGCGTGACGGGGATGTCCTCGGGTATCTCGTGCTGGCGTGGATTGGTGCGGCCGGAGCTGCCGCGGCGCTGCTGCTCCCGACGTTCACCTCTGGTCTGAAATTTGCGGACGGGAAGATTGCCGATGCCGAGGGAATATCCGAACGAGGCGGCGATGTCTTCGAATTCGACGATGCGGCGCGGCTCGGGTTTTTCGTGGATGCGGTAGAGCGAGGGCACGGCGAGATCTTCAATCCACGACGCGACACACTCGTTGGCCGACAGCATGAATTCCTCGATCAATCGGTGCGCCCAGTTGCGCTCGGAGCGGGTGACAGACTTCATGGCTCCGAACTCATCGAACTCGATGATGGGCTCGGGCAGGTCGAAGTCGATGGAGCCGCGGCGGTCGCGCTTGCGGTTGAGAATCTCAGCGAGCTGCTTCATGCGCTCGAAGGCGGGGACGAGCGCAGCGAACTCGGCGCGGGTGGCCTCGTCGCCTTCGATGATTTGATGGACCTGGGTGTAGGTCATGCGGCGCGCGGAGCGGAGGACGCCTTCGGTGACTTCGAAGCCGAGGATGTTGCCCTGGGGATCGATGTCCATCAGGCAGGAGAGGACGAGGCGGTCTTCGTCGGGGCGGAGGCTGCAGATGTCGGTCGAGAGCTCCTGCGGGAGCATGGGGATGGCGCGGTCCGGGAAGTAGACGGAGTTGCCGCGCAGGCGGGCCTCGAGGTCGAGAGCTGTGCCGGGATGGACGTAATGGGCGACGTCAGCGATGTGGACCTGGAGGTGCCAGTGGCGGGTGGTTGAGTCGTAGTCAACGAGGACCGCATCATCGAAGTCGCGGGCGGTTTCTCCATCGATAGTGACGATGGGCAGCTCGCGGAAATCGCGGCGCGCGGCGATGACTTCCGGATCGAGATGCGCGGTGGCTCGGGCCTCGGCGAGGACTTTGTCCGGGAAGATGCGAGGCAGGTGATGCTTGCGGATGACCATCTCGACGTCGACGCCGAAGTCGTCGGGATGGCCGAGAATTTCGATGATCTTGCCGCGGGCAGGGCGAGTGGGCGTCGGCCAGGCAGTGATCTCGACGTCGACGACGAGGCCCTCGAGGTTGTTGGAGTCGTGGACGCGGGATTGGGCGAGCGCTTCCTGGCCGAGGACGCGGTGGGGAGTAGCGCCGGAGCCGGGAGCGGGAACTTCGGCGTCCAGAGGGATGAGGATCGGCTGGGTCATGCGGTCGTCAAACGGCGTGACGTAGTTCTCGCGCGAGCGGCCTTCGCGCGCGTGATGAAAAATGCCGACCACCGTGGGGTTGCGGCGGGTGAGGACGCGGAGGATGCGTCCGAGTTTTCTACCGTCGGATCGGGGCGACGCAAGCTCGACGAGAACCTGGTCGCCCTGCATGGCGTCTCCGATCTCGTTTGGGGGAATGAAGATGTCATCGTCGCGGTCGCCTCCGGGAGGGCGGACGAAGCCGAAGCCATCGCGGTGGAGGTCGAGTTTGCCGGCAATGAGGTTGTCAGGACGATAACCGGGCCGCTCGGATCGACGGTCAGATCTTCGCTCGGATTGGGCAGGGGGCTTCGGAATTGCCCATTGCTCGCGGTCGGTTTTGACGAGGTGGCCAGCAGCGGTGAGCCGGGCGAGGTGTTCGAGGAGCAGGCGGCGCTCGCGTCCTCCGCCGAGCGAGAATTCGCGGACGAGCTGCTTGTATCCGGCGCGCTGGTTGGGCGATCGCTCGATGTGGCGGAGGAGTTCGCGGTCGGTCACAGGAACATCGTACCGGGTCGGCGAGGCCGCAGCCGTGCCCACTCAAGCCAACCGGGTTTGAATGGGCGCGCGGCTATTGCTGGAATTTCACGGGAGGGCCGCTGACTTTCGTCGCCGTCAGATTGACGGTGACCTCGACCCGATTGGCGATCTTGATGAATGGAATGCCGCTGTTCATACCATACTCCTTGCGGTCAAAGGCCATGGTTCCGCTGACGCTGCCGTGGCCAGTGCCCTTCCCGGAGAGATTGAGCAAAAGCTTCTCTTGCCTCGTGACTCCGCGGATGGTGAAGTCGCCGTCGACCTCGAAGGTGGTGGGACCGGTCTGGATTACCTTAGTAGATTTGAATGTGATGTAAGGGTTCTTCTCGACATCGAAGAAGTCGTCGCTCTTCAGCTTGCCGTTTTTCATACCGCTGCCCGTGTCGACGCTGGCGGCGTCGATCTTGATATCGA
>JAFAHO010000297.1 GCA_019237205.1 Hyphomicrobiales bacterium
GAGCTCGCTTGCAACAGCCTCCTGGTAGTCTTCGCAGACACCCTTGGTTTCGCTTCCCTTGACGGGGCTCAGCGACGCCAGTCTTTCATCTGGCTCGCTTGCCCAGTTCATTGCGAGACCCCAGCGCGCTTCGCCGCCGCCGCCACGGGCCGGACCGAATTCGACCGCCGCCCGCACGATGAGCGTCGAATCGAACCCGGCCTCGCTATCGGCGCTGGCGGCGCCGGTGCTCCGGCGGGCTTGATCCATTGCGCGCTGGAACAATTCGGTTTCACGGTCGAGGGTCGTCACTGCGCGGAGACCGTGTCAGACGCTTGCGGCGCGGCGGCTACGCGTCCGCCGCGAAACCGGTGGAACATCCTCGGGTCTCTCCGCGACAACGCGGTTTCGTCCCCTGGCTTTTGCGTCATAGAGATGCCCGTCGACCCGCCGAAGGAGGTCGGCTCCGGTCTCGTCCGCCCTTAGTTTCGCGACGCCGAACGAAACTGTGATCTTTCCAACGCGCTCCCCGCTGGGTTCGACCGTCCATTGCTTGGATTCGAGAACTCTACGAATTCGTTCCGCCGCCTCCACCGCTTCGCTCAGACCTGCGCCCGGGAGCATCACCGCGAACTCCTCGCCGCCAAACCGCGCGACCCGATCCTGACCTCTCACGTTCTGAACAAGGATTTCGGCAAAGAGACGCAGCAGGCCGTCGCCGACGAGATGACCAAACCGATCGTTGACGAGCTTGAACCGGTCGAGGTCCGCGAGCGCAAGGCAAAAGTCCTGCCCGCTCGTCCGCGCTTTCTCGAGTTCCTCAGCGAAAGCTGTTTCAAAAAACCGGCGGTTGCCGACCGCCGTGACTACGTCGCGCATGCCCTCTTCTTCTGAGCGTTCGAGGTTGTACTGCAGTTGCAGAACCCGGAGACGGGACTCCTCCAGTTGATCGCGAAGGTTGGAGAGCTTGTCGCGCATTTGGCGATTGTCGTCGATGAGCGCCATCACGATTTCGTTGACGGGTTCTGACGTCTCGTGCTCGGCCAACCGGTCGCTTGCGCCGCGCAGACGCTCCGAGAACGCGTCGGTCTCGGTCAGATGCATCTGGAGCAACCGGGCGACTGAACGCAGAATATGGTCGACTTTTTCGGCCGCGCCCGGCGATCCCTTCGCCGCGCCGCTATCGCTCAAACGGCCTCCAATGGTGAGACGGCCGAGCGCGACGCCGAGCCAGCCGAACAGGAGGAGTTCGAGCCCCGGAACCTCGGCCGGAAAGCTCAATCGCAACGCGGCGAGCGCGATCGCACTCAAGAGCACTACGCCGAGCGCAAAAGCGGTGCCAAGCTGGGAGCGAAGCAGCAAGAGCGCATTCATGACACGACCGTTCCCCGTCAGCGCGTGATCGCAGAGTCCGTCGTTGCGCTGGAGGGTAGAGAGGATAAGCGCGTACCGGAGAGACCGTCGCGTATCGCATCGCGCATCGCAGATGACCTCCGATAAGCGCCGCGCACGCCCTTCATGGCGCGGCCGACGGCCCGCATGGCAAAGAGCCATGCGCGTACAGAAGGCGTCCAAGTCATTCGGACAGTCCCCTTGTAGTGCTGTCGGGTTACTGTTTTGTAAGCGCTTCTTGCGCCCCGTCACAGCCGACCTTTTTCGTCAACGTGAGGGTCTCACTTTCACGTCTTGAAGTTGGCCGCCGGAGACAATCATTCCGGCCGAGCGCGGCGATTCGACTCTTGCTCAGGCCTTCGGAGTCGTGGCAGGCTTGTGTCGGAGATCTGGTTTCATGTCCCCCCAGCGATACGCGCTTTACATTACGCCTCCTCCTGAAAGCGATCTCTGGCGTTTTGGTTGCGACGTCATCGGACGCGACGCTCTTACCGGAAACTTACGCGAGGGCTTTGCGCCGGAAGGCTATGAGCAGGAGGCATGGCGAAGGCTGACCAGCGACCCGATGCGCTACGGGTTTCACGCGACGCTCAAGGCGCCGTTCCGCCTCAGGGCGGACCTTGATCTCTTCGACTTGATGGATCACATCGCGGCGTTCGCGCAGACCCATACGCCCTTTGACGCAGGTGAATTGCATTTCGGCGCAATGGCCGCCGACGACGGCCGCGCGTTCGTCGTACTTAAGCCCAGGGGCCAGTCAAAGGCGCTTCGCTCTCTCGAAGAAGCCGCGGTGCGCGGGCTCGATTCGGTTCGTGCGCCGCTCTCCCAGCAAGAACGCCTCCGGCGCAATGCTGCCCGTCTATCGCCAAGGCAGCGCTACTATTTCGAAGCCTGGGGTTACCCCTACGTCATCGACGAGTTTCGACCCCACTTCACCCTGACCAACGCAGTTCCCGATCCGGCGCCCATTGTGAAATCGCTCGAATGGGAATTCGGTCTTCGGGTCGCTTCTCCGGAGATGCGGGTCGACGCTATCTCGCTGTTCGGCGAGACGGAGCCCGGCGGCGACTTCAGGATCCTGCGTCGCTTTCCGCTAGGCCGCTCGCAACGTCACCGCCGCCTCTCACCCCGGGTTGCGGCCGCGGCGTTCATCGACTGACGACGTTACGCCTTCGTCAGCCTTTGGCTCGATTTGCTAACGGCTCGGCTGCGGCCCAATGCGGCGGGCAGGCACGAACGCTCGGCGCTTTACGGACAGGGATTCGCGGTGTAAGCGTCGGGCTAACATGTTACTGGCGGCTTCGAAAAGTCGATCCGGGGGAGGAATCCAAGCACCTTCCGGGCCACCCCGGTCTCGGCTCGCGAAGACGAGATCCCCGACGCTGATCACCAACGATAACTCGAAGGACTGCAACTTGAAGGACTCGCCGTTGTGATCGGCGCGAAGTCGGGGGGCGCATCCGCGCGCTTCCCCATTTGACGTCAGACAAAGCGCGCGTGAGCGCGGAAGGAGGAGGGAACATGGCTGGCATGGTCAAGGGACCTGCAATATTCCTGGCGCAGTTCGCCGGCGACGCTCCGCCGTTCAATACGTTCGACAGGATGTGCAAGTGGGCGGCTTCGCTCGGCTACACGGGCGTGCAGATTCCCGCATGGGACGGGCGGCTCTTCGACCTCGCCAAAGCCGCGGGGTCGAAGAGCTATTGCGACGAGATCGCCGGAACCGCGAAGAGCCATGGTTTGGCGATTACCGAGCTCGCGACGCATGTGATCGGTCAGCTGGTCGCGGTTCACCCGGCCTATGACGAAGCCTTCGACGCCTTCGCCCCGAAGGAGACCCATGGGAAGCCAAAGGAGCGGCAGCAATGGGCGGTTCAGCAGATGCTGCATGCCGCCAAGGCGTCGCAACACCTCGGCCTCACGGCCCATCCGACCTTCTCTGGCGCGCTCGCCTGGCCCTATGTCTATCCTTGGCCGCAACGCGCGCCGGGCCTGATCGAGACCGCGTTCGAAGAGCTCGCCAACCGCTGGAAGCCGATCCTCAACGCCTTCGACGAGGCAGGCGTCGACGTCGCCTACGAGATCCACCCGTGCGAGGACCTATTCGACGGAACGACATTCGAGCGTTTCCTCGACGCCGTCAAAGGCCACAAGCGCTGCACGATCAACTACGATCCCTCGCATTTCATCCTGCAGCAGCTCGACTATCTCGAGTTCATCGACATCTACCACGAACGGATTTCTGCATTTCATGTGAAGGACGCCGAGTTCAATCCAACCGGGCGGCAGGGCGTCTATTCAGGTTATGCGTCGTGGATCGATCGGGCCGGGCGCTTCCGCTCGCTCGGCGACGGGCAGGCTGACTTCTCCGGCATCTTCTCGAAGATGGCGCAGTACGGCTATTCGTCCTGGGCGGTGCTCGAATGGGAATGCTGCCTCAAGCACCCGGAGGACGGCGCGCGTGAGGGCGCGGAATTCATCAAGCATCACATCATCCGGGTCACCGACAAGGCGTTCGACGACTTCGCCGGCGGCGCAATCGACAAGAAGCAGATCAAGCGCGCGCTCGGACTGCGCTAGGGAGGGACGGGCATGGCCATCGAAGGACGCAGCGACGCCAAGAAGGGCGGCAGGATCAGGCTCGGCATGGTTGGCGGCGGCGAGGGCGCGTTCATCGGCGCCGTCCATCGCATCGCCTCGCGCATCGACGATCACTATGAGTTCGTCGCCGGCGCGCTCTCATCCACGTCGGAAAAAGCGCGCCGCTCGGGCGAGGCGCTCGGCCTCGCCGAGGACCGCATCTATGACGACTATGAAAGCATGGCGAAGGCCGAGGCCAAGCGCGCCGACGGAATCGAGGCGGTGGCGATCGTCACGCCGAACAACGTCCATGCAGGCCCGACTTACGCTTTCCTCAAAGCGGGCGTCCACGTCATCTGCGACAAGCCGCTGACCGTGTCGCTGGCGGAAGCCAGGAAAATGAAGTCCGCGGTGGAGAAGTCGGGCCTCATCTTCGCGCTGACCCACAATTACACCGGCTATCCGCTGGTGCGCCGGATGCGCGAGATGGTCCGCGCCGGCGAACTCGGCGAGATCCGGCTTATCCAGGTCGAATATCCCCAGGACTGGCTGACCGGCCCGACCGAGACGACCGGCAACAAGCAGGCCGAGTGGCGGGTCGATCCGAAGCGCTCCGGCGCCGGCGGGGCGCTCGGCGACATCGGCACCCACGCCTACAATCTCGCCGATTACGTGACCGGCCTCGATCTTGCGGAGCTCGCCGCCGATCTGACTTCGTTCGGGACCGGGCGCCGGCTCGACGACAACGCTCAGATCATGCTGCGTTACGCCAATGGGGCGCGCGGCGCTCTGTGGGCGAGCCAGGTCGCGCCGGGCAACGAGAACGGGCTCATGCTGCGTGTCTACGGCGTCAAGGGCGGCTTTCACTGGAGGCAGGACAACCCGAACTATCTCTCCTGGTCGCCGTTCGAGAAGTCGACGCGTATCGTGACGCGCGGCGGTCCGGATTCCGGGGACGCTGCGGCGCGGGTGACGCGCGTTCCGCCCGGCCATCCCGAGGGATATCTCGAGGGGTTCGCCAACATCTATTCTGAGGTGGCGCTCGCGATCAAAGCCGCGCGCTCCGGCAAGAAGCCGCCGAGGGGCGTCCACTTCCCGACCATCGACGACGGCGTCAAGGGCCTCGCCTTCGTCGAGGCCGCGGTCAAGTCGTCGAAAGCCAACGGCAAGTGGGTGAAGCCGTGACGGAGCTGGCCGTCCTCATCAATTCCGTTAGGCGGATGACCCCATCCCGATGCCGGGCGGGGTCGCGATCCGGGATCGCAATCGTCCGCCTCAGGCCGCGATGAGGCCGCTCGCTTGCGCGAGGCTCCTCAGGTAAGGCGCGCCGACCTTCAGCACTTCCTCGGCCCCGCTCGCGACCGGGCGCCAGACTGACAGCGCCGCGGCGAGCTGCGGCATCGAGGTGACGAAGGACTCGATCACCAGGTCGCCAGAGAAATGGACGCCCTTCAGCGCGGTCATCACGCCGCGCCAATGGACGTTGCCCGAGCCCGGGACGCCGCGGTCGCTCTCCGAGAGATGGACGTAACGCACACGGCCTCCGCCGTCGGCCAGCGCGTCGGCAAAACTCTTCTCCTCGATATTGGCGTGATACGTGTCGAGGTGGATCATCAACGCCGGTTCGTCGATCCGGTCGATCAGCGCGCGGGCCTGGGCCGCCGTGTTGAGAAGGTGGGTCTCGTAACGGTTGCAGGGTTCGAGGCCGAGGCTCATCCCGTAGTCCGCTGCCCGTTTGGCGACAGGCTTCAACGCTCGCGCGATTGCGTCATATTCGGCCTCGGTCGGCGCGGCGCCGGAGCGGTAACCGAGCGCCGAATAGGTGACTCCCGATAGCGTATTGCATCCGAGCGCATGCGCGACGTCGAGCGCGCGCATGAGAAACGCCTGTGCCTCTTGTGGATGGCGCGTCGCCTCGATCGCCTCCGGCAGGCAGAGCGAGGCGGTCGGCGCGACGCCGTAGCGCGCAAACAGCGACAGCGAATGCTGGATATCGATCGCGTCCGGCTCGAGGAGCGCGATCTCGACGACTTCGAAGCCATGGCGCGCGCATTCGGCTACGCTCGTTTCCGCGCCTTCACGCGTCCACGCCGATGTCCAGAGACTGGAATGCATGCCGAAGCGGATCATGGATGGGCTCCCTGGCGGGGCGCATCGGTCGCCCCGACGATGTGGGCGACGACAGCGTTCATACTGGTGTCGCGGGTCGCGTCGTCGGCGATGACGGCGCCCTGACGCAGGACCACGATGCGGTCGCAGACGGAAAAGACGTCGGTCAATCGATGGCTGATGAGAATGACGCCGATGCCGCGGGTCTTGAGGGTTTGGATGAGGTCGAGCACATGCTCGACCTCGCGCACGGCGAGCGCGGCGGTGGGCTCGTCCATGATGACAAGCCTCGGGTTGAAGGTGAGCGCGCGCGCGATTGCGACCGATTGCTGCTGGCCGCCCGAGAGCTGACCGGTCATCTGGGCGACCGAGGGGATGCGGGCGCCGAGCCGCGCAATCATCGCCTCTGCTTCCGCGCGCATGCGCTTCGAGTCGATGAGCCTGACGCCAAGGACAGTCCGGGTCAGCTCCCGCCCGAGGAAGATGTTGGCGGCGACATCGCGCATCCGGGCGAGCGCCAGATCCTGGTAGATCATCTCGATGCCGGCCTGACGAATGGCGCCGGGGTCCTTGTCGACGAGCGACAGTCCGTCGAAGAGGATGTCGCCACCGTCGGGACGATAGACGCCGGTGATGGTCTTCATCAGCGTCGATTTGCCGGCGCCGTTGTCGCCGACGAGGCCGACTACGCTCCCCTCTTCGACCGAGAAGGCGACGCCGCGAAGCGCCTCGATGGCGCCGAAGGTCTTGCGCACGTCCTTGAGTTCGAGGAGGCTCATCGCCGCCAGCCTTGGGAACTATTGATGCGGTCGAGCCAGACCGCCAAAATCAGCACCGCGCCGATGGCGATCTGCTGGTAGAACGGCCGAACTGCGAGCAAATTGAGCCCGTTCTGAAGCACGCCCATGATGAGCGCGCCAATCAACGTACCGAGGACGCTGCCCCGTCCGCCGAAGAGATTGGTGCCGCCGAGGATCGTCGCGGTGATCGCGGTCAGTTCGTAGCTGATGCCCGCGGTCGGCTCGCCCGAATTGATGCGCGCGGCGAACAGAAGGCCGGCTAGGCCGGAGAGCAGGCCGGAGAGCGTATAGAGCAGAACCTTCTGCCGCTCGACCCGAACGCCCATCGCGCGCGCTGCGCCCTCGTTGTCGCCAATGACCTGCGCGTAGACGCCAAAGCGCGTGTGCGTCAGCAAAATGTGGGCGCCGACAGCTGTGAGCAGGAGAATGACGACCGGCGTCGGAACGCCGAACGGGCGTCCCTGGCCGAGCCAGACCATTTGCGGCGGCAGCCCATAGATCGATATGCCGTTGCTCAAGACGAGCGCGAATCCGCGCGCGACTCCCAGCATGCCGAGCGTGACGATGAAGGGCGGGATCGCGCCCTCGGTGATGAGAAAGCCGTTGACCGCGCCGGTGAACGCGCCCATCGCGAGGCAGCCAGCGATTCCGACCCACCAGGGCAGATCGAGGTTCGAGGTCAGCATGGCGCCGACGACCCCCGACAGCGCGAGGATCGAACCGACCGAGAGATCAATTCCGGCCGAGCAGATGACGAAGGTCATGCCGATCGCCAGCACCCCAAACACCGACGTC
>JAFAHO010000285.1 GCA_019237205.1 Hyphomicrobiales bacterium
GCGAAGCGACGCGCGAGCGTGCGGAAGACATCCGGGCCGGCGATCCGGCGCGCGACCGGATAGCGCGCTTCGAGCGCGCCGATCAGCCCGACGGCGACATTGTTGCGATAAACCGAAAACCGGCGCGAATCGGCGACGCCGAGCCGCCCCAACGCACCTGCGGGCGGGGGCGCCGCGGGATCGCCGAGCGCCGCCGCGAAGGCCGAGATGGTCGCCTCAAACGGCATCGATGCGCTCCGCCTTTCGATCCGTCGTTGCGGCCATGGCGCGTTCCGCCCGCCTCGCCTCTTGGAACAGCGCCGGCCATGCCGGAACGTCGTTGTCCCATTCGATCAGGGTCGGCGTGGCGCCAAGCCTTCGGATCGCCTCGGCGTAGAGCAGCCAGACAGCGTCGCGAACCGGTGAATCGTGCGCGTCGATCAGGAGCGGAAACCCGGCGTCGTCCCTGTCGTCGGCGCAGCCTGCGAGGTGGATCTCGCCGACCGCGGCGAGCGGAAAGTCGGCGAGATAGCGGTACGGGTCAAAGCCGTGATTGGTCGCGCTGACGAAGATGTTATTGACGTCGAGCAAGAGACCGCAGCCGGTCCGCCGAACGATTTCGCCCAGGAAGTTCGTCTCGCGCATCGTCGTCTCGGCGAACGCCACATAGGTCGAGGGATTTTCGAGCAGCATCGTCCGCCCAAGCGTCGTCTGAACGAGGTCGATATGCTCGCAGACGCGCTCGAGCGTCTCTTCGGTGTAGGGCAGGGGCAGGAGATCGTTGAGGAATGCGCCGTCGTGCGTCGACCAGGCCAGATGCTCCGAGACAACGGCCGGCTCGTAGCGCTCGGCGACCCGGGCGAGCCGCGCCAGATGCGCGCAGTCCAACGACCCGGGCGAGCCGATCGACAGGCCGACGCCGTGCAGCGAGAGCGGGTAGCGTTCGCGGATCGCCTCGAGCCGCCGGTGTGGCGGACCGCCCGCCCCCATATAGTTCTCCGCGTGGACTTCGAAGAAGCCGAGATCCGGGCGCTCCTCGAGAACGGCGGCGAAATGTTCGGCCTTGAAGCCGACGCCGACGCCGCCGAACCCGGCGCGTTTGGCCTTCGTCATTTCGCAAGCCTCCCGGATTGAAGGTCGATGGGCCGTCTTCGCGCTTCCGCGGGCGCGTGTTACAGCGAGCCTAGGCGTTCGCGCCCAAAAGAAAAGTGCTAGCACGTGTAACGCCAGTCCAATCGAGACGAAGTCGGTATGCACGCCCCGCCGGTCGAAGGTCCTGCTGACGACCCCTGGTCGAAGATGATGAAAGCCGCCATGGCGGGCGACGAGGGGGTCTACAGGCGGTTGTTGGAGGACATTGGCCGCTCGGTGCGGGCGATGGCGCGCGCGGCGTTTGCGCGGGCCCATGTAGGGGATGCCGATATCGAGGATGCGGTGCAAGAGACATTGCTGGCGATCCATCTCAAGCGCCACACCTGGGACCCGAACCAGAAGCTCGGCCCGTGGGTGAATGCGATTGCGCGCCACAAGATCATCGACGCTATGCGCCGGCGGGGCGCCCGGCGCGCCGATCCGATTGAGGATTTTCAGGATTTCCTCGCCGCTCCGCAGGAGGAGGACCCGCACGACTTGAGCGACGCGAAGAGGCTCATTGATGCCCTCCCGGCGCGCCAGCGCGACATCGTCCAGTCGATCTCGCTCGACGGCCAGTCGATCGGCGCAACTGCGACGCGCCTTTCGATGACCGAGGTCGCCGTCCGGGTGGCGCTGCACCGGGCGCTGAAATCGCTCGGCGTCGCATGGCGGAGGTCGGTAGAGTGAAGACGTCCGAGTTCATCGCCGCGCTCGCCGCCGACCCGATCCCGGAGTCCGTCCATCTTCGCCGGCGCTTCGCTGCCGCGGTGGCGGTTGGCCTGGCCGGCAGCGTGGCGCTCTATGCGCTATTCGTCGGGCCTCGGCCCGATATCGCCGATGCGGCCCAGACCGTCCGGTTCAATCTCAAGTTCGTCGTCGCCCTCACCCTCGCGCTCCCCTCCTTGCTGTTGCTCTTCCGGCTGGCGCGGCCCGACGCCAGGCCAGGCGCGCTCGCGCTCTGGCTTTTCGCGCCGCTGATCCTGTTGGCTCTTGCGGTCGTGGTCGAGCTGATCGTCGTGCCGTCCAGCGAGTGGCTTCCGCGCCTCGTCGGTCACAACATGCGGTACTGCACGACCATGATTCCGATGATGGCGGCGCCGATCCTGGCGGCGCTCATCGCGGCGATGCGCGCCGGCGCGCCGCAACATCCGGCCTGGACCGGAGCGCTCGCGGGCGCTGTGTCGGCCGGGATCGCCGCGCTTCTCTATGCCTCGCACTGCCCGGACGATTCGCCGCTCTTCGTCGCGACCTGGTATCCGATCGCGACCCTTGTCTGCGCGGGCGTGGGCGCTCTCGCCGGGCGGCGCTTTCTCGCGTGGTGACGTCTGTAGCCCGCGATCGCTCATCGCGGCCGACGCGGTCCATAGGTCGTACGAATGGACGCCCGTCTCTCGACGGGCTTTGGACCGCCTCTACAGCCAGAGCTCCTACTTCTTCACCAGCGGATCGAGGATCGCTTTCAACTGATCGAGCGTCAGTTCGCCGCCATAAACCTTGCCGTCGATGACGAAGGTCGGCGTCCCCGTCACATGGATCTCGTCGTTGGCGCGAGATGTGATCCCCCTGATCGCATCATATAGCTTCTGATTCTTTAGACATTCATTCACCTTGTCGCGGGTGAGACCCGTCGGGCGCATCGCCCTGATGAGAGGCTCAGTCGGATTGCCGATGAAGGCCCATTTGTCTTGCTGAGCGAACAGCAGTTCATCCGCCGCGAACGCCTTGTCGTCGCCGACGCAGCGCGCAAGCATGAAAGCAGCGTAGTCGAGATCATTTCGCGAGAATTCGCGGAAGATGTAGCGCACCTTGCCGGTGTCGACGTAATCGGCCTTGAACTGCGGGAACGTCTCCTTGCTGAAGACGGCGCAATGCGGGCAGGTGAGCGAGCCGTATTCGATCACCGGCACGCCCGAAGCGTTGCCCATCGCAAGCTCCGGCAGCGTCCCGGGTTGCAAGACCTTCGCCATGTCGACGGTCGATTCGGGTTGCGGGGCAATGGTGGTGACGGCGAGGGCCACCGAAGCGGCGAGCGCAGAGGCGCAGACGAGGGCGACGCCGGCGAGGCGACGAAGGGAAGCAAAGGCCATGAGAAGGCTCCTGAGGATGGGTGGAAACGGGGTGGGCGCGACACTGCCCTTAAACGCGGTCGGCCAGCAAGTCTGTTCCGCGAAAACCGGCTTGGCGGCGCCTACGCTGGCATGTTAGCTCGGCCGCGAGCCGTCACCCCAAAGAGGAGCGCATAATGGAATACCGGCAGTTGGGCAATTCGGGCCTGAAGGTCTCGGTGCTGACCATGGGAACGATGACCTTCGGCGGCAAGGGGAATTTCGCCAAGGTCGGCAACGTCTCGCTCGACGAGGTGCGCCGGCTGATCGACATCGTCGCCGACGCCGGCGTGAACCTGATCGACACCGCCAATGTCTATTCGGGCGGCGCATCCGAGGAGATGATCGGCGAGGCGATGCCGACCCGCAAACCCGGCATGCTGATCGCGACGAAAGCGCGCTTTGCGATGGGCGACGGCCCGAACGACCGCGGCTCGTCGCGCTGGCATCTCATCCGCGAATGCGAAGCGAGCCTGAAGCGTCTGCGCACCGATGTCATTGACCTCTATCAGCTCCACCAGTGGGACGGGTTGACGCCGCTCGAGGAGACGATGGAGGCGCTCGACAGTCTCGTGCGATCGGGAAAGGTGCGCTACGTCGGCTGCTCGAACTTTTCCGGCTGGCACATCATGAAGGCGATGGAGGTTGCCCGCCGCGAGCATCGCGTTCCCTTCATTTCCGAGCAGATTCACTACACCCTGCAGGCGCGCGAGGCGGAGTACGAGCTTCTGCCGATCGCGGTCGACCAGAAGCTCGGCGTCCTCGTCTGGAGCCCGCTCGCCGGCGGGCTCCTTTCCGGGAAGCATCGCCGCAACAAGGCCGCGCCCGAAGGCTCGCGTCAGTTCGCCGGGTGGAAAGAGCCGCCGATCCGCGACGAGAACGCGCTCTGGGCGATTGTCGA
>JAFAHO010000327.1 GCA_019237205.1 Hyphomicrobiales bacterium
CGGGCGCCGCGTCGCGCTCGCCGACGTCGGCGCCGGCCAAGAGCCGCATCGCCTTGCCGAAGGAAATCCCTTCCTTCAACGCCAGCCGCTCGATCTCGGCGTAGCGGTCGAGCGCGGCTCTGAGCTTCGCGTGATCGACCTCAACCCATTTTCCGCGCAGCATCGCCAAGCCGTCGGTCGCAGCCAGGAGCCTCTCGATCTCCTCGGGCGAAAGCGTTTCGCCGTCGAGCGTCACGTCCACCGCGAAATCGAGCAGATGCTCGGCCCCGACCAGCGAGGGCGCGCTGCCGCCGACGGTCGCCTCGACCTTCGGTCGGCTCGGGCGGGCGCCCGGCCATCCGGCCGGCATGCGCACGACGAGGCCCGCCTGCTCCAGCGTCGCGACATCCTCGAGGAGCCGCATGGCTTCAGACGGCGTCCAGCGCAGCGGATGAAAAATCTCGCCGGAGTCGACGATCCCTCTCAGCCACGCGCAGCTCTCACTGGCGCGGCTAACCGGCTCGAGCAACCGCAAAAGCTCGGCCTTGGCTCCCGCGCCGGCGTACTCGCGCAGCGCCGCGCCGAGCGGAGCGTGGCGGACCTCGCCGTGGGCGGCGAGCCCGGGCGCATAGGTGGCGAGAAAGGCGAACGGCCGCTCGGCGTCCTTGCGGTTTTCGGCGAGATGGAAATGCACGCGGCCCACATGCCGCCAGCCGCTGTCGTGCGCGGCGAGAAAGGCGTCGAGGCTCGCGCCGCTTGCGGCGAGCGCGTCCTGGAAGGCTCCGGCGAGCTCCCGCCACAGCGCCGCGAGCGCCGCGGCGTCGAGATATTCGCCGCCCCGCATTGGCGGCGCTTCGTCGGCGAGGCGGGCGAGTTGTTCGTCCCTCGGCGCCGGCGCGGTTGTCTCCCCCGCGCGGCAGCGGGCGGCGACGAACGCCATCGCCAAACCGCGCCAGAAGGCGAGATCGGCGGGCAGCCGCGACCGGGCCTCGGCGAGGCCGAGTTGCAAGAGCCCATGGCCCGCTCCGCGCGCGAACGCCGCCTCGAGCCGCGCTGCGACGGCGTCCTCCAGCGGAACGGCCGTTTCCGTTCGCTCCAGGCTAAGCGCGCCGCGAGGGGTTATGACAGTTGCGAGGGCGAGAGGCCTCGGCGCGGAAGTGCTGGAGTTCATGCGCCTGCGTAGCACAGCAGCCGCGGTTCGGCTCGTCGCCAATCCGCGCCTCAGCGCGCCGCCCCGTCTTTGCGCGGCTGCAACGCCGCCGGAAATTGCGACACGCTGGCTTCGCGCGGTTCAGCCGCGTCGCTGGTCACCTCCCGCTTGCACTTATCCCGAACGCTTCACCAACGGGCGCGCCGCCAAAGCGAGGGCCGCGGCGAGTCAAGTCCACGCTTGGGAAGATGCCGAGCCGAGTGGCTAGCGCGATGAGCGTTGGGGCGCGATGCGGCGTCGGGATTCGGAGATCGTCTCGACGGCGTCGCGGCCGATCTGAATGACCTGCCCGGACGTCTGGAAGAATTCGCAGCCAGACCTCGAGATCCGTCTTACCCCCGAACAAGCCGTGCATCTCGGGGCGCAATTGCCGCTGCTCATCCGCGGCTTTTACTATGACGGCTGGCGTCTGGATAAGACGCCGGCTGACGAGCGTCAACCGGCCGAGTTCGTGGCTCTCGTCGCGGCACAGTTGCCCCCAACTTCGGACGCGAGGCTTTGAGGGCGACGCGGGGCCGTGTTCGGCCTTCTGGAGAAGGAGCTTGACCGAGGGAAGACGACGAAGATCATCGCGACGCTGCCAAGTCCTTTGCGTCGCTTATGGCCGGTGCCGAAGAACGTCGGATCTGGATCCGTGTGACGGACCTTTTCGGAGGAGACAATGCCCATCGACGCAACAGAATTAGGCGCGACTACGATCAACGGAAAGACCTATGATCACGACGTGATCATTCGTCTCTCCGGGGCCGTCGAAAAAAGGCGCAAGCGGCTCTCGAAAGAAATGTACGGAACGGCGCTCATGCACGTGACATGCTGAGACGCGTCAGCGCCTCTCGCGCAACTTTGCCCAAGGCGCGGCGGGGCCCGGTCGCCGTCGCGAACGCGAGATGCAGAACTTCAAAGCGTCGAGATCACCTCGACTGTGTCAACGCAACGTCCGGTGCCATTTCGTAACCCCGAGGAGGCTCCGCGCGCCCAGAAGAGGCGCTGAGGACAAGCGAGTAGCTGCACCGGAGACTTCGCGACCACGCTCCACTCCGCGAATCGGAACGCCGGAAAGACGCGTCAAAGTTGCTTGGACCGTGACAGCAGCAACGCCGACGGCCGCAAATTGCGATCTCCCACCCGATTGTTCTTCCGCAAGCCGTGCTCATGGCGAGCCGACAATCCGATCTCCGACTTGGCCGCGCCGTAAGAGCGCAGTTTGTCGGTCACCAGCACATCGGGCGCGAAGCCTTGTTTCTTGAACAGCTTGCGCATCAGTTTTCACGGCTGCAGCCTTGTCGCGCCGTCGTTGCACCAGCAGATCGAGAACCTCGCCTTTTCATCGTCGACCGCGCCAGAGCCAGAACCCCCGGCCCGCAATTGTCACGGCCATCTCATCGAGATGCCAGCGCGAAGTTGGCCGCGGGCGTCGGCGGCGAAGTTCGCGGGCGAACAACGGCCCGAATTTCAAGGCCCATCGCCGCACCGTTTCGTTGGAGACATCCAGTCGCGATAACTGAGGGTGAACCGAACATAGAGCCAAACCGCGTATGATCGAACGGGGGAACTGGTGGCGGGCAAACGAGATCGTCATGCGCCATCTTACCCGCTGACTCAAGACGCGCTACCGTTGCCATGACAAAGCCCCGCTGCGAATTTCCGCGGCCGCTCGAAGGAGTCGTCCACTACCAGGCCTTCGACTAATGCAAGTGGAGGTGCGACTGAGGCTCAAGATCTCGACGCCGGATCCGCGGCCTGGCGCGCGCTCGCCCGCCCGGAGGGGTCCGGCGGCGAGCGCATGAGAAATCGGAAATCGGGTTGGAGTTCCTTTACTTCCTGATCCGCCGGCTCCTTTGTTCGCTGCTCGTTCTTTTCGGCCTCTCGATCGTGATCTTTGTGATTGCGCGCGGGATGCCGGGCGATCCGGCGCGTCTTGCGCTCGGGCCGCGCGCGAGCCAAGAGCAGGTCGACGATCTCAACGCCAAGATGGGCCTCGATCGGCCGCTCGCCGAGCAATGCGAACACGTAAAGTGCGCAGAGCTGCAGGGCGACAGTACAAGGCCTAGCAGCCTGTCGGACTTAGCGCACGCAGGGGAGGTTGGGTAGAATCGGCGCGTTGATTCGGCCTTTGTCTGGGTGGGGCGCCGTTGAGCAATTTCCGCACGATCGACCGGCAGACGGGATTTTTGCTTCCGCCCTCGGTCGACGAGTGGCTGCCGGAGCGGCATCTGGCGCCTTTCGTGGTCGAGGTGATCGACGGCCTCGACCTTCGGGCGATGAGCGGGGTTTATCGGGGCTCCGGCTCGGCGTCGTATCATCCCTCGATGCTGCTTGGACTGCTGGTCTACGGTTACGCGACGGGCGTCTTTTCGAGTCGCAAGCTCGAGCGGGCGACGTTCGACAGCGTGGCGTTCCGCTTCATCGCCGCCAACGATCATCCCGACCACGACACCATCGCGGCGTTCCGGCGGCGGTTTCTGAAAGAGATCGAGGCGCTGTTCGTTCAGGTGCTGTTGCTGGCGCGCGAGAGGGGCGTTTTGAAGATGGGCACGGTCGCGCTGGACGGCACGAAGGTCCACGCCAACGCCAGCCGGCACAGCGCGCTGTCTTACGAGCACGCGGGCAAGATCGAAGCGCAGCTGAAGGTGGAAGTGGCCGATCTGCTGGCCAAGGCCGAGGCGGCGGATGCAGCCGACGTTCCCGACGGGATGTCGATCCCCGAGGAACTGGCGCAGCGCGAGGAGCGCTTGCGGAAAATCGCCGAGGCGCGCGCGAAGATCGAGGCGCGCGCCAGGGAGCGTTACGAGCGCGAGCTTGCCGAGCACGAGGCAAGGCTCGCGGCGCGGGCGGCCAAAACGGCGGCGACGGGCAAGAAGCCGGGCGGCAAGCCGCCGGAGCCGCCGACCGCGGAACCGCTGCCGAAGGACCAGATCAATCTCACCGACGCGGAGTCGCGCATCATGCCGGTGGCCGGCGGCGGCTTCGACCAATGTTACAACGCGCAGGCGGCGGTGGCGGCGGGCAGCATGCTGGTGGTGACGGCCGATGTGGTTCAGGCGCCCAACGACAAGCAAGAGATCGAGCCGACGCTGGACAAGCTGGCGGCCTTGCCCGCGGCGCTGGGCGAGACCGAAACGCTGCTCGCAGACGCAGGCCATTTCAGCGGCGCGAATGTCGAAGCCTGCGCGAAGGCGGGCGTAAAGCCGGTGATCGCGATGGGCCGCCAGCCGCACCATCCGCCTCTGGCCGAACGCTTCGCCAAGACGCCGGAGGCGCCAGTCAATCCGACGGCGGTCAAGGCGATGGCGCACCGGTTGAAGACGCCCGAAGGCCGCAATCTCTACGCCCTGCGCAAACAGACGCCGGAGCCGGTGTTCGGCATCATCAAATCGGTGCTCGGCTTCCGTCAGTTTTCGATGCGCGGACTGGAAAAGGCGCGCGGCGGGTGGAGCCTCGTGACCATGGCCTGGAACGTCAAGCGAATGTTCGTCCTCAACCCCGCCTGAGGCTGATGCAGTAGGTCGAACGCGCCTCAGACCGTCCTGGCGACAGCGGTCAGGGCCGTCTCACCGCGCTCTCGGCCGGCAGTAAAATGGAAACGACCGCGCGAGGCTGCAAAACCAGCCCCGCCACAAATTCCAAGACCACAGTCCGACAGGCTGCTAGGCGTCTATAATGCTTGCGGCGGGGCCTTTTCATCGCCACAATCGAACGCGGCGCCGCCAAACCTGACTTTGGCCGCGCGCCGGAGTCCCCTTGCTTGAAGTGGTCGTCTCAATTTGAGGGTATGGGCGATCCCCAGGTCCTGTTGGATGATGGCGAGCACGTCCTTTGCCGCGGACGGCGCCTTGGCCCTGACGGAGGCCTTGCCGCGGTTCTGATGGCGCTGCCGACGGTCGAGCACGCGCCGCCAACCGCGCTCGATCGATTGGCCCACGAATACGAATTGACGGACGAGCTCCACCCCGCCTGGGCGGCGCGGCCGATCGAGCTTCTGCTCGAAGACGGGCAGACGATGCTCGTGCTCGAGGACCCGGGCGGTGAGCCGCTCCAGCGCCTCATCGGCGCGCCCATGGAGCCGGGGCGCTTCTTGCGCCTCGCAATCGACGTCGCCTCAGCTCTCGCCAAGGCGCACCAGCGCGGCCTCGTTCACAAGGACATCAAGCCGGCCAATATTCTCGTGAACTGCGCCGACGGAGGCGCGCGCCTCACCGGCTTCGGCATCGCTTCGCGACTCCCGCGCGAGCGGCAGGCCCCGGAGCCGCCCGAGGTCATCGCCGGCACGCTCGCCTATATGGCGCCTGAGCAGACGGGGCGGATGAACCGCTCGGTCGATTCCCGCAGCGATCTCTACGCGCTCGGCGTCACGTTCTACCTGATGCTCACTGGTCAGCTGCCGTTCAGCGCCGCCGATCCCATGGAATGGGTCCACTGCCATATTGCTAGAAAGCCTGCGCCGCCGGCGGAACGACTCGCAAGCGTCCCGGCGCTCATCTCCGAGATCGTCATAAAGCTCATGGCCAAGACGGCGGAGCATCGCTACCAGACGGCGGCGGGGCTCGCGCATGATCTCCGGCGTTGCCTTGACCAGTGGGAGCGCGACGGTCGCATCGAGCCGTTTCCCCTCGGCGCGCGCGACGCCCCGGATCGTCTTTTGATCCCTGAGAAGCTGTATGGGCGGGAGCGCGAGATAGAGGCGTTGCTCGCCGCCTTCGATCGAGTGGTCGCGACCGACGCCCCGGAGCTGGTCCTGGTCTCCGGCTATTCCGGCATCGGCAAGTCGTCGGTGGTGAACGAGCTGCACAAGGCGCTCGTGCCGCCGCGCGGGCTGTTCGTGTCGGGCAAGTTCGATCTATTGAAGCGCGACATCCCCTATGCGACCCTGGCCCAGGCTTTCCAGAACTTGGTGCGAGGTCTGCTCGGCAAACCCGACGCGGAGCTCGCGCGCTGGCGCAGCGCTCTTCTGGAAGCGCTGGGACCGAACGGTCGGTTGATCGCCGACCTCGTCCCGGAGCTGACGCTCATCATCGGCGAGCAGCCGCCCGTCCCCGAGCTCGAGCCGCAGCAGGCGAAAGGGCGGTTCCAGCTGGTGTTCCGCCGCTTCATCGGCGTTTTGGCGACAGCGGAGCATCCGCTGGCGCTCTTCCTCGACGATCTGCAATGGCTGGACGCAGCGACGCTCGATCTCATCGAGGACCTGTTGACCCAACCCGACGTGCGCCATCTGATGCTGGTCGGCGCTTGTCGCGACAACGAGGTCGACGCCGCGCATCCGCTGATGCGGAAGCTCGTGACCATCCGAAGCTCCGGGGCGAGGATCGGCGAGATTGAGCTTGGGCCGCTCGACAACGAAAACACCACGCAGTTGATTGCCGATGCGCTTCGTTCAACGCCGGAGGACGTTGCGCCGCTCGCGCAGTTGGTGCAGGCGAAGACAGCTGGCAATCCCTTCTTCGTGCTTCGGTTTCTGCATGCGCTCGCAGACGAGGAATTGCTCGCCTTCGATCCTGCGAGGGGGCGCTGGTCCTGGGATCTCGACCGGATCCACGCCAAAGGCTATTCCGACAATGTCGTCGAGCTCATGGTCGGCAGGCTTGGCCGCTTGCCCTTAGAGGCGCGCAACGCGTTGCAGGAGTTTGCCGCGGTCGGGAACATCGCCGAGTTCGCTACGCTGGCGATCGTGCTTGGGACCTCGGGGGACGATGTCCACGCGGCTCTTTCGCAAGCAGTTCGACTCGATCTGGTCGAACGGGCGCCGGGTTCTTATCGGTTCATTCACGACCGAGTGCAGGAAGCCGCCTATTCGCTGATCCCCGAGGATGAGCGCCCGGCCGCGCACCTGCGGATCGGGCGGCTTCTCGCTGCGCAGACGCCTCCAGAGAAGCGGGAAGAGTCGATCTTCGACATCGTTGGTCAGCTCAACCGCGGCGCCGCGTTGATCGGGTCGCAGGAGGAGCGCCAGCAATTGGCCGAGATCAACCTGACTGCAGGCAAGCGCGCCAAGGCGTCGGCGGCGTACGCGTCGGCGCTTGCCTACTTCGCTGCGGGGGCCGCGCTGCTAGCCGGAGACTGCTGGGAGCGGCGGCATGAGCTCATCTTTCATCTGGAGCTCCATCGGGCCGAGTGCGAATTCCTCACTGGCGCGCTAGCGGAGGCGGAGCAGCGCCTAACGTCGCTCTCGCAACGCGCCGCAAATGCGGTCGAGCGTGCGACTGTGGCGTGCTTGCGCATCGAGTTGAATGAAGCTCTGGACAAGAGCGACCGCGCAGTCGGCATTGGTTTGGAGTACCTCCGCCCCTTGGGCGTCGATTGGTCGTGGCATCCGACGGAAGACGAAGCGCGGCGCGAATTGGAGCAGGTCCGGTCCAAGCTTCAGAACAGGACGATCGAGGAACTTGTCAGCATGCCTTTGATGACCGACCCGGAATCCTTGGCGACTCTGAATGTTCTGATCAGGTGCGCTTCCGCCGCATCGCTGGCCGATACGAACCTGTATGTCTTGCTCATTTGTCGGGCGGTCGATCTCAGTCTGGAACGTGGCGTTAGCGATGCTTCCTGTTACGCCTTTGCATTTCTGGGCGTGATCGCCTGCGTGCGTTTTGGCGACTTCGGCGGCGGCCTTCAACTCGGTCAGCTTGGCTACGAGCTGGTGGAACGACGAGGGCTGAAGGACTTTCAGCAAAGGGCGTACATGAACTTCGGAATTGTGACCGGGTGGACAAGGCGCTTCTCCTCAGCCCGGGACTTGTTCCGGCGCGCCTTCGACGCCGCAAATAGGACCGGCGATCTCGCATTTGCCACATGGATCTACTTTTGTGACTTGGGGACTCTTCTCCTAGCGGGCGATTCGCTCGTCGAGGTGCAGCGCGAGGCCGAGCATGGATTCGCATTTGCCCGCAAGATTGGGGTTGGTCGGGGCACAGATGCCACCGCCACCCAGCTCGCGCTTGTCAAGACGCTTCGTGGGTTGACCCGCAAGTTCGGTTCCTTCGACGATGATCGTTTCGAAGAGCAGCAGATAGAGCGCCGTTTCTCCGGCAACCCGAATCTTGGGCGGGCCGAGTTCTGCTACTGGGTGCGGAAGTCGCAAGCGCTTTTCTTTGCCGGCGACTATTCCGCAGCCGTCGATGCGTCGTTAAGAGCGAGTCGCCTCGGGACATCAACGACAAGCGCCGCCTTTGAAATGGCTGAGTACCAATTTTACGCGGCGCTGTCGCGCGC
This sequence comes from Hyphomicrobiales bacterium, assembly GCA_019237205.1. GTDB lineage: Bacteria > Pseudomonadota > Alphaproteobacteria > Rhizobiales > Beijerinckiaceae > Roseiarcus. Next base: position 8,396 of record JAFAHO010000327.1, read on the forward strand.
CGCGTGCTTCGGGCTCGCCAGCCCGGACCGGCGCGCGTCCCATTTCGAGGCGCTGGTCGACCATCACCGCAGGCTTGAGGCCTGGGCAGCGAGCTGCCCAGAGAATTTTGGGAGCTGGGCCGCTCTGGTCGGCGCCGAGATCGCTCGGATCGAGGGCCGCGCGCTCGACGCCATGGACCTGTACGAACGGGCCATCCACTCGGCGCGGGCAAGCGGCTTTGTCCACTACGAGGCGCTCGCCCATGAGCTTGCCGCTCGGTTCCATGCGGCGCGCGGCTTCGAGACCGTTTCCAAAGCGTATCTGCGGAGCGCCCGCTATTGCTACACGCGGTGGGGCGCTGAGGGGAAAGTGCGGCAGCTCGATCAATTGTATCCGCACCTTCGGACGGAAGAGCCCCAGCCCGCTTCATTGAGCACAATCGGGGCGCCGGTCGAGCAGCTCGACCTCGCGACAGTGATCAAGGTGTCGCAGGCAATCTCGAGCGAGATCGTGCTCAATAAGCTCATCGACACGCTCATGCGCACGGCCATCGAGCAGGCGGGCGCCGAGCGCGGCATGCTGGCGTTGGCGCATGAAGCTGAACTACGCATCGCTGCAGAAGCCGCGACAGCGGGCGAGACCCTGACCGTCACGCTTCGGGATCAGCCTGTTTCTGCAGACACGCTGCCGGAGTCGATGCTCCGTTTCGTCGAGCGCACACGGGAGGTCGTCATACTCGACGACGCTGCGATCCAGTCCGAGTTCGACGACGATCCATATATCCGCATGCGTCGCGTCCGCTCGGTTCTTTGCCTGCCGCTCACTAATCAGACCAAGCTGAGCGGAGTTCTGTACCTCGAGAACAATCTCGCCCCGAGTGTATTCGCGTCGACCCGGATAGCGGTGTTGAAGCTGCTTGCTTCGCAGGCGGCGATCGCGCTCGAGAACTCGCGTCTCTACCGGGAACTGGCGGAGCGGGAAGCGAAGATCCGCCGTCTGGTCGACGCCAACATCGTCGGGATCTTCCTTTGGGATTCGGATGGCGGGATTGTCGAGGCCAATGACGCGTTTCTACGGATGATCGGGTACGGACGGGAGGAAGTGGTCGGGAGCGATCGGCTGGACTGGAGGAGTCTGACGCCGCGAGAATGGCTCGAACGCGACGAACATCAATTCAGGCCGGAGTTCCTGCGGATGGGTAGCGTGCAACCTTACGAGAAGGAGTATTTCCGCAAGGACGGCAGTCGCGTGCGCGTCATGATTGGCGCGGTAAAATTCGAAGACAGCCGCGAAGAGGGGGTTGCTTTCGTACTTGATCTCACTGAGCGCGATCGCGCCAACAGGGCTCTGCGGGAGATGGAGACGCAGCTCGCGCATGCGAACCGCCTCGAGGCGATGGGGCAGCTTACCGGGTCGATCGCCCACGAAGTGAACCAGCCGATCGCGGCGAACCTCACCAACGCGCAAGCGGGGTTGCGGTGGCTTGGCAGGGAGCCGCCCGATCTGGAGGAAGCCAGGCAAGCGTTCGCCCGCATTGTCAGGGACAGCGGCCGCGCCGGCGCGGTCGTCCAGCGGATTCGTAAGCTCATCAGGAAGGAGCTGCCGAGCGACGAACCGGTCGAGGTCAATGCGGCGGTGCGGGAGGTCGTCGAGCTTACCCGCAGCGAAGCGATGAAGAACGGCGTCGTGGTGCGGACGGAGCTCGCACACGATCCGCCGCTTGTGCAGTGCGACCGCGTCGAGCTGCAACAAGTGATCCTCAACCTCACCCTCAACGCCATCGAGGCGATGAGCAGCAGCGAGGGTCCGCGTGAATTGCAGGTCGCGAGCGGTAGGACGGATACGGGGGACGTACTTGTCTCGGTGCGCGACACCGGTCCCGGAGTTGCGCCCGCCGTCCAGGAAAACCTGTTTAAGCCATTCACCACGACGAAGCCGAGCGGCATGGGAATGGGGCTGTCGATCTGCCGCTCGATCGTCGAGGCGCGTGGCGGACGCTTGTGGGCAGGCCCGAATGCGCCCCGCGGCGCCGTCTTTCAATTCACGTTGCACGGCCACTTGGACGTGGCGCCGCGTATCTGAATTCGGTTCTGGCGCGGCAGCGCCGTTTGTCGTTGAGAGAGGGAATTGCTCCGCAGCGTTTTCACCTTTTCGGCCTGACCTTGCATGCAGCTGGGTTACGTGATCGAATGAGAGCAGGTCGTGTCGGGGCGAGCGCCTTGAGGGGGCTTGGACCGCGGGGCTGGAGGGGACGTCCCGGAGGCTTGTTTCAAGCGAGGTTCAAGATGCGGCGGACGTTCTGTTTGGGTCTCGGCCTCATCCTAGCCGCGGCTTCGCCTGCTCAGGCCGCTCCCCACGAGGTGACCATCAACGCTGGGCAGATTTTCAGCACCATCGATCCGGCGAAGATCTCCGACTACACGGACTACATGGCTTCCGCCAATCTCTACGATGGCTTGGCCAACGTCGATCCCAACGGCGCGCTCACGCCCGAGCTCGCAGAGAAATGGGAGGTCTCGCCCGACGCGACCAGCGTCACATTCCATATCCGGCCGGACGCCAGATTCCAGGACGGCTCCCCCGTCCACGCCGAGGACGTCGTCTATTCGGTCGAGCGGCTCCTAAGGATCAATCAGGGCCCGGCGAACCTGTTCGCCGGGGTGCTGAAACCCGGCAGCGTCGAGGCGATCGACGCGACGACGGTCAAGTTCAACCTGCTCCAAACCTTCTCGCCGTTCCTAGCGACCGTGCCGGCGGTCCGCATCGTCAATTCGAAGGTGGTCAAAGCGAACGCCGGCAACGACGACGGGCAGACCTATCTCGCCACGCATGTTGCGGGCGCCGGCCCCTATACTTTGAAGAGCTGGGATCGCGGCACGGGCATGACCATCGAGCGCGACCCCAACTATTACGGCGGCTGGGGAGAAGGTCCGATCGACGAGGTGCGCTTCGTCATCACCAGCGACGAGGCGACGGTGCGTTCGATGGCTGCCTCGGGCGAATTGACGATGTCGAGCCAGTACCAGTCTCCGGACACCTATGACGCGCTCGCCAAGATGCCGCGATTCAAGATCGTCAAGGGCGTGACGGCGATCGCCTTCTACCTCAAGCTCAATTCCAAGGTCGCGCCGACCGACGACGTCCACATCCGCAAGGCGATCGCCCTCGCGACCGATTACGACACGATCAAGGGCACGATCCTGCCCGGCGGCGACCTCACCGGACCCCTGCCGAAGACCTTCGCCGAGGCGCATCTCGACAGTCCGCAGCCGAAGTTCGACCTCGACGCCGCCAAGGCGGAGATCGCCAAGAGCGGCTACGCCGGCACGACCGACATCCCGCTCAGCCTCGGTTATGTGTCCTCCGCCAAGTTCGAAGAGGAGATCGCACTCCTGATGCAGTCAAACCTGCAGCAGGTCGGCTTCAAGGTGACGCTCTCAGGCGAGCCGTGGAACCGCATCACCGAGATCGCCTCCAAGGTCGAGACAACGCCGAACGTCACCGAAGTCTTTTTCGGTCCGACCTACCCCTCGCCCGACTCCATGTTCTACACGCAATATCACTCGAAAGCGGCAGGAACCTGGGCGTCGATGGAATGGGTGAAGAGCCCGGAAATCGACAAGATGATCGACGATGCGCGCGCTACCGGCGATCCGGCGCAGCAGGCCAAGATCTACAAGGCGCTGCAACAGAAACTGATCGACGATCAGTCTGACGCGTTCGTCGAGACGCAGCTTGTCCGCCACGCGATGGACAAATGCCTCGATGGCTACGCGCCGGTGCCGATGCAGTCCTTCGACTACGCCTTCCACAAGTACAAGTGGACCTGTGACTGAGGCTTTTGAGGCCTCGGTGCTGGGCCCGCGATCTTTGACGCGTCCTTTCCGACGCAAGGAGGTCCGGCGCAGAACCGCATGCGAAATCCGGTTGGAGTTTCTTTACTTCCTGATTCGGCGACTCATGCGCTGCTCGTTCTGCTCGGCCGCTCGATCGTGATCTTCGTGATCGCGGGTGATGCCGGGTGTCGATTTCGGTTTCAAAGTGGGACTAGCGGAATTCGAGAAATCAAAGCGTTACGGGAAATGAGTCCCGCTGCGTTTTCGGTTTCAATTGAGACTGGATCGACTTTTTTTCGGTTTCAATTGGGATTGATCGACCGCCTGATCGACCGTACGATGAACGCATGCTGCGTCTCCTCGACGACCCAAACGACCCACGTTGGCTTGAAGCCGAACGCCGCGACATTTTCCTGCGCGGCTTGCTGAAGGCGAACGACTGGACCGCTACGCGAGAGGTCGTCGAAGCGGTGCGCAACGAGTTTCGTATCGGTCGATCGACCGTTTACCGATTGATCGCGCGGTTCCGCGTGTCGCGAAGGCATCGAGTCTGATCCCAACCGGCCGCGGCACTCCTGACGGCGCCAAGCGCTTGGATATCAGGACCGAACGCCTCATCGGCCAACAAATCGACCGCTTCTGGTTGAAAAAAGAAAAGCCGAAAATGCGCGCCTTGATCCAACGC
>JAFAHO010000348.1 GCA_019237205.1 Hyphomicrobiales bacterium
CGATTGCCGACCGGCTGGCGAAATCCGATCCGGGCAATGCCGGCTGGCAGCGCGATCTCTCGGTGAGCTATGCCAAGCTCGCCATCGCCTACGGCAAGTCCAACGAGACGGAAAAGGCGCGCGAGGCGTTGACGTCGGGGCGCGCGATCATAGCGAAACTGGTCGAGCAGCACCCCGATTGGGGACAATGGAAGCAGGATCTCGCGTGGTTCGATGAGCAGATTGCCGAATTGGGCGAAGCATCCGCAAAAGAAATGCCGAAGCCTTGATCGGTTTCATGATCCACTTCCGCCGGCGAACCCCATGTTCCCTCCCGACCTCGTCGCCCGCGCCGCAGCCCTGCTCGATCGATTCCGCGCAGCAGGACTGAAGATCGCAACCGCGGAATCGTGCACCGGCGGCCTGATCGCCGGGCTGCTGACGGAAATTCCGGGCTCGTCCGCAGTCGTCGAGCGCGGCTTCGTGGTCTATTCGAACGAGGCCAAAGAAGACCTGCTGGGCGTTCCGGCCGAAACGATCGGGACGTACGGGGCGGTCAGCGAGGCCGCGGCGCGGGCGCTTGCCGAGGGGGCGCTCGAAGCCTCTCGCGCCAGCGTCGCGGTCAGTGTCACCGGCGTTGCGGGACCGGACGGAGGCACGGCGTTAAAGCCGGTCGGCCTCGTTCATTTCGCCTGCGCCATGCGAGGCGCGGCGACGGTCGCGCGGGAGGCGCGATTCGGCGACATCGGCCGGGCGAATGTGCGGCTTGCCTCGGTCAGGGTCGCGCTCGAGCTTCTGGAGGCTGCGGTCGGCTCGCGCCAGGGCGCCCATTTGTAGGCGCGGTCGCCGACCGCGCACCGCGCTCATCGAGCGCGACTACAAGGGGCGCCAGGCTCACTTATAGATCGCGTCGGCGCGCCGCTCGAATGCCTCGGAGAACTTGCGGAAGGCCGCGTCGAACATCGAGCCCATGAGCGAACCGAGAATGCGGCTGCGAAACTCGTAGTCGATGAAAAACGTGACCAGCGAACGCGCCGCGTCAAGCTCGTCGCGAAAGGTCCAGATGTTTTCCATATGGCTGAAAGGCCCGTCGATATATTCGACCACGACGCGCAGGCGCGGCTTGTCGAGCACGACCCGGCTCGTGAACCGCTCGCGGATCATCTTGTAGCCGACCGACATGTCGGCGATGAGAGTCTCGCGCCCCTCCTCCACTGGCTTACGGCTGCGCACACGCAAAGCCGTGCAGAGCGGCACGAAATCCGGATAGCGCTCGACGTCGGCCACGAGATCGAACATCTGTTCGGCCCTGTGATGGACGCGGCGCTCGCTGCGGAAAGACGGCACGCCTCGACCTCCGACGGCCGTCTTCGACGCTGGTTTTACGGCTTCTGCTCCGGCGCAGCAGGGCCCGGCGCGGCCGGGGACGCAGGCGGGCCCGGCTGGCCCTGAAGCTGCTTCAATTGATCGAGAATATTGCCGGAATTGATCGGGGCGGGCGCGGTCTGGCCGGCCGGCGCGCCGGGGGCCTTCTCAAGGATCGAATGGGGGGCGCGGCTCCAGCCGGCGATGACCGACATCAGGAGGGAGGTGGCGAAAAAGAGCGCCGCCAGCACGGCAGTCGCGCGCGAGAGCGCGTTCGCCTGGCCCCGGCCGGTCATGAAATTGCCTGTTCCCCCGCCGGCGCCCAGCGCGCCCCCTTCGGAACGCTGCAAGAGGACGACCGCCACCAGGGCGATGACAATGAGGATATGGATGACGATCAGCACCGATTGCATGGAGAGTCCCGGACGGAGGCTTCGCCGCGCCTAAAGGCCGGCGTCCTCCAAAGATGGCGCGCTCCTATCACGGCGCAAGAGGCCCGTCCATCGCATGGGAACCGGGATTTGCGATCAGCGATAGGCCGCGGCGATGGCGAGAAAATCGGTCGCCTGGAGACTCGCCCCGCCGACGAGCGCGCCGTCGACATTGTCGATCCCGAGCAGTTCCTTGGCGTTCGCCGGCTTGACCGAGCCGCCGTAGAGAATGCGGATCTTCGCGCCGCTGTCGCCATAAATATCGTCGAGCAGGGCGCGGATCGCCCCGTGCATCTCGGCGACGTCGATGGCTGTCGGCGTGAGGCCCGTGCCGATCGCCCAGACCGGTTCGTAGGCGACGACGACTGTCTCGGGCGCGCCGCCCGGTGGGAGCGAACCCTTGAGTTGCCGCGTCACGACGGCGATGGCCTCTCCCGTTTCGCGCTCGGCTCGCGTCTCGCCGACGCAGACGATCGCCGTCAGTCCGGCCCTGAGCGCGGCCTCGGCCTTCGCGCGAACCAGCGCATCGGTTTCGTGGTGGAGCGTACGCCGCTCCGAATGGCCGACGATCACATAGGCCGCGCCCGCGTCTTTAAGCATGGGGGCGGAAATGTCGCCGGTGAACGCCCCGCTTGCTTCGGGGTGGCAGTCCTGCGCGCCCAAGCCGAGCTTGCCGCCCTTGATCTTCCACGCGGCTTGCGCAAGGAGCGTCGCCGGCGGGCAGACCACAAGTTCGGCCACGCCCGCCTCGCCAGCGTCGGCGGCGCGGCGCAGCGCTTCGATTTCGACAAGAGACCCGGAAAGCCCATTCATTTTCCAGTTGCCGGCCACGAACGGGCGGACGTCACGGGTCATCTGAGCCTCTTGAGATTTTCGGGTCGAACGGGGTGTTATCATCCGCCTTCGCGCTATGCAAAGGACCGATCGGGGGCTAGAAGGCGCGTTTCAAACGGCTGGAAGCGCGGAAGGCGAAAGACGTCAATGCTCGAATCCATGCGCAACGCGGCTCAGGGGATCGTCGGGAAGGCGATCATGACCGTCGTCATGGGGCTCATCATCGTCAGCTTCGTCATCTGGGGCGTCGGCGACATGCTGCGCGGCTTCACCGCCTCGACCGTCGCCTCGGTCGGCGGCGCGAAAATCTCCTCGCAGGAATATCACGACGCCTACCAGCGGACCCTGCAGAAGTATCAGCGCCAGCTGCGTCAGCCGTTCACCAACGAGCAGGCGCGCGCGATCGGCCTCGACCGGCAGGTTCTGCAAAGGCTCGTCAGCGAGGCGGCGATCGACGTCGAGGCGGGAAAGCTTGGCCTCAACATTTCCGATGACGCGCTGCGCAACCTGATCACGTCGAACCCCGCCTTCCAGGACAAGGCGGGCGCCTTCGATCCGCAGCGCTTCGCCAGCGTCCTGCGGGATAACGACCTGAACGAGCGGAGCTACGTCTCCGATCTGCGCAAGGCGGCGCTGAGGCAATTCATCTTCGCCGCGCTGACGACCGGGCTCGCCGCGCCGAAGGCCGAGACGAAGGCGGAGGCCGACTACGAAGGACA
>JAFAHO010000114.1 GCA_019237205.1 Hyphomicrobiales bacterium
GCCGAGAACGAACACCGTTTGCGACGATCGAAAACCTTGCGTCCGCGCCGGCGGCGTTATCACGGGCGAATCATTTCGTGTCGCTGATGCGAACCATTGGGACGTGGTTGTCACAAATACCCACCATTGGTTCGCACGCATGAAAGACCCGACTCGCCTCTCGCCGCCATGTTTAGTTTATTCAAGAACTAAACAATAAGACTAAATTCGCAGAGGTGTCAAGCCACATGTCGCCGCCGCCGACGCCGGCTGCCGTCCTACCCCCTGTCACTCCAAGTAGATTTCGTCTCCCAGTGCGACCCGACCTGGGCGCTTGATCAGTGCGTAGGCGCCGAGGCAGGGCGCGGGCCCCATGTCCGGGACCGGCGCCCTGTTGATCTTGCCGATCTCCACAGTCAGCCGCGGGTCGGGCGCATTCGCGCCGTGGGCCAGCGTGGGCACAGCGCATCGGGGCGTCGGAAAGGCCACGCACAGGCGCAGATCCCGGCCGATACGGATTAGCGCGCCGTCCCATCCGTTCTCAGCGAATGCGTCGACGCCGACGCTGTCGATCACGATATTCGGGCGAAACCGCGCCGGCTCTGGCGCCTTGGCGATCGAAACCTCGGCGACGCGCCTGAGACTCGCCGTCGTGATGAAGTGGATCGGAAACGCGTCGAAGAATCCGCCCTCCGGCGCCCCCATCCCGATCTGGATGACTGTTTTGCCGGGGCCGTTTTCGTCGCCGCCTGCCGCCAACTCTTCCGGATTGGCGCGTTCGAGCAGCAGAGCCTCGTCGCGGGCGAAGGCGAACCTCACCGGGCGATCGACGAGTGCAGAAAGCCTGTCCGAAGCGCCCGGGTCCGCGGGATCGAGACGGCGACCGTCCGGCGTCTCAATGGCGACGGCGCCACTATCGTCGAGATAGGTCGCGGCGCATTTGAGCAACCAACTCCAGCGCCTGGGCATCTTCGCGCTCGCGACTCTCCCGGTCTCGACGTCGATCAACGCGCAGACCCTATCGCCGGACAAACCCCGTGTCCGGACCTCTGCGCGTTCAAGGGTCTCCCCGAGCATCGATTTGACAGGGTATCGGCGAAGCTCTCCGACCGTACCGATCCTGGTCATCGCTGACCTCCTCCCATGGCTCGGTCGCCGGCGCGGCGATCCGCCAGCCGCACCTTGCGCAAAACGCGGCTGTTCGTCCCTGGCGAAGGCAAACGGCTGGCTTCCGCTGCCTTTGCGAAGCGCCGCTCGCGAAGTTCGCAAAATCAACGAGACGACGGACTTGCACCCGAGAACCCAATGGCTTGACGAAGCGGGATTCTCAGAGTCTGTCCGGAAACATCATGTGGGATTGCATAGTTTTCGCAGCATGAGGCGGATGGAGGCGAGGCGGAGGAAGGCGAGCGCCCTGCGGTTGAGGCATTCCCAGTCCTTGGCCAAGCGTCGGCAGCGGCCGAGCCAGGCGAGGGTGCGTTCGACAATCCAGCGCTTGGGTAGGACGACGAACTTGGCCTGGTCCGACCGCTTGACGATCTCGACCGTCACGCGCGCCAGAACTCGTCCGACGGCGGCCTCAAATTGCGGCCCTCGATAGCCGCCGTCGGCAAAGAGCCTGGTCAAAAAGGGAAAGGCGCCGAACAAGGTCGCCATCAGCACTGCGCCGCCGTCGCGGTCCTGGATGTCGGCGGCGTGGACGATCGCCTGCATCAACAGGCCCTGCGTATCGACGAGGATGTGGCGCTTCTTGCCCATGATCTTCTTGCCGGCGTCGTAACCCGCCGGATCGATGCAGGCCCCCCTTTTTCCGCGCTCTTGACGCTTTGGCTGTCGATGATTGCGGCGGTCGGGCTCGCCTCGCGAGCGGCGGCTTCGCGACACTTCACGTAGAGCGCGTCGTGGATGCGATCGAGCGTGCCGTCCCAACTCCAGCGATCAAAGTAATCGTAAAGCGTCGAACGCGGCGGCAGGTCCTTCGGGACAGCGCGCCATTGGCAGCCGGTGCTGAGCACGTACATTAGGCCGTTGACGACCTCGCGCTCATCAACATGACGTCGGTTGCCGCCGCGCTTGGCCGGCGGAACCAGCGGCTCGACATGCGCCCACTCCGCGTCGGTCAGATCGCTCGGATAGCGCAGCCGACTGCGGTCGTAGCGAGCGCGATTTTCGTTGCTCCACATCAGCGACCCCCCAGGTGATTCGGGCCGCCTTCCTTGAATCATAAGCGATTCCAACGATTCGTTAAGTTCCCGG
>JAFAHO010000233.1 GCA_019237205.1 Hyphomicrobiales bacterium
CGCCGAGGGCCAGCGGCGCTATGTCGAGTCGCTCTCGGCCTATGCGCGCCAGTTCCTCGAAATGATGCAGAAGCCGGACGTCGACCAGATCGACGGCCTCTCGCCCGCAATCGCCATCGAGCAGAAGACGACATCGAAGAACCCACGCTCGACCGTCGGCACGGTGACCGAGATCCACGATTATATGCGCCTGCTCTGGGCGCGGATCGGCATTCCCTATTCGCCCGCGACCGGGCTGCCGATCGAAAGCCAGACGGTGAGCCAGATGGTCGACCGGGTGCTGGCGCTACCCGAGCGCACGCGGCTCTACCTGCTCGCGCCGATCGTGCGCGGCCGGAAAGGGGAGTATCGCAAGGAGATCGCCGATCTGATGAAGCGCGGCTTCCAGCGGCTCAAGATCGACCGGCAATTCTATGAGATCGCCGACGCGCCGGCGCTCGACAAGAAGCTCAAGCACGACATCGAGGTCGTCGTCGACCGCCTCGTCGTCAGGCCCGACATGGCGGCGCGACTCGCGGAAAGCTTCGAGACCGCGCTCGAGCTCGGGGATGGGCTGGCGGTGGTAGAGTTTGCCGATGCTCCAACCTCTCCCGGCGGGCGGGGAGAGGTTGAGACCCCTCACCCCGGCCCTCTCCCCGGAACCGGGGAGAGGGGGTCGCCCAGCATCCTCTTCTCCTCCAAATTCGCCTGTCCGGTATCCGGCTTCACCATCGCCGAGATCGAGCCCAGGCTCTTTTCGTTCAACAATCCGCACGGCGCCTGTCCGGTCTGCGGGGGCTTGGGCTCGCACCTCACCGTCGATCCGTCGCTGGTCGTGCCCGACCCGAAGGTGAGCCTCAAGCGTGGCGCGATCGCGCCCTGGGCGAAGTCGAGCTCGCCCTACTATCTGCAGACGCTGGAGGCGCTTGGACGCCACTATAAGTTCCGCCTCGACAAGCCCTGGAGCGAGCTGCCGGAGGCGGGCCGCAACGCGATCCTCTATGGCTCGGGCGACGAGGAGATTCGCTTCGCCTATGACGACGGCCTGCGCTCCTACGAGGTAAGGAAGCCGTTCGAGGGCGTGATCGCCAATCTCGATCGCCGCTACAAGGAGACCGAGAGCGAGTGGTCGCGCGAGGAGATCCAGCGCTATATGAGCGCGACGCCCTGCGAAGCCTGCCATGGTTTCCGCCTCAAGCCCGAGGCGCTCGCAGTCAAGATCGACGGCCAGCACATCGGCGAAGTGAGCCTCTTGTCGGTAAAGGCCGCGATTGACTGGGCGCGAAACCTGCCCGCGAAACTCGACGCCAAGCGCAACGAGATCGCCCAGCGCATCCTGAAGGAGATCGTCGACCGGCTGGTGTTCCTCCGCGACGTCGGGCTCGACTACCTGACGCTGTCGCGCTCGTCGGGGACCCTCTCGGGCGGCGAGAGCCAGCGCATCCGCCTCGCCTCGCAGATCGGCTCGGGCCTCACCGGCGTGCTCTATGTGCTCGATGAGCCGTCGATCGGGCTGCACCAGCGCGACAACGCGCGGCTCCTCGATACGCTGAGGCGCCTGCGCGGCCTCGGCAATACAGTGATCGTGGTCGAGCATGACGAGGATGCGATCTGGGCGGCCGACTACGTCGTCGATGTCGGCCCGGGCGCCGGCGTGCATGGCGGCGAGATTGTCGCCAAAGGATCGCCGGAGGAGATCGCCGCCAGCCCCAATTCGCTGACCGGCCATTATCTTTCGGGTGAGCGGACGGTCGCGATTCCGGCGCGCCGCCGCGCAGCGAATCCCGGCCGGGAGCTAAAGATTGTCGGGGCGCGCGGCAACAATCTAAAGAGCGTCACGGCGACGATTCCGCTCGGGCTCTTCACCTGCGTGACCGGCGTCTCGGGCGGGGGAAAATCGACCCTCGTCATCGACACGCTCTACAAGGCGGCGGCGCGCCATTTGAACGGCGCGAGCGACCCGCCGGCGCCGCACGACCGTATCGACGGCCTCGACGAGATCGACAAGGTGATCGACATCGACCAGTCGCCGATCGGCCGCACGCCGCGCTCGAACCCGGCCACCTACACCGGCGCCTTCACCCCCATCCGCGACTGGTTCGCCGGGCTCCCCGAGGCCAAGGCGCGCGGCTACCTGCCGGGGCGCTTCTCGTTCAACGTCAAGGGCGGGCGCTGCTAGGCCTGCCAGGGCGATGGCGTGATCAAGATCGAGATGCACTTTTTGCCGGACGTCTATGTCACCTGCGACGTGTGCAAGGGCAAGCGTTACGACCGCGAGACGCTGGAGGTGCGCTACAGGGATAAGTCGATCGCCGACGTGCTCGACATGACGGTCGAGGAAGCGGCGGACCTCTTCAAGGCGGTGCCGTCGATCCGCGACAAGATGGACACTCTGAAACGCGTGGGCTTGGGCTACGTGAAGGTCGGCCAGCAGGCGACGACGCTGTCAGGCGGCGAGGCGCAGCGGGTCAAACTCGCCAAGGAATTGTCGCGCCGCTCCACTGGGCGAACGCTTTACATCCTCGACGAGCCGACCACGGGCCTTCACTTCCACGACGTCGCGCAGCTACTCGACGTGCTGCATGAGCTGGTCGATCAAGGCAACACGATGATCGTCATCGAGCACAATCTCGAAGTGGTGAAGACGGCCGACTGGATCGTCGACATGGGGCCGGAAGGCGGCGACGCCGGGGGCGAGGTGGTGGCGCAGGGCACGCCCGAGCAGATCGCGCGCAATGCGAAGAGCTATACCGGCGCGTACCTCAAGCCGGTGCTGGCGCGGAAGGGCGCCAGGGGACGGCGAAGCGCGGCGGAGTAGGGGCGGGCGTCTACGCCGCCGACTCGACCTCCGCCCGAATCTTCGCCCCGAACCTTTTCTCCGTACGTGCGAGATCGTACTGGCTCTGTAGGTTCAGCCAGAACGCTGCGCTGGGGCCGAGGGAGCGGCTGAGGCGGAGCGCCGTGTCGGGCGAGATTCCGCGCTTGCCATTGAGAATTTCCGTCAGGCGGTTGGCGGGAACGCGCAGTTTGAGCGCGAGGGCGTTGGCGGTCAGGCCGCGAGCGGCCAGTTCCTCCTGCAAAATCTCGCCCGGATGCGCCGGATCAAACGCAAGACCGTCGGGGGGCGCGATAAAGACGTCGTCTTCGGTGGTCATTGTGGTTTCCTCTAATGATAGTCGACGATCTCGACCTCGAGGGCGTCGCCGTCGTCGAATCGAAACACGATGCGCCACGGACCGTTGACGCGGATAGCCCAAAAGCCTGCCCGATCGCCGCTCAGTTTATGTAGGCCCACGCTTTTCAAGCGCGACAAATCGTTCAACCGTCGCGCGACGTTTAAGGCCGACAACCGTCGCCGCACGAGACCAACATCCAGACCGGAAAACTTGGATTTCCCTGACTCGATGAACTGCCTTGTCGCCGCGCCCTTGACGGACCGTATCATACGTTTAGTATATTACGGACTACGTATGATTGCAAGAATGCCGTGCAGCTCATCGGGATAATAGATCGGTCCTCTCGCCATCCCGAGACGCCGAGCCCGGAGAAACGTCATGCCGTCCCTGCGTCTGAACGGACATGACATGGCGTTCGTCGAACCCGGGACAGGCATTCCGCTGCTCCTCGTGCATGGGACGCTGGGCGACTACCGCTCGTGGGCGCTGCAGATGGAGCCGTTCGGCGCCCATTACCGCGCAATCGCCGTCGGCCTTCGGCATTGCTGGCCGGAGCGCTGGGATGGCGAGGGCGACGATTTCACCGTCCAGCAGCATACGAAAGATGTCGCGGCCTTCATCGCCGCGCTCGACGCGGGACCCGTGCACCTGCTCGGTCATTCCCGCGGAGGGCTCATCGCGTTCCGGGTCGCGCAAAACTTTCCCGGTCTCGTCCGCAAACTGGTGCTGGCGGAGCCGGGCGGCGCGCTGGACGCGAGCCTCGAGCCGCCGCACGCGCCGCAAAACCCGCCGATTGCGCTTGGCCCGCTCTACACGGAGGCCGCCGCACGCATCCGCCGAGGCGAGACCGACGAGGCTCTGGCGCCGACCGCCGACGTCATCTTCGGCCCCGGCGGTTGGGCGAACCTGCCGGAAGTGAAAAAACAGCAAATGCGGGACAACGCCCGCACGCTCATCGGGCAAATGAAAGAGCAACGCGCTCCGTTCTCGCGCGAGGACGCGGAGGCGATCAGGGCGCCGACGCTGCTGATGGCGGGCGAACGCTCGCCGGAGAGTTTCCACCGCATCCTCGATGGACTTGAGAGCGCGCTGAAGGACGTGCGGCGCGTGGTTATTCCCGCCGCATCCCATGGGTCGAATATCGACAACCCGAAGCGCTTCGAGCACGAAGTGCTGGCGTTTCTCGAGGATCGGTAAGTCCAGGTTCCCGGCTCGCGGCGCCTGTTTGGAGAGCGTCAGCCCGTCAGCTCCAGCATTGTATAATGGCCGTCCTTGGCCGGCCAGGGACGGGCGACGATCCGCTCCTCGTTGAACTCGCCGATGATCGGGCGGTCCTCGAAAGCCGGCAGCCTCAGGTAGGTGTGCCAGACGTCGGGGACGCCGTGCGGGACGTCCGCAGGCTCCTTGCCGTCGAGGAGCACGATGTCGCGCGGCAGGCCGAAATAGCCGCGCGGCCGGTCCATCCTGACGACCGCCGCGGCGCCGGCGTCGTCCTTTGCTGGGGCTGCGGACCTCAGATCGAGCTTGTCGAACGAACGGGGCAGGGGCGAGCGATAGATGTGGGTGATCGGCGCGCCTGACGCGGCGACCACGAACTCGAGCGGCGTCGCCGGGTCGACCGTCACCGGTCCCCAGACGCCGTCGGCGCCGGTCGTCTTCGTCAGCGCCGCCGCCCCCTGCCGCTCGCCGGTCTCGGCGGAGACGCGATGGACCTCGACCTTTGCGCCCTCGACCGGGCGGTTGGTCGGTGTGCCGTCGACGACGCCGGTCACGCGCCCGTTCAGCACGACCGCGGCCTCCGGCGCGATCGCGATCCGCTCCGGCTCGCGGCCGGTGATGAACTTGTAGATCTGGGCGAAGGCGACCGGGCTGAGCGCGGTCTCGCGATGATCGACTTCGCCGAGCAGGACGTTGTTCGCGCCTTTGAGCGCAGGTCCGTCGGCCGTCACGTTGAGCGGCATTCCCGGCTTGCCGAAAACGATGGCGCCGTCGGGCTGCGCATAGAGGTCGAAGCCGTCGCTGCGCAGCGTCAGGAATGGCACGCCGGTCGTCACTTCGCTGTCTCCGGCGTCGAGCTTCTGCAGGAACGGCCCATGGCCGTTGTACTCGCTACCGAGCATCGCATCGATGGCGAAGACGCCGTGATTGGGCGTGCCGCCGAGAGCGGCCGAGACCACGCTCGCCGGATTGGCCGCGACATATTCACGCGTCGCATAGCCGCCGCGCGACCGCGCAACGAGCGCCACCTTGGGCGCGCCGGTCTGAGCCTTGACACCGTCGATGAAGCCCGTCAGTTCGCGGATCTGGTCCTGGGTTGAGGAGCGGTTGGCTTGAGGAACCGTGTCGTCGTCGCGCGCCTGCGGATCGGTGAAGCTGATCGCAAACAGGCGGTCGCGCGGATAGCCGTTGCTCTCGAAGCGCCAGATCTGAGTCTCCCAGGTCGCGGCCAAATCGCTGTCGCCATGCACGAAGACAATCGGAACGGCTGGCTGGTCCTCGGCGAAAGCCGTTCGATCGAGCGCTGCGAAGGCGAGCGCAGCGGTCCCCTGAAGCATGCGGCGGCGCGTCAGCGGCATTGAGCGTTCTCCCTTTGTGTTGGTTGGCATGTCGGCTTGAAGGGAGTCTACGCGGAATGCTGGGCGCCGCAAAGACGCCCGCCCGAGTTCGCCTCCAGGCCGATCCGTCTTCAAGCGGAATATCCCATTGACATATCCCGCCTAGGAGCCTGTCCGAGAAATAGCGGATTTTGGTGGCCTTGTGGGCGCGAATCGGATTCTGCTTGTTCATGAGCAAGATGTTCCGCCCGTGGAAGATTGATCAGCCGCTGCTGTTGCCGGCAAAGGTGCAGGACTTTGTCGGCG
>JAFAHO010000435.1 GCA_019237205.1 Hyphomicrobiales bacterium
CGCGCGAAGGGGGATTCGGCGCCCTGAACCTCGTGATGTTCCTCATCGCCGGGGCTCTGGCGATCGGCAAACCGGCGCTTCGGCGCCTGCGCCGCAGGGAACCGGCGCGAGCGTGAGCAGCCGCCCGCGCTGGCGCGAAGGGTGCGAAGGTCGCCCGAAGATCACAAGATCATATGTTTGACGGCGGCGCCGACAACGGCGCCCACCCGTTCCGCGCTCCTCCGGAAAGAGCTCGCGCCTTTTGTGAGTACTTGGAGTTCTTTGTGTTTCCATTTCAACAATCTCGGGTGCTCCTATCGCCGCGTGATAGATCGGCTCGCCAAGAATCGCGAAGGCGCCGGTCATTCTGAGCGCGTCCTT
The DNA here is from genome assembly GCA_019237205.1 of Hyphomicrobiales bacterium. GTDB lineage: Bacteria > Pseudomonadota > Alphaproteobacteria > Rhizobiales > Beijerinckiaceae > Roseiarcus. The sequence goes on from JAFAHO010000435.1 coordinate 361, forward strand.
GTTTTCCTTTGGGGTGAAACTGGTCATGAGACTCCCGTGCCGAAACTGAGCGCAGGCATCCTTCTCTTTCGGAAGCGTCCGGCGGGCGTGCAGGTTCTGCTCGTCCATCCCGGCGGCCCGTTCTGGGCGAACAAGGACGAGGGAGCGTGGTCGATCCCCAAGGGCCTTGCGGACGAGGCCGAGGATCTACTCGCCGCGGCGAAGCGGGAATTTTTCGAGGAAACCGGCGCGACGATTTCCGGCGAATTCATCGACCTCGGAGCGCACAAGCAGCCCGGCGGCGGCAAGATGATCGTCGCCTGGGGCTGCGAAAGCGGCTTCGATCCCGAGCTGCTCAAAAGCAACACGTTCACGATCGAGTGGCCTCCCCGCTCCGGGAAGACGGCGGAATTTCCGGAGGTCGACAGGGCCGGCTGGTTTTCTTTCGAAGAAGCGCTGAAGAAAGCGACGAATGGGCAACGGCCGATCATCGCGGCTTTGGCCGAGAAGCTCGGCATCAAGCCGGCCAAGGTATCGCGGTGAAGGCCCTGATCCAGCGCTTACTCACGTCGCTGGGGCTCCCCTTTCCCAGCTTGCCGGGGAAGGCGGCGCCATAGCCCGTCGAACGACGAGCGTTCTAACGAACGCCCTACGGCGCCGGATGGGGTGTGGCCCGCTGCTTCGACGCAAGTCGTATTGCACGAGCGCCACCGCAAACCTGTATCGATCCAGACCTGCTTTCCACACCCCCTCCGGCCCTTCGGGCCACCTTCCCCGCTTCGCGGAGAAGGGCGAAACTCGCCGACCGCCTGGGTTGCGGTGAGGGCGCGCCTTGCTTCCTCCCCATCGACATGAAAAAGCGCGGCCTCGACCTATATCAGCCTTTCCTGTCTCTGGACCCATTCAATGACCTTCTGGCTCGACCTCGCCGCCTTCCTCATCAAGGCGCTCATCATCGTCGCGGCGATCGGCGGACTTGCTTTCCTCATCGCGCGCCTCGCGCGTTCGAGCGAACCGAAGGACGAGGAGATCAAGGTCCGTTCGCTCAACGAGCGCTATGACGACATGCTCGATGCGATGAACGCCGAGCTGCTCGACAAGAAGCAGCGGAAGGCGCTCGTCAAGGCGCGCAAGAAACAGGCCAAGGCCGCCGCCAAGGCGCGCCGCAATCAGGAGCCGGGCAAACGCATCTACGTGCTCGCCTTCAAGGGCGACATGCGCGCAAGCGCGGTCAAGCGGCTGGGCTCCGAGATCGACGCCGTGCTGACCGTCGCCCGACCCGGGACGGACGAGGTCGTGCTTCGGCTTCAAAGCCCCGGCGGGACGGTGACCGGCTACGGGCTGGCAGCGGCCGAGATCCTGCGGCTGCGAGAGCGCAACATCAAAGTGACCGCCTCGGTCGATCAGGTGGCGGCGAGCGGCGGCTATATGATGGCCTCAGCCGCCGATCGAATCGTCGCCGCGCCCTTCGCAGTCGTCGGCTCGATCGGCGTCGTGGCGCCGGTGCCGAACCTCCATCGCCTTCTGCAAAAGAACGAGATCGATTTCGAGGAGATGACCGCAGGCGAGTTCAAGCGCTCGGTGTCGGTGCTCGGCGAGATCACGCCCGCGGGTCGGGAGCATTTCCGCGGCAAGCTCGAGGACACGCACGGGGCCTTCAAACACTTCGTCCAGCAATGCCGGCCGAACGTCGACATCGATCGCGTCGCCAACGGCGACCACTGGCTCGCCAGCGAAGCGCTGCCCCTTGGCCTCGTCGACGAGCTTTCGACCGGCGACGAGTACCTCTTTCGAGCGCGCGACGGCGCGCGCCTCTACGAGGTCTCGACCGAGATGCGCAAAACCTTGGCGCAACAGCTGCTCAGCGGGCTTGGAATCGCGGCACGGAACGCGACGGATTTCGCGATCGCGAAGCTCAGCTGATTGTCATTCCCCGCGGCCGCGAAACTGCGGCCGCTCGCCGACCGGCGGGGCCGCGCGACCCCACAGGCCGCTGCGGGGACGAAAAATCGCACGCTGTGAGCTCATATAGCGTCGCAACTCACTCGACCAGGCCACGCAAACTACCGCCAGAAGGGGCCTTGCTCTCGGAATGCATCCCACTGTCTATCGAGCTTGCGCTTCGCGGTCCGGCTCGCATGCTCGCTTGCCGCCGCGATCACTGCCACGGGCGCCCCAAGCTCCACACGATTGGCTTTCGCCACATCCTCAGCAAGCTGGATCGCAACGGCGGCATCGTTGATGGCGCCGAGGCTCTCCTGCAGGCCTTTCAGCTGGCGCAGATAGCGCTTCACTTCCTTGCGGGGATAGAAGGCAGCGACGAACTCCACGCCATAGCGCAGCTTCTTGAGCGCCTTGCGAACCGGATGCAGTTCGCTCGCCGGCGCATTTGGCGCGAGCGCCCGAGCGCGCTTTGTCACCCTGCGGGCCAGCCGATCGAGCAGATCCGGCGACTGCCGCGACAGCCGCCGCTTGAGACGCCTGTCGCCGACCGCTCGCCTCAGCTCCCGCCCAGTCTCTGCCCAGGCCGCGAGGCCGAGAACGAGCGCAGTGAACGAGGACGCCGCAAGCTCGCGCCCGCACCGCTCGTCCGCCGCGGCGCGTCGGGCTTCGGCCGCCTGCCGCATGACCTCGCCCAGCTCGGCGTCCTTCGGCTCGGCGAAGGATTTGGGCAGCGTTTCGAGGCAGAATACGTCCCAATCGCGCGCTTCTCCGATGACGCGTCCGATGCGGCGAAGTTCGTCCTGAAAAAGGGCGGTCGCATGGGGCTCGAGGCGGGGCTCGAGCATCTTGAGCGCGGAGCGCAGCCGCCGGGTCGCGACGCGGGTCTGGTGAATGCCCTCCGCGTCGCGCTCCATCGCCGAGGCCCGGTTCGCCAGCAAATGGCCAAGACCGTTAGCGATGATCTCGCGCAGGCCCTCGATGCAGCGAACCTTGCGACCGAGTTCGAGCGCCTTCGGCTTCTCCGGGCGAGGACCGCTCTTGTCCATCAATCGGTAGCCGCGCTCCGCCTTGCTTTCGACCTCGACTGTGAGCGGCGTCGCCGCGAGCAGGGCGAGCGCGAGACGGTAGAGCGCCGCGGGCGTCCCCTCGCGCAATTCCAGCTCCAACTCGTGGACAGGCTGCTCGGTCTCGCCGGCCTCGATCGACCCATTGTCAAGCGCGGCCTCGATGGTCGTTCCTTCCGCCTTGACGGTGCGGGTGGTTCGGACGATGTCGGTGACCACGACGGGTCCGAGCTCTTTCTCGGCATCCGGCGGCAACACGTCGGCGAGCGGCGTCCCGGCGGCGAGCGCAAGGTCGGGGCTCTCCTTTTCGGTCGGCCACTCCCATTCGCCGCGCTCCTTTGCAACGCCGCTGCCGCCGGCAGCCTTCACCGCTTGGATGCGTTTGTCGCCAGCGCGACGCACCCTCAGACTGAAGCCGTGACGCTTAAGATCGCTGTTTGGCGTGTCGAAATACGTCGTCACGATGCGCTGGCTTTCCGGTTCGCTCGCCTGGGGAGGACGGAAGACAGCAAGCTCGGCGATACGCATTTCGCCTGCAGGCGAAATGTTGAGCTTGAGTTCCGTCTCCGCCTCGTGTCGTCGCGGTTTGCCCATGATTCGTCCGGCGTTCGCTGTTGAGCAAAAACGCGGCTTCGCGCCGCATGGTTCCACAACGACGCTGTCGAGAAGTTCAAGAAGACCTTCTTGAGCGTCGAGTCCGACGTCGACGGATTCATGGAAAAGGCGAACGGTTCGACCGGCTGCATGAGGGCTTCGATCTGGCGACGCCGTTGCGGGCTTGCCCGATCGGAAGCTGTACTCGTGAGTCCATCGGCCCCAGACGACGCTCGGATTTCGCGCCGGAGCACTGGAACAGCTGGGAGGTTCTTAAACGGCGACAGGCTGACTTGGATGCTTCATGGAGGCGGCGATGTTCAACGGATGGATTTCGCTTAGGGTCAAGGATCCCAAGGCAATTGGCGACTGGTACACGAGGGTCACGGGATTGCAGGTTGTCGGGGCCCGCGCTGACATCGGCTCAGTCGCGCTTGGCGACAGGGAACGTGGCTACGCGATCATTCTCTTGCCTGGCGAGAGCGTCGAGCACCCTGAAAGACTTCAGATGCACTTTGAGGTCGCCGATGTCGACGCCGAATACAATCGGCTGAGGCAGCTCGGCGTTGAATTCGATGAGCCCCCGGCGGACCAGCCCTGGGGCTGGCGGCACACCTACACCCACGATCCTGTCGGGCATACGGTCGAACTTTGCACGCCGCTGGCGAATGCAAAGCTTCGGAGCTGACGCGGAGTCTGTCCTGAGCGCATCCAGCTCGAGCAGCCAGGGACGGACGGCCGCTGCTTTCGCGGCGATCTATCTGCTGTGGGGCGGGACATACCTTGCGATTGCGCTCGGCCTGCGCTCGATCCCGCCCTTCCTGTTAATCGCCATGCGGTCGCTCCTCGGCGGCGCGGCGCTGTTCGCCTACTCGCGCTCGAAAGGGTCGGACCTGCGGTCGTGGCCCGATTGGGCCAAGGCCGCTCTCAGTGGCGCGCTTCTCTTCATCGGTTGTCATGGCGCGCTTGCCTACGCCCAGCGCGTCGTCCCGTCGGGCCTCGCGGCAATTTTGTTGGCTACGATTCCGTTTTGGATCGTGCTGATCAACGCCGTGACCGGTCAGAAGGAGCCGCCGCTGAAGATCGTCGGCCTGATTCCTGGATTCGCCGGCGTCACTTTGATCGCGTGGCATGAAGTGTCGGATCGACAGGGGCACACCCCCATCCTGATGATCGCACTTTTGTTGGCGTCTTCGCTCTCCTGGGCGATGGGCAGTGTATACGCGCAACGAAAAGCCGCCCACATTCCGCCGCGTGACCTGGCCAGCATGCAGCTGATCTGCGGCGGATGCGGTTTGCTCATCCTTAGTCTTGTCGCTGGCGAATGGGCGAGCTTTTCGCCGCGGCAGGTCTCGATGATTTCGTTGGCCGGGCTGCTCTATCTGGGGTTGTTGGGCAGCGCCCTTGGCAACACCGCTTATCTATGGTTGCTCGATCGCCTGCCCGCGCCGATCGTCGCGACCTACACTTTCGTCAACCCGGTCATCGCAGTCGCCTTGGGCGTCATCGTGCTCGGTGAACGCCTCACCGCCCAAGTCTTGATCGGCGCCGCGCTGGTGCTCGCGTCGGTTGCGGCGCTGCTGTCCGTATCCTACGCGGAGAGCCGGCTGGGTCGTCGTGACACTTGAGCGACGCGGAGATCCGGCAATGCGAAGCGAGCCCGCGCAAGAGCGTGCGGTGAAGCGAGCGGCGCCCAAAGTGTCTGCCGCGGAGAGAGGCAAACCCTCGTTCGGCGGATCGCACGGCTTTGGAACTTCTTCGGGCGACGACCGTTTCTAGCCGACGTCAAGCGCGTCCTCGAAGCAGTCCCATCCTTTTCCAGCAGATCCCGTCGGAGGCTCGCATGAACGACCAACCCCTCATCATCGGCGCCGGGCCGACAGGCCTCGCAGCGGCGCTCTTTCTGTCCCGGAAGGGCATTCCCTCCCGGATCGTCGACCAGACCGCCGAGCCGGCGAAGGAGTCGCGAGCGCAAGTCGTCAATCCGCGTTCGCTCGAATTGCTGGCGCCGTCCGGCGTCGTCGAGACGATGCTGGCGGAGGGGCACGCAATTCATCGAACACGCTTTTACGAAGGATGGGAGATGATTGCTGAAATCGAGCTCGGCGAGGCGCACCCACTGTATGGAATGACCGTCCTGCCCCAGGCGCGCACCGAGGCGCTTCTGACGGAAGCGCTCGCGCAGGACGGCGTGCATCCGGAACGTGGCGTTGCGCTTGAGACGCTCCAGCAGGACGAAGCGGGCGTCTCGGTGACGCTGATGCATGCCGACGGACAGCGAGAGACGACGCGAGCGCCCATCCTGCTCGGCGCCGACGGCGCGCATAGTCGGGTGCGCGAAGCGCTGGGCATTGCGTTCGAGGGCTCGGCCTTCCCGGAGCCCTGGCCGCTTTACGACCTGCAACTGAACGATCCACTCGACCTTGAGTCGGCGCATGTCTCGCTGGTCAAGGGCGGGCTGGTCTTCTTGCTGGGACTCAGACCCGGCTTTTGGCGCGTCTTCGCCGATGTGCCCGATCCGCTCGATCGTCTCCCGCCGGGGACGGCGCAGGGCGACATCGGTTGGCATTCCACTTTCCAGGTCAGCCACCGCCTGGCGGCTCGGGAAGCGAGCGGCCGGGTCGCGCTCGCGGGAGACGCTGCGCATATCCATTCGCCTGTCGCGGCGCGGGGGATGAACCTCGGGATTGAAGACGCCTACGTCTTCGCCGAATGCGCCGCTGAGGCGTTGCAGGGACAAGGGGGTCGGCTCGAGGACTTCGGCCGCATGCGCCGCCAAGTCCATCGCAAGGTTATTGGCCGTATTCGGGCCCTCACCGAACTGGCGCGTGGCCAGCCAGATTTCGTTGGCGCGCTCCGGCGCTACCTGCTTCCCGGCATGGTGAAATTTCCGCCGACGGCGCACCCGATGCTGCGGCTTCTCACCGGGCTTGACCACGAAGTCACGCTGTGTTGATCGCCTCGCTCGGCGATGCGATCAAACGTGCTTCCCTGCTCATAGAGACCGAACAAAGCCTGAGGCGGCGCGCATCGGAAGGCGCCTCAACGTCGCGACTTGATGACCGTCAGAGCTAAGGGTCCTTGCGCTTCTTTTCGGATTGGACCGTCAGCGCATGGATCGCCAAGTCCCGGGTATTTCGCGAGCGACTGAGGCGTCGATGATCGTTCGACGATCGTGACCCCCTCAACATCTCAAGGTCGGTTTCGTCGACGAGCTTCGTCAGGGCGGCGATCCGCAGGACGCGTCAGCCCGCCGCCCGGCCGTCGAGCCAACGGCGGATGTTCGCGACCGTATCCTGATAGAAGCGCTCGTACAGCCCGCGCGAGACGTAGCCGATATGCGGGGTCGCCAGCAGGTTCGGCAGGCTGCGGAACGGGTGCTCGAGCGGCAATGGCTCCTGGTCGAAGACATCGATCGCCGCGCCGGCGATCTTTTTGTCTTCAAGCGCCGCGATGAGATCGGCCTCATCCACAATCGGTCCGCGAGACGTGTTGACCAGCCGCGCCGTCGGCTTCATGAGCGCCAGTTCCGGCGCGCCGACCAGGCCGCGCGTCCTGCCGCTGAGCACCAGATGGATGGAGACGACATCCGCCTCTCGGAACAGCTCGTCCTTCGAGACGAGCGTGGCGCCGACTTCAGCCGCCCTCTCCGTCGTGAGATTCTGGCTCCAGGCGATCACCTTCATGCCGAAGGCGGCGCCGATCCGCGCAACTGCGCTGCCGACGTTGCCGAGACCCAGGATGCCGAGCGTCCGCCCGGCCATGTCATCGCCGATCGACTGCTGCCATCCGCCGCTTCGCAGCGACGTGTTCTCGGCGACGAGATTGCGGGCGCTGCCCAGGATAAGCGCCCAGGTCAGTTCGATCGTCGGCGCCGCGGTGTAGCCCGTATGAACGACCTGCACGCTCCGCTCTTCTGCAGCCTTGAGATCGATCGAGGCATTACGGCCCGCCGTCGAGGCGATCAGGCGGAGCTTGGGCAAGCGCTCGATGATGGAGCGCGTCATCGGCGTGCGCTCCCGCATCACGCAGACGATGTCGAATGGCCGCAGGCGCTCGACGACGGCGTCTGACTCCGAGAGATGGTCGTTGAATACGGTGACGGTCGCCCGCTCATCCAGCACGGACCAGTCCGCGAGCGAAAGAGCGACGTCCTGGTAGTCGTCCAGGACGGCGATTTTGAAGCGATCCTGCTTGGAAGGCATTGCGTTTCTCCCGAGAGATTGTCATCCGCTCGCCTACCAGGCCCGACGGACCGCTTCCCAATGGTAAGCCGTATCATGCTGCACGGCATGTCCAATAGCTGGGAAGAAGAAGTATAGCCGATGTGCGGGCGTTAGCCGTCGCTCGCGCGCTCACCGCAGCTCGTAGCAGTTGACGATCGTGTGCGGATTGCGCGTCACGTCAAAAAGAATCCCGCACTGAACCAGCTCATTCTGGCCCGGGCGCCGGAAGAGGATCAGCGACGTGCGATTGTCGTAACCGCTCGCGTAGCCCGCGATCTCCCAACCTTGAGCAAGCAATTGCTCGATCGTCAGCGGCGGCTCGGCGGCCGCCAAGCCGGACGCCGCAAGGACCGTTGCGAGAAAGAGGGCTGAACGCATGCGAAAGTCTCCTTGTGCGCCCGCGGCCGTCTCATTCCCCTTAGGCGCCGGCTGGCGTCCGCTCAAGCTCGCTACCCTGCGCGCGGCCGCCGCTGATGTTTTCTTGCCCAAACGAGATCTCCAGCGACATAGCGGCGCGCGGCGCGCAGCGAGGGCAGCCTCGTCTATGCGGCGATGACCCGCGGCGGCTCTCCGATCGATTTCCTCTCCCAACCGCTGTTCAACCCGACAGGCGGATATGCGATCTATGTCGTGCCAGCCGCCTTCATCCTCATCCTTCATCAGACGCTGCTGCTCGGCGTCGCGTCGCTGGGCGGGGCGGCTTACGCGGCCGGCGGACCCGCGAACCGACGGCTTCGTTCCGGCCCGCGCGCCGTATTCGGTCAGGCGCTCGCGCATCTCTGCTTTGCGGCGCCGGGCCTCGCCCTCTACCTGATTGTCTTGCCGAAGGTCTACGGATTCTCGACGCTCGGACGTCTTCAGGATCTCGCCTTGATGGCCGTTCCCTTCGTCCTGTCGGTCAGCTTCCTGGCGCAGTTCGTCAGCGCCTGGTTCACGCGCCGCGAGACGGCGGTGTTGCTGTTCATCGCGGTGAGCCTGCCACTCTTCTTCCAGGTTGGGGTATCTTGGCCTGTCGAGGCCGTTCCCGATTTCATCCGGGCCGCAAGCCGCGTCTTTCCCAGCACCTCGGCCATCGATGGGCTCGTTCGCATCAATCAGATGGGCGCGAGCATCCTTGAGGTGAAACGCGACTGGACGACCTTATGGATTTTGACGATCGTCTACGGCTTGCTGGCCGCCGCAGCGACAGCCATTGTCTCCCGCAGCGAGGCTCGCCATGACCAGTAAGGGCCGAACGTTCGCGATCCTCGGGCTTGCCGTCCTCATCCTCGGCGGTGCGGCGGCAGCATTCCGGTTCGAGACACAGCGCAAACCAGCGCCTCCGCTCATCGGCGTCGTCCGCGAGACGGAAATCCGCATCGCGCCCGAAATTTCGGCGCGCCTCGCCTCCGTGCCGGTGAAGCCGCTGCAGTCGGTGCGCAAGGGCGAGGTGGTCGCGGTGCTGTCGAGCCCGGAGGTCGCTGCCTCACTCGAGGAAGCGAAGGCCAATTTGGAATCGGCGCGCGCCAACCTCGCCAACGTTCAAGCCGGCGTCCGCCAGGAAGAGCGCGACACAGCGGCGCAGAATGTCGCGATCGCCGCCTCCAACGTCACGCTGGCGAAGGAGCAGTTCGCGC
>JAFAHO010000178.1 GCA_019237205.1 Hyphomicrobiales bacterium
ACGCGCCTGAGGGGGCTCCGCATCACTGAAAAGCCGCCCTGACCCGATCAGGGCGGCGCTCTTTCCACTCGTGGCAGCTGTAGAGGGGTATTTGGCCCGGGTCAGGCTGGCGCGGCCGCGTCCACGGGCCGCCGGAATCGGCGTTAGTTAGCCGATTTGAAAAACCTCAATTCACGGAAGGAAATAGATTTGGATTTCGTTGCGCCGGGTTTGAATTTTGTTGCAGCTGGCCGGGAAACCGTTCCTTGTGGCTTGCAGAGTGGGCCATCTGTCGGTCCGTGCTGGAGAGACCGTCCTCGGAACCCGTTATGAAACTGCGGTCTCTTCTGTTCGTACCGGGCGACTCTGAACGCAAATTCGCGCATGCGAGCAACTGCGGGGCCGACGCGCTGATCCTCGATCTCGAAGATTCGGTCACGCCTGCGCAGAAAGCCTTCGCTCGCGACCATGTCGCAAAACTCATCGACCGGCGCAACACGCGCAATTGGCGGCTTTTGGTGCGGGTCAACGCCCTCGATACCGGCCTCACCCTCGTCGATCTCGTTGCTGTCGTGCGGCCCGGCGTCGATGCCGTCATGGTTCCGAAAGCGAACGGCGCGGTCGATATCGAGAGGATTGGTCACTATCTTGACGCGCTCGAGGCGAAGGCCGGCATGCCGCAGGGAGCGGTCAAAATCGTGGTCGTAGCGACGGAGACGGCAAAGGCGATGTTCGCGCTCTGCGCCTATACTCCGGCGCACCCCCGCCTCGTGGCGCTGACCTGGGGCGCGGAAGACCTGTCCGCGGCGCTCGGCGCGACCGACAACAAAGAGCCGGACGGCGCCTGGACTTTTCCCTATCAGGTCGCCCGCGCTCAGTGCCTGTTCGCCGCTTCCGCCGCGGACGTGACGCCAATCGACACCATATTCGTCGATTTTCGCGATCCTGAAGGGCTGGAGCGCGACTGCCGGCGGTCGCGGCGCGACGGATTCACCGGCCGCATGGCCATCCATCCGGATCAAGTCGCTACGATAAATCGCTGCTACGCGCCGTCGGAGGCCGAGATCGAACACGCACGAAAGATCGTCGCGGCATTCGACGCCAATCCGGGCGCCGGGACGCTCGGCGTCGACGGCAAGATGGTTGACATCCCGCATCTGAAGGCGGCGCGGAAGACATTGGCGTCCATCTGATGTGATGATGGCATGTTCGCTGGTCGCGTGCCGTCAAGCCCACGCGTTCGGCTCGCCGCGGCCGATTCGACCCGACGTATGCGCAACCTGAAATGGTGGGCGATGCAGGGTTCGAACCTGCGACCCCTCCCGTGTGAAGGGAGTGCTCTACCGCTGAGCTAATCGCCCGGACCCGGAGGCGGTCTGCTTTACGGCCCCCGTCCTCGCCAAGTCAAGGCGTGGACCGTCATCCGATTCGGAGCGCGCCGGGCAAGATGACCATCAGACCGCTGAGAGGCTTAAGGTCACACGGCGCGGGAGTGGCGCGGCTTATCACTGGGCTGACTGAGATAGGCGTCGAACAGCGCGGCGATTGAGCGCACGAAGGGCCGCCCTCGCTCACTGACGACAATACGGCGCCCATCCCAGCTCGCGAGGCCATCGCAGACAAATCGAGCCATGCCTTCGGACGCCGCGACCTTCAACTGCGCAGGGTCCGCGCTACACTCACCGGCGACAGCATCGAGATCGACTTCGAGATCGCACATCACCCGATCGATGACGTCGCGTCGCAGCCGATCGTCCGCAGTCAGCGCGACGCCTCGCACGGTTGCGAGTTGAGCGGTCTCGATCTCTCTGGCGTAGGCCGCCGCGGTCGGCGCGTTCTGCACATAACCTTGGGGTAACGAGCCGATTGAGCTCGCGCCGAACCCGATCAGGGCCGGAGCGGTGTCGGTCGTATAGCCCTGGAAGCTACGTTTCAGCCGACCCGCCGTCGCCGCCCTCGCCATGGAGTCGCTCGGCAATGCATAGTGATCAAGGCCAACAGCGACGTAACCGCCTTCGTGGGTCAAAACGCGATGGATGGCGTTGAGCTGCGCGAAGCGCTCCGCGGGCCCAGGCAACGTTTCCTCGGGGATCAGCGTCTGATGGCGCTTCATCCACGGGACATGGGCGTAGCCAAAAACGGCGACGCGATCGGCCTCCAGATCAAGCGCGCGGCGCGCGGTGCGCGCGACTCCCTCCGAGGTCTGTAGCGGCAGGCCATAGATCAGATCGAGATTGAGCGAACTGACGCCGAGAGCGCGCGCCGCGTCGGCGCAGGCCCGCGTCTCCTCGTATGATTGCTCGCGCCCGATCGCCTTTTGCACCCCCGGCTCAAGGTCCTGAACGCCAAGACTGACGCGGGTTACGCCCATCGGGCCCAAGGCGTCGCGGCGATCGGGCGGCAGGGACGTTGGATCAATCTCGATGGCGATCTCTGCGCCCCTCGCGAAGGCGAAGCGTTCTTTCAGCTTGTCCATGATGGCGATGAGACGATCGGCGGGCAGCGAGGTCGGCGTGCCGCCGCCCCAATGGACATGCGAGACCGTCGCCCGCCGCCCGATCAGCATCGCCACGCGATCGATCTCCCGCATCAGCACGGCCGCGTAGGCGCGGTGCGAAGATTCCAGCCTGACCACAGACGTGTTGCAACCACAGTAGAGGCAGAGCCGGTCGCAGAACGGCACGTGCAGATAGAGGGACACTGACGCGTCCGCGGGCAATTCCGCGAGCCATCGCGCGTAGACGCTCCGCCCGATCGCCGGAGTGAAATGGGGCGCGGTGGGATAGCTCGTATAACGCGGCACGCGACCGTCGTAGCGCGCAATGAGCTGAGCGGCATCCGGGCCGGCGGATTCCGCGCTCTCGACTGAGACCTGAACCGTGGACATGAGCGGATGGCTTAATGGTTCCGGATCAGTTTGCCTATGTATTGGGCTTCAAGAACGGCTCACTTCGACGTTGCCGGCGATGCGGCGCATTGACGCGGGCTTCGGTTGCGGGCCTTCGCCGACTGAGAGATACATGCACGGCCTGCTCCCTTCTGAAAGATCGCCCATGAACCGTCATACGCAGTTCTATATCGGCGGACGCTGGATCGATCCGGCTGAGCCCAGCGCATTCGACGTCATCGATCCGTCGACGGAACAGCCGTTTACAGCCATTTCGCTGGGCTCGAAGGCTGATGTCGACCGCGCAGTGGGCGCGGCGAAGACCGCTTTCGCCAGTTACTCACAGACCTCGCGGGAGGAGCGTCTTGATCTGCTCCGCCGAATTCTCGAGTGTTACAATCGTCGATCGGAAGATCTGGCTTTGGCTGTGTCGCAAGAAATGGGCGCGCCCCTGACTTTTGCGCGCGAGGCTCAGGTCTGGGCCGGCCGGGTGCATCTCGAAGCGACAATTGAAGCGCTTCAAGCGTATGAATTCAGCCGGCTCAGGGAAACGAGCCTCATCGTCAACGAGCCGATCGGGGTCGCCGCGCTGATCACGCCCTGGAACTGGCCGCTGAACCAGATCGTCTGCAAGGTCGCGCCCGCGTTGGCGGCAGGATGCGTGGTGGTTTTGAAGCCGAGCGAGATCGCGCCGATCAGCGGGATCGCGTTTGCTGAAATCGTCGACGCTGCCGGCGCGCCCGACGGCGCTTTCAATCTCGTCAACGGGACTGGGCCCGAGGTCGGGCAGGCGATGGCGAGCCATCCGGACGTCGACATGATTTCCTTTACGGGTTCGACCCGGGCCGGAATCGCTGTCGCAAAGACGGCCGCCGACACGGTCAAACGGGTCGCGCAAGAACTCGGCGGAAAGTCGCCCAATATCATCCTGCGCGACGCGGATTTCGAAACGGACGTGCGCGCCGGGGTCGCCGCCTGTTTCTCGAACAGCGGCCAGTCCTGCGACGCGCCAACCCGAATGCTGGTCCCTGCCGAACGGCACGAAGACGCGCTCGGCATCGCTGCCGAGGTCGCCGACGCGCTGAAGGTCGGCGATCCGCGCCAGCCGGGCGTGGATCTCGGCCCGGTCGTCAGCCAGACACAGTTCGACAAGATCCAGCGCCTGATCGAGGCCGGAATCCGCGAGGGCGCCCGGCTCGTCGCCGGCGGTCCGGGACGCCCCCATGGGCTCAATCGGGGCTATTATGTTCGCCCGACCGTGTTCGGCAGCGTCAGGCCCGGAATGACAATCGAGCGTCAAGAAGTGTTCGGTCCAGTGCTGGCGGTCATGAGCTACGAAGACGAGGACGAGGCCGTGCGGATCGCCAATGATACGGTCTTTGGCCTTGCCGCCTATGTGTCCTCATCCAATATCGACCACGCCCGGGCGATCGCAGCGCGACTGCGCGCCGGGACGGTCAATCTCAACTACCCCGCATGGGACGTCCACGCGCCGTTCGGCGGCTACAAGCAGTCGGGCAATGGGCGCGAATACGCCAATTTCGGCATCGACGACTATCTCGAGCTCAAGGCGGTGGTGGGCTATGCCGCGTGAGCGAGCCCCATTCTTTCTTCCTGCTTTCCGCGAAAGCGAAAGAACGCTACGGATCCATCATGTTCACACTCGACGAGCTTGCTGAAACCATTGCGCAGCGCGCCAACGCCAACGCAAAGGATTCGTACACCGGAAGTCTCCTCGAAAAAGGAGCGGCGCATTGCGCGCGCAAGTTCGCCGAGGAGGCGATCGAACTGACGATCGCCGCTGCGGCCCAGGACGAGAATGCGGTCCGCGCCGAGGCGGCGGACGTGCTCTATCATCTACTGGTCGTGCTGCAAGCTCGCGGGGTGAAGTTCACCTCCGTCGTGGGCGAACTCGAGGGCCGCACCCGGCGCAGCGGACACGCGGAGAAGGCGTCCCGAAAGGCCTGACTCCCTGGGCCGAGCGCCAAGAGGTTGCCATGGATCGTGAAGTTGTCGACCGCGCCCTCGAATCCCCCTTCAGGCGGTTCACGCGCGACGAATGGGCGCAACTCCGCGCCGACACGCAACTCACGCTTACGATCGACGACCTGCGCAAGCTCCAATCGACGCATGACCCGATCTCGCTCGACGAGGTTGTCGCGATCTATCTGCCGCTTTCGCGGCTGCTCGCGCTCTATGTCGCCGCGACGCAGGGGCTTTTCAAAGCGACGCAGCGGTTCCTGGGCGCGACCGACGGCAAAGTGCCCTACATCATCGGCGTCGCCGGATCGGTCGCGGTCGGGAAATCGACGACGGCTCGCGTGTTGCAGGCGTTGCTGACCCGCTGGCCGAATACCCCCAAGGTGCAACTCGTAACCACCGACGGCTTCTTGCATGCGAACGCCGAACTGATCCACCAAGGCATCATGGACCGAAAGGGTTTCCCGGAGAGCTACGACGGCACCGCTCTGATCCGCTTTCTTTCGACGGTGAAGGCGGGACGGCACAATGTGGCGGCTCCGGTCTATTCGCACCTCACCTACGACATCGTGCCCGGCGAATCGATCATCGTCGATCGGCCCGACATCCTCATCGTCGAAGGCGTCAACGTATTGCTGCCGAACCGGCTGCCGCGCGACGGCAAGGAAATCCCGTTTGTCTCCGATTTCTTCGACTTCTCCGTGTTCCTGGATGCCGACGAAGACTTGCTGGAGCACTGGTACATCGAGCGCTTCATGCGGCTGCGCGACACGGCCTTCCGCGATCCGCGCAGCTACTTCCGCCAATACGCCGACCTCGACGACGCGGCCGCCGAGGCGACAGCACGCTCAATCTGGCGGCGTATAAATCTCGTCAACCTGCACGAAAACATCCTCCCGACCCGGCCGCGCGCCGACCTGTTGCTGACCAAGGGCGCGAGCCATCGCATCGAGGAAGTGGCGTTGCGCAAACTGTGATGGACACGATGCGAGACTGGAGCTTGAACGCTGTGGCGTTCGCTTTCGCGCTGTTAGCGGCCACGCCGGCGGGAGCCGACGCCCCGCCGACTTGCGAGGGCAAGGACCTGACCCATGCGGCCGGGCTCGTGGCGGCGAGGGAAAAGCGCACGGATGATCTCATCGATGGCGACGGCATCTTGTGGCGGATCGAGAAACCTGGCCTCGCGCCTTCCTATCTCTACGGCACGATTCATTCGACCGACGATTCTGCGGTCGCCCTGGCGCGGCGGGCGGCCAAACGGATCAGCGGCGCCAGCATCGTCGCGACGGAGCTTGGATCGATGGATGCGGTCGAAAGGGCCAGTATCTCCGCGTCGATTCTGACGACGGCGCTCGACCGCGATCACGACACCCTGGAGGGCTTGCCGGAGAATGACCGCGCCGGGATCGAGACGTTTGCGGCCGCCCAGGGCTTTCCGAGCCAATTCGCCCACCATCTGAAGCTTTGGTTTCTCGCGATCCTGACCGCGACGCCCTCCTGCGAGACGAAGCGGCAGGCGCTCGGTCTGCCCGAAGTCGATCAGTATCTGGCTGAAACAGCTAAGACCTCAGGCGTCAAAGTCGTGGGCCTCGAAACCGCCGAAGAGCAGATCGAGGTGCTTTCGTCGATGCGTCCGGAGACCGCGGTCGCGCTGCTCTCGGTGGCGGCGCGCGAGCCCGACACGAGCGACGACGTCTATGCAACCATGCTGCGGCTCTACCGCGACAGCCGCCCGGCTGAGATCCTGCCGATCGCCGACGTGATCGGCGACATGAGCGACGACGAGCGGACGGCGCAGGACGAATTCATCCGACTGCTGCTGACGAATCGTAACGCGACAATGGCCGAACGTGCCGCCCCGCTCCTGAAAGAGGGCGGCGCCTTCATCGCGGTCGGGGCGCTGCATCTTCCAGGCAAGGGCGGCCTCGTCGAGCGTTTCCGCGCGCTGGGCTATACGGTCGCAAAGGAATGGTGACGCGTCACTCGCCGTACGGCGCCCAGATGTTCTTGACCTGGACAGCGCGGCGGAGGAACTCGCGCCCCTCGGCGCGCGACCAGTCGAGCGCGGCCGACGCCACCCAGGTCGACTTCAAATTGCCGGCGGAGAGAGCCTCGACCGTTTTCGCGCCCGACGGGTCGCCGACGTACCAGACCGCGTCGACGCCGTCGTGCTCGGCCAGCGTCGCGGCGAGCGCGTTTGCTTCGCCCGTCACGATATTGACGACGCCGGCAGGAACATCCGACGTGTCGATCACCGAATAGAGGTCAGTTCCGCTCAAGGGATGGCAAGACGAAGGAACGACGACGACGCAATTGCCCATGGCGACTGCAGGCATCACGAGCGAGACAAGGGCGAGCAAAGGGGCTTCATTTGGGCACACGATTCCCATCACGCCCCAGGGTTCGTTCATTGCCAGCGTGACGAAGCGCGAGCGCGTCGCATGAACCGCGCCGTCGAACTTATCGGCGTAGCCCGCGTAGAAAAAAGCGCGACGGACCGACGTTTCGACCTCGGCCTCGGCCGTGCGAGCGGAAACCCCCGTCATCGTCCGCAGGCGCTGTGCAAACTCCCCGGCGCGTGCGCTCAAATTCTCGGCGACGTAGTAGAGCACCTGCGCCCGGTTGTGCGCGGTCGCCGCGCCCCAGGACGAGGCTTTGGCCGCGGCCTCGACCTCGTTGCGGATGTCCTTGCGATTGCCGAGGCCGGCCAATCCTACCTCGTAGCCCTTTGGGTCAAGAATAGCGTAGCTGTAGCCGGAATCGGGCCGGGTCTGCTTGCCGCCGACATAGAGCTTGGCCGTACGGTCGAGGCCGCCCGCGGTCTCTGCCGACGGGATCAGCCCGGGCGAGGCGATCAAGGGCGCCGTCGCAGGCTGATACGGCTTGCCTTTGGGCGCC
Organism: Hyphomicrobiales bacterium; assembly: GCA_019237205.1. Classification (GTDB taxonomy): domain Bacteria; phylum Pseudomonadota; class Alphaproteobacteria; order Rhizobiales; family Beijerinckiaceae; genus Roseiarcus. The sequence goes on from JAFAHO010000178.1 coordinate 7,745, forward strand.
TCGACGGCTCTGTACTCGTTAAGGCCCTCGCGACCCCCCTCACGGCCGAAGCCGCTCTCGCGATAGCCGCCGAAGCCCGAAGCGGCGTCGAACAGGTTCGTCGAATTGATCCAGACGACTCCGGCCTTGATATGGGCCGCGACCTCGAGCGCACGGCTGACATTCTCGGTCCAGACCGACGCTGCGAGCCCGTAGCGCGTGTTGTTGGCGAGCGTCACCCCTTCCTCCGACGTGCGGAACGTCGTAGCGACGAGCACCGGGCCGAAGATCTCTTCGCGCGCGAGGATCGACGCCGGTTCGACGCCGGTGACCAGGGTCGGCGGATAAAAGCAGCCTCGATTGGGCAGGGCGTCGTCGGCCCGCCAGAATTCAAGCCCCTCCTCGGCGCCTTCGCGCATCAGACGCTCGATCCGCTCGAGCTGGGCTGGCGCGACGATCGCGCCGACGTCGGTCGACTTGTCGAGCGGATCGCCGACCCGGAGCTTCGCCATACGGGCGCGCAGTTTCGCGTACATTGCGTCGGCGATCCCTTCGGCCGCCAGCAGCCGCGAGCCTGCGCAGCAGACCTGGCCCTGATTGAACCAGATCGCATCGACAACGCCCTCCACCGCGCTGTCGAGATCAGCGTCCTCGAACACGACAAAAGGCGATTTGCCGCCGAGTTCGAGCGAGAGCTTCTTGCCTGTTCCGGCGGTCGCCCTGCGGATCGCGCGGCCGACCTCGGTCGACCCGGTGAAGGCGATCTTGTCGACGCCCGCGTGCGCGACGAGCGCCGCGCCGGTTGCGCCATCCCCGGTCACGATATTGACGACGCCCGCCGGCAGCCCCGCTTCGACGCAGATCTCCGCAAAGGCGAGGGCTGTCAGCGGAGTGAATTCGGCGGGCTTCAACACGACCGTATTGCCGGCGGCGAGCGCCGGCGCGATCTTCCAGGCGAGCATCAGGAGCGGGAAGTTCCACGGGATGATTTGCCCGCAGACGCCGACTGGACGCGTGCCGGGAAATTCGCTGTCGATCAGCGAGGCCCAGCCGGCATGGTGATAGAAGTGGCGCGCGACCAGGGGGATGTCGATGTCGCGCGACTCGCGGATCGGCTTGCCGTTGTCGATCGTCTCGAGCACCGAGAGAAAGCGCTCGCGCTTCTGCACGTGCCGCGCCAGCGCATAGAGTTGCTTCGCACGCTCGTGACCTGACAGCGCCGCCCATTTCGGCTGCGCCTTTCGCGCCGCGCCGACCGCCGCGTCGATATCGGCGGGCGACCCCTGCGTCGCGCCGGCGATCCGCCCGCCAGTCGCAGGATTGAACACGTCGAAGAGCGCGCCAGGCCTCGTGAATCGACCGTTGATGAAAAGACCGAAGCCAGCCTTGCGGCGCTCGAGCCAGGCCAGGACATGCTCGCTGCTCTCGGGCGAAGGGCCGTAATCCATCGTGCGCAGAATGTCCGTGATCAAGGCCATTGCACGCCTCAGGCCATCGCGTGGCGATGGGCGGCGGAATAGCGGCCGGCCGCGTAATGGTCGAGCTGCCGCTCGATGTCGGTGACGAGGCCGCTCGCGCCGATGCGGAAAAGCTCGGACTGCATCCACGGCAGGCCGAGTTCCTCCTTCATGAGGATGAGCCAAGCGAGCGCGTCCCTGGCTGCGCGCAGGCCTCCCGCGGGCTTGAAGCCGATATCGACGCCCGTCCGTTCGCGATAGTCGCGCAGCGCGCGCACCATCACGAGGCTCACCGGCAAGGTCGCATTGACCTCCTCCCTGCCGGTCGAGGTCTTGATGAAATCCGCTCCTGCCTGCATCGCGACTATGCTCGCTGCATAGACGTTACGCAAGGTCTTCAGGTCGCCCGTGCCGAGGATCGCCTTCAGATGCGCGGGCCCGCATGCCTCGCGCATCGCCGCGACCTCGTCGAAGAGCGCCGTCCAGTCGCGGCCGAGAACATGGGCTCGCGTGATCACGATGTCGATCTCGCGCGCGCCCTCGCCGACGGCGTAGCGAATTTCCTCGAGCCGCTGCTTGATCGGCGTGAGGCCCGCCGGAAAGCCGGTCGCGACGGAAGCGACCGGAATCCCCGAGCCTTCGAGAGCGCGGACCGCGGGCGCGACCATCGTCGGATAGAGGCAGACGGCGCCGACCGTCGGGGGCGCATCGACCATGCCGAGCGCAACGAGAAGATCGTCGCTGAGCGGGCGCCTCGCCTTGGCGCAGAGCCGCCGCACACGTTCGGGCGTATCGTCGCCCGCAAGCGTGGTGAGGTCGATGCAGGTCAGCGCCTTTACGAGCCACGCGGCCTGATATTCTTTCTTGACCGAGCGGCGGGTCGCGAGAGTCTCGGCGCGGCGCTCGACCGCGCTGGTATTGACGCCGACGCTCTCGAACCAGGCCGGATCAAGCGGCGCGCCCGGATTGCGGGGCCGGTTGTGGCCTTCGAAGAGGTTCTCTCTGACCTGGTCCATGGCGCGAGCCTCGCGCTTTTGTGGCAGGGCGTCAAACTGCAACGAACCTCCGGCGAAACACAAGAGCCGCAGCCTGCGCGACCATCCTTCCTCAAGGCGCAGTCTTCATGGCGATATTATACTTGACGGGACCACACAATATCGCCATCTCGAAGCCGATACAGAAGGGGAACAAGTTGTCCTTTGGCTAGCAAGTCTGTGAGAATCAGATTCCATCCCAACGTTACGCCCTGTCCCGCGATCGCGGCTGCTATGCCGTCTGTATAATGGTTGAACTGGAGCGCAATGCCTGGACTGCGTCGCCCAAAACCGGCGCGCTCGAACCAGTCTGGCCAGGACAGCCACGAAGGATCGGGGGTGTCGCTCGCGATCAAAGGGAGCGATAAAAGGTCCTCAGAGCGCAGAGGCAAATTTAGCCGACATGCGAATTCTGGCGAACAAACGGGGTAGAATGTGTCGTTCGCTCTTGCCACAATCCTCCTGCCAGCAAACGGGGGAACCCCAAATTGAAATGGACCCGCGCAGCGGGACCGCTTGAGGCGGTTTGTTCGTTGGAAATCCGACCGCTCGTTGTTCCTTTCTATCACGCAGCGTGAGGCTGCGTCTGCTTCTGCGGCCGTGGGCATGTGGGCAACGCGGATGCGTTGTCCATCATGTCCACAGCCTTTGCGCAGGCGACCCCCTCACGCCAGACCGCCATCGGTGCGCGGTGCGCCAGCGCCTGGTGAGGACGGCGTTCGTTGTAAAAAGCGATCCATTCGGCGATGCCGCGCGAGGCTTCGCGGCCGTCGGCGTAACCCTTGAGATAGACGTCCTCATACTTCAGCGACCGCCACAGCCGCTCGATGAAGACGTTGTCCATCCAGCGGCCGCGCCCATCCATTGAGATCGCGACGCCGGCTTCGGCGAGCGCCCCGGTGAACGCAGCCGAGGTGAATTGCGAGCCCTGGTCGGTGTTGAAGATCTCCGGCTTGCCGAACCTCGCCAGAGCCTCCTCGAGCGCCGACAGGCAGAACGAGACGTCCATCGTGTTCGACAGCCGCCACGCCAGAACCGCGCGCGACGCCCAGTCGATGATCGCCACGAGATAGAGAAAGCCGCGTCCGATCGGAATGTAGGTGATGTCGGCCGCCGCCCAGACGTGGTTGGCGCGCTCGATCGTCATGCCGCGCAGGAGATAGGGATAAATCTTGTGGCCGGGCGCGGGCTTGGTCGTTTTCGGCTTCGGCCCGAGCGCGGCGATCCCCATCAGGCGCATCAGCCGCTGCACCCGCTTGCGGTTCACGGGCGAGCCCTCGGCACGGAGCATCGCCGTCATCCGGCGTGAGCCGAGAAACGGCCATGCGGTGAACAGCTCGTCGATCCGGCGCATCAGCGCCGCGTCGTTGTCGTTGGCGGGCTTGCGCGCCCGGTAGACGCCCGAGCGCGCCACCCTCAGAAGCGCGCATTGCCGCCGAGAACCGACAGCGCCTTGTCGGCGCAGTCGAGCATCGCTCTGCGGTCCGGAGCGCTCATCTTCCGGACCTCCGCACTAAAAAATCCCGCTCGACCGTGAGCTGCCCGATCTTGGCGTGCAGCCGCTCGATCTCCCGCTCGTGCGCCGTCTCCGCGTCCCGTCCGACGCCCGGGTCGAAGGCGCGCGCCGCCTGATCATGAAGCTGCTTCTTCCAGGCGTATATCTGGTTCGGATGGACCTCGTAGGGCTGCGCAAGGTCCGTAACCGTCGCCTGCTCCCGCAGCGCCTCCAGGGCGATCTTCGCCTTCAGCCCAGCGTCAATCCGTCGTCTCGTCTTCTTCGTCATCGTTCGCTCCGTCTATCAAACGGAGCGGCCGTTCTCCAACTTAAACCCTGGTCCCAAAAGCCGGGTCCATTTCAACCTGATGAGCGGCGGGTCTCTGCCGCGGCCGATCAACTACTCGCTGGCGCGGATCGTTCCGCCCGAGGGCATGCGGATCGATCCGGCCAAGCGCCCGGTGGTGGTGGTCGATCCGCGCGCCGGCCAGGGTCCAGGCATCGGCGGCTTTCATCGGGAGAGCGAGATCGGCGATGCGATGGCCGCCGGGCATCCTGTCTACTTCATCGGGTTCGCCGCCGAGCCGAAGGAGGGACAGACTTTTCTCGATGTGGTCGAAGGCCAGGTTAAGTTCTTCGAACGGGTGGGCGAGCTGCATCCGAACAGCCCCAAGCCGTTCGCCGTCGGCAATTGCCAGGCGGGCTACCAGACGCTGATGGTGGCGATGCTGCGGCCCGACCTGTTCGGGCCGGTGCTGATGCCCGGCTCGCCGATCTCCTATTGGCAGGGGGTGCACGGCAAGAACCCCATGCGCTACGCGGGCGGGCTCTTGGGCGGCTCCTGGTTGACGTCGCTTGTGAGCGACCTTGGGAACGGCAAATTCGACGGCGCCAATCTGATCGCCAATTTCGACAACCTCAACCCCGGCAACACGGCGTTCGGCAAGCTCTACAACGTTTACAAGACCGTCGACACCGAAGGGCCTCGCTTCCTCGACTTCGAGAAGTGGTGGGGCGATTTCATCCAGCTGAACGGTCAGGAGATCCAATATCTCGTCGACAAGCATTTCATCGGCGACAAGCTCGCGCGCAACGAGATCGCCACCTCCGACGGGCGTCTGTTCGACATCCGCAACGTCACTTCGCCGATCATCGTCTTCACGTCGCTCGGCGACAACATCAGCCCGCCACAGCAGACGCTCGGCTGGATCCTCGACCTCTATGAGAGCGTCGACGACATCCACGCGCAGGGCAAGACGATCATCTATTGCGTCGACCCCAAGGTCGGGCATCTGGCGATCTTTGTTTCGCCGAAGGTGGCGGTGCGTGAGCACGAGGCGTTCATGCAGACGATGGACGTCATCGACATTCTGCCGCCCGGCCTGTACGAGCTGGTCCTGACGCCGAAAACGCCGGGCGAGCCAGGCGCGGATCTCGTCGAGGCCGATTTCCTCGGCCGCTTCGAAATGCGCACGCTCGACGACCTGCGCGCCTTCGGGCGCAACAACACCGCTGACGACGTCGCGTTCGCGACCGCGGCGCGATCGTCGGAAGTCAATCTCGCCG
>JAFAHO010000074.1 GCA_019237205.1 Hyphomicrobiales bacterium
GAAGACGATCTGGATGAGCCGCCGGAAGCCGCCGGAGGTCTCGCCGAAGGCGAGGGTCAGGCCCGTAATGATGATGACGATGACCGACAGCACTTTGGCGACCGGGCCTTCGATCGACTGCAGAATCTGGTTGAGCGGCTGCTCCCATGGCATGTTGGAGCCGGCGGCGAGCGCGGGTCCGGCCGCGAGCGTGAAAGCAAAGAGCGTGGCGGTGGTCGCCAGGCGGCGAATGCGATCGATTGGCATCAGGATTCTCCGGCGGAGGTGAGGACGTAGTCGCCGGCAGGCCCGAGGCCGCGGACGACGGCGAGTTCGGCGAGCCTGCGTTCGGAGCCGCGGCCGGCCAGGACGGCGATGACGTCGATCGTCTCGGCGATCAGCGCGCGCGGCACGGTAACGACGGCTTCCTGGATGAGCTGCTCAAGGCGGCGGAGCGCACCGATAGCCGATCCCGCGTGGAGCGTGCCGACGCCGCCGGGATGTCCGGTTCCCCAGGCCTTCAGAAGATCGAGCGCCTCGGCGCCGCGCACCTCGCCGATCGGAATGCGGTCGGGCCGCAGGCGCAGCGCAGATCGGACGAGGTCGGAAAACGACGCCGCCCCATCCTTGGTGCGCAGCGCGACCAGGTTCGGCGCGGCGCATTGCAGCTCGCGCGTATCCTCGATCAGCACCACGCGGTCACCGGTTTTCGCGACTTCGGCGAGCAGCGCGTTGACCAGGGTCGTCTTCCCGGTCGACGTTCCGCCAGCGACCAGGATGTTCTTGCGCTCCCGCACCGCGGCCTGCAGCAGCTTGGCCTCGAGCGCGGACATGATCCCCGCGTCCACGTAATCGCTGAGGGTGAACACGGCGACCGCCGGGCGGCGGATTGCAAAGCACGGCGCCGCGACCACCGGGGGGACAAGGCCTTCGAAACGCTCTCCTGTTTCCGGCAGCTCGGCAGAGACACGCGGCGCGCCGGCATGAACCTCGACGCCGACGTGATGCGCGACGAGACGGACGATCCGCTCAGCGTCCGCCGCTGCCACGCGACAACCGGTGTCTTCGAGTCCGCCCGACAAGCGGTCGATCCAGAGCCGGCCGTCGGGATTGAGCATCACCTCGACGACGCCTCTGTCCTCGAGATATCGGGCGACCGCCGGCCCCATCGCGGTGCGCAGCATGCGCGCGCCGCGGGCATGAGCCTCGGAGCGAAAGGAGATCGTTGACATCCAGGAGCCCCCGCGGTGTCGCCTCGACTCACGAGGCGCATGGATCAGCGGGGTTGATTAGAAAGAGCCGGAAATGGGGTCGCGCAACAAGGATGAGGCTGGCGTAGGGCTAGGGCGTAGAAAGACAGGTGCGAGGTATGGTGCCGCTTGCGTCGTTGGACTTCCACCGGTCTCAAAGCAAAATTGGATGTGCTGATTGAACGGGGCGCGAACCTGATTCTGAGTGATGATCCGGTGAAGCTGGTTACCGGCGGAAAGGGATGGAGGCCCAGGCGAATGACCGAGAGCGGGCATCGCGCTCCGGTCGGCGTCGGCATCGTCGGCCATAGCGTCGTCCTGCGCCGGCCGAAAGTCGTCCAGCCACTGTCGCAATGGCCAGCCACGGCAAATGCTCGTTTCTGGGCCTCCGTCTTGTTCCGTCACTGTCCGCAGTTGGGCGCATCGGTCTCGTTCGTTGTGCCAATCGATCGGCGGGGTTCCGCCCACTCCGGAGATTCTCCTCCGGCGCTTGAACGTCGGTGAGATCCCGACGGGCGTCGTCTCAGTTGGGGCGGGGGCGGCCCTTTGGATTGTTCAGGCGCGCCGATGGACGCCGTCGGGCTCCCGCTCGAAGGCCTCGATCAGAAACCGCTCGAGCGGCTTTTCCGACGCCGTCTTCGGAATGTGCGTCAGGACTTGAAGGAAGCTCGGGACAAAATTGGCCTCCAACTTGTCCTTGCAGATTTCAAAGACACGCGGCGCGAGGAACGCCGAAGGATCTTTGGGCACGAGCGCGGCGACCACGTCCTTTTCGCCAGGGACCTGATTGGCGCTGGCGACCCCGTAGACATAAACATCGTCGACGAGACCCGATTCGGCGATCGCCTTTTCGATGAAGGCTGTGTTGACGAATTCGCCGTTGCGCCGGATCCCTGCGCCCTTGCGGTAGTCGAAGAAAAGCCAGCCGTTCTCGTCTTCGTGCGCCACGTCGCCCATGTGCAGCCAACCGTCCGCGCATTTCCTCGCCGACGCCGCAGCGTCGCCGAAATACTCGACCGCGAAGGGGGAGTCGTTGGCGTGGCGGAACAAGAGCTCGCCCGGGCTGCCGCGCGGCACGTCGTTTCCGTGATCGTCCACGATGCGATGTTTGAGCGAAGGCGGCGGCTTGCCGATGCTGCCGACCGGACCCAAGCCCGGATAGTTGAAGGTCAAGCCGCCCTCGGCAGCGCCATAGAATTCGAGGATTTTGACATTGAAGCGCTGCTCGAACGCCTTCCAGATCGCGGCCGGCATGCCGGCCGAAACGATGTGGCGAACCGGGTTGTCTGAATCGTCGGGACGCGGCGGCTCGGCGTAGACCGCGGTGGTCATGCCGCCGAGCAGCGTGAAGCTGGTCGCGCCGTATTTTCGGGTGATGTTCCAGAGACGCGATTTCGTGAAGCGCCGCGACAGAACGCATCGGAGCTTGCACGCAAGCGCCGCGCCGAGCGTGATGATCTGAGCGTTCGCATGGGTAAGCGAAAGACCCGAGTAGAGCTTTTCGTCCGGTCCATAGCCGAAGAGACGGTTCGCCATCAGCGACGTCTCGCAATACCGGCGCTGGGTCATGACGATGCCTTTCGGATCGCCCGTCGTGCCCGACGTGAAGATCAGCTCTAATGCGCTGTCGGGGTCCTCGCCCAAGATGGGAAGGTCAGGCGGACTCGAGGGCGCGATCGCCGCCCAGTCGGTCACGCCGCGATAGTCGGCGAGTGGTCTTGCGCCCTCGTCCGTCGCAAAGGCCGCGATCCACGCGAGGCGAGGCAGCGAAGGCCTGACCTCCTCCAGATTGTCGAGCGCGTAATCGGCGGCGAGCACGCCGGCGCATTCGACCTTGTCGAGCAGGAAGCGCAACTTCTCGCCCCGGGCGCGCGGGTCGATCGGCACGACCGCCGCGCCCAGAATCGACGCCGCCGTCATCGCTTCGACGAACTCGGGGTGATTCGCCATCAAGAGCGCGAAGCGCTGTCCCGGCTTGACGCCGAGATCCTTGAGGACCTGCGCGAGTCTCAGGCCGTTGTCCCAAAGGTCGCGGTAGCTCAACGTTTCATCGGGCCTGACGCCGCCGCCTTCGAACGTGACGACGTCGAAATCGGGCGTTTCCTCGGCCCGATTGGCGATGAGATTGGCGAACACGGTTTCCGGACGGTTGGACATTCAAGCCTCCCTTATCGACCAAGCAGGGTGAGACAGGCGACGGCTTCCTCGACGCCTGCGAGCCCGCCGCCGTTTTCCGCCAGGGCGACGCACGCCCCGGCCGCCTGACGCCGGCCCGCTTCGCCCCGCAGTTGCGTCACCAGTTCGAAGATCTGCGCCAAGCCCGTCGCGCCGATGGGATGGCCCTTGGACTCGAGCCCGCCCGACGGATTGATGGGGATGCGTCCCCCAAGCGAGGTCTCCCCGCGTTCCGCCGCCGGTCCGCCTTCGCCGAAAGGCACAAGGCCAAGCAATTCGGATTGCAGGACCTCGCCGATCGCCGTCGCGTCGTGGACTTCGGCCACGCTCACGTCCGACGGGTCGAGGCCCGCGGCCTCAAATAGCCTGCGCGAGGCCTTGCGTACCAGATGATGTTCGAGGTCCGTCGCGGCCCGGTCGCTGCTCGTCTGCATGGCGCAAGCCAGCACGCGGATGGCGCGCGCCGCGGATCCCGCCAGTCGCCTTAGGCCGGATTCGTTGCACAGAATGGCCGCCGCCGCGCCATCGCTGACCGGCGAACACATCGGCAGCGTCAGGGGGAACGTGATCGGCGGCGCGGCGAGGATCTCGTCGATCGAGTAGGCGTCGCGATATTGGGCGAACGGATTGTGGACGGAATGGGCGTGGTTCTTGGCGGAGACCGCCGCGAATTGGCGCTGCGTCGTGCCGAATTCGCGCATGTGCATGCGCCCCATCGCAGCGTAGATGTCCATGAAAACGCTGTAGGGCTTGGTCGAGGTCGAGCCCGGCGGCGCCTCGACGCCGCGGCCCATGTCGATCAGGCGTTCGCGGTTGGCCGCAGCGTCGTGCACGTCCCAGGCGCCGTCGAAAGCCGCAAAGGTCAGCGCCTTGTCCTCTGAGAACATTTTTTCCGCGCCGACCGCGAGCACGATGTCGGCTGCGCCGGCGCGCAGATGATTGACCGCCATATGGAACGCCGTGCTGGCGC
>JAFAHO010000218.1 GCA_019237205.1 Hyphomicrobiales bacterium
GTGACGAAGAAAGTCATCGGTGTCCGGCGGGATGTCGACGAAGCGGATGCGCGTGCCGTGTCGCGGAGGCGGAAGGCGGATCGAGCCGACCGAGGGATCTGGGCCGTTCCCGACGGGCGCTGGACTTCCCTCCGTGCTCCAGACCTCATGAAAGACGGTTCCCGGCAGCGCGGCCAGCTCGACCACCGTCGGCAACGGGCCGTCGGAGTCGATGACGGCCTGGCCTTCAGCGTTGTGGCCGGTGACGACGCGACGGACGGTCGGGAAAGCAGACTGGTTGTTCATGATCAGATGGCGCCTGCTTTGCGCGGCGCGTCGACGAGCGGAGCGTGAGGCGCGTGCACTTTCGAGAACAGGGCGAATGCGACAGCTGCGATGACGACGGCCGCGACGCCGAGACTGCCATAGCCGAACGACTGGACGAGCGTGCCGCCAAGGATCGGACCGACCGCGGCGCCGATCATCAGCATCGCCGGCGTCGCGGCGAGCGCTCGCGCAGTCGGATCGAGCTTCGACAGCAGCCCAAATGCGAAGGTGTGGGTGAAGATCATCACGGCCGCCAAGAACACTGTCGGCGCGGCATAGCCGAGAAAGCTTCCGCTGAACGATATGGCAAGCGCGATGAGAGCTTGGCAGATCGGCCCGGCAAGGAGGACGGCGTTTGCCGAGAGCCGCTTTTCCAGGATCGCAGCCAGCGGCGCGGGGAAGAGATTGACGAAGCCCAGTGTGATCAGCACGCCGGTCACCGCCGCGGCTCCGAACCCGCGATCCATGCCGATCCGTTCAATGAAGCTGAACATCATTGCCTGGGTCAGGGCCATGCAGCTCACGCCCGCTACACCAAACCATACAGCGGGTCGCAAATGTGTTACCTCGTCGATCAGATCCCCGTCCCTTCGCTCTGTCGCCTTTGGGAACGAGATGATCGCGACGACCGCCGCAATCGCCATCACAGCCGTGAAGGTCCTGAACAAGGCGGCGCCGCCGAAGGCCGCGATGAGGTTCGGCGTGGCGCCAAGAAAGACGATGGCGAATACGCCGAGCGCCATACCGACGATGGCGAACAGCCGATGGGGGCGCCGGCTATGAGCGATCGTGCCATGCGTGAAGCTCAGCGCGCATCCGACCGAAGCGCCGGCGATCGCGTGAAGGATCGCCAGGCTCGCGAAATCCATGACGAACGAGGCGGCTAGAAAGGCGATAGCCGCCAGACCAAATCCCGCGATCGCGGCGAGGCGCGGGTCGACTCGGTTGAAGCGTGGCGCGAAGAACAGACTGCTCAGCACGGCGCCGATCAGAAACAGCGTCGCCAGGCCGCCGGCCTGCTGCGGGCTGAAGCGATACTGCGAGATCAGCGCTCCGACCCAGACCGGCAGCGCGACCAGATCAATCATGCCCGCGCAATGGGCGACCATCAGCGCGATGCGTCCTCGCCAGCTCTCCGTACTCGCTCTCATGACGTCCTGCGTCCCCGAAAGGCGGTCAAATCGGCGCCGCCAGCGCCATTAGCGACTCGCGCATGATCTGGGCGTGCTCGGCCTGATTGCCGCCCGTGATTTCGATCTCGCCGAGACGCTTGGAATTTTCGACGACCATCCTGCAACGCTCCCAACGGCGGCTTTCGAACGCCCTCAGTCCCTCGTCGACGGTCTCCGTCCGATCAATCTCCTCGGCGAGCACGATCGCGTCCTCGATCCCGATGCAGGCCCCGGAAGCGAGATGGGGCGTCGTGGCATGCGCCGCGTCACCGATGAGAACGACGCGGCCCTTCGACCAGGGCCGCGGCAGCAGCAACGCTTCCAGCGGTCGGTAAACAATGCGGGAGCGCTCGTTCAGGGAGGCGTGGATCGCCTTGACGGCAGGCGCGCTGAAGGGCGCAAGCATCTCGCGCAGTAGCGACAAGAAGCGCCCCGGTTCAATGCGGTCGTTGGAGGGACGATCCTCGGTGACGAAAAGATATATCTCGTCGCGAGACACCGGATTGACCCCTGCCTTGACCTTATTCCCCAGCCACATTGTCGCGTGCTCGACTTCAGCGGGACGCGGTAGCACGGCCCGCCACACACACTGGCCGGTGTAGCGAGGCTTGGGAGCATCGGGGAATGTGGCGCCGCGGGTGCGTGAGTAGAGTCCATCCGCGCCGATCACAAGATCATAAGACAATTCCGAGCCGTCGCTGAGTTTGGCTCGGACCCCGTTTGCTCCTTCGCCGAGACTTTCGAAGGTCGCCCCGAGGCGCACATTTGTTCCGGAAGCTTTGGTTGCCTCAGCAAGAATCTCGGCCAAGGCAGGGCGCATGATTGCGCCGCCGCCGGGCACATCGGGACCGGCGATGCGCGGAGTCGGCAGTTTGGCGATGAGATGCCCCGAACTCGTATAGAGATCGACGCCGTCCGTCGCCGAGCCACGCTTGAGAAATTCATCGAGAATTCCAAGCGTCCGAAACGCGCGCAAGGTCGCGCCGCCGAGGCTGATTCCGGCGCCGTAAGAGCGCCAGCCTGGGTCGATTTCGACGAGATCGACATGGGCGCCCGCTTTGCGCAATTGGATGGCGGCGGACATCCCGGAAAATCCGCCACCGATGATGAGAACGCGCAAGCCCGAAGCCGACACCTGTTTCCTCCCGCATAATTATCGGTTGAAGACGACCGCGCCCTCCTGCGTCGCCTCGATCGGCGCCGGCGTCAGGGACTTGCCCAAAGCCGCGCCGACGACACATCGCCCGGTCTCAATCTCGAACTCCGCGCCATGCGAGGCGCAGACGATGCGGTCGCCGGCCGCATTGAGATAGGCGTTGGTCCGCCAAGCCATCGGCGTGTCGCCATAGTGCGGGCAGGCGTCCCAATAGGCGAAGAGCCGGCCGTGCCGCCGCACGATGAAGGCCTTGGCGCCTGAGCCGTCGAACGGCCCGAGCCCGCGCGCTTCGCCGTCGCGAAGCTCATCGAAACGGCAGAGGATCTCGGCCATCCGGACGCCTGGCACATCAATGGCCGGGCTTGCCCGCGCCGGGCGGCGGCGGCCCGCCGGGGGCCCACTTTTCGCGATGCTCGAATAGGAAAGCCTGCGACGCCTCCGGGCTCATCGGCGCCTCGCGTGGCGTCCATTCGTCGTCGTGCAAGTCCATGTCCGCATCGTATTCGACATGACAGCCAAGCGGACTGTTGAAGTACCAGAACCAGTTCGAGCCGAACTTGTGCCGCCCTGGTCCCCAGAAAGACTGATAGCCGGCTTTCAAGAACCGCGTTCCGGCAAGCATCAGTTCGGTCGGCCCGCCCATGTGGAACGCGAAGTGCTCGCAGCCCTTCATGTGAGGCGGGGTCTGGATGAAGAAGAGGGTGTGGTGGTCCTGTGTTCCGGCGGGCCGCAGGAAAGGACCGGCGTTGCCAAGCCGATCGGTGACCTTGAAGCCGAGACGGTTGACATAGAATTGCTCGGCCGCCGCGATGTCGGGAACAAAGCAGACCACATGTGAGAGGGTGCGCGGCTTGGCCGGCATGTCCTGCCAGACGCCGATGTGGTTGACTCCGCGTTGCGCGGGCGCCCCTGGCGCGTTGATGCGCTCGCCGGGCAGGTCGAGAGGGCGCCGGTTCGTGACCTGGAAGCGGAGCGGAAAGCCGTGATCGTCAACGGCCTCAATGCCGCCATCGGCGAGGCGTTGGACTTGCCGGTCGCGCGCGAGTTCGTCGCCCACCGCTTGAACCGTTGCCCTGTCCGCGACTCCGTAGACAATCAGGCGCATCATCGATCCGCTCTCGAGCGGGGGTGGCAGGCTTGGATCGCCGCGGCGGCGTATGACGATCGCCGTGCCGTCGAGCGCCTCGAACCGGCCTCCCTTCGCGTCGACGCTCGCTGGGTTGAGGCCATAAGCCGTGAGATAGGTCGCGCAGGCGTCGATGTCGTCGACGCCAAAGACGAGCGCATCGGGCCCAATGATATTCATGAATTCCTCCCTCGCTCAATTCGAGCTTTTGGCTACAGCGGTGCGGCCGCCGAGCGTTTCGGCGACCCAATCTGCGATGTAGGCGCCCGCATTGGTGGGATTGTCGAAGCTCGAGTGTTGCGCGCCGCCTTCGCGCTCGCCGAAAATCTTCAGTTCACGCTTCGGGCTGTTGACCAGCTGCTCGTAAGTGCGCTGCGCCCACTGCAAGGGAATCTGCGAATCCTTCTCGCCGTGGGTGACAAGGAAGGGGACCTTGATGCGGTCGAGCACTCCGTCGAGATGGACGTTCTCGGCGATGCGCATGAAGTCGTCCGTGTCGCGCGCACCCCAGACCCAGCGCACGTGTTCCCAATAGTGCGGAACCGGGAAATTGCCTTCGCGTTGAAGGCGCTTTTTCTGAACGTCGCGCCAATCGTGGTTGGCGCCCCAGACGGCGCCGCAGGCGAAACGCGGCTCGAAGGCAACCGCGCGCGGGCAGTAATAGCCGCCGAGCGAGACGCCCTCGCAGCCGATGCGGCCAGGATCGACGTCGTCGCGGGTCTCGAGCCAGTCGACGATCCTGCTTGCCCAGATTTCGGAGTTGTAGACGGCGGTCAGGCCGTGAAGGCGGAGCGCTTCTCCCGTTCCGGGCTGGTCGACGACGAGCGAGGACACGCCGCGCTGAGCCAGCCAGCGAGGCAGACCGACGCGGTATTTCATCTCCTTCGTCGAATCGAGACCGTTCAGCTGAACAAGGATCGGCGCCCGACCCTCAACGCCCTCGGCGGGGACGTAGAGCGCGGAGAGATGTGCTTCGCCGTAAGGAATCTCAACGCGTACGCAGTTCTCCCCGGCGAGATTCACGCCGTGGTTGAAGACGTCGAGCATGCGCTTGTAGAGAGCTGAGCGGCCCGGCGCGTTGTGCGGCTGAAGACGTTCCGCCGTGAGGTAGTAGGTCGCGGCGCGCCCGTATTTATCGCCCGCCGAGATCAGCCGCCCGCGCGCTTCGTCCTCTTCGGCCAGTGCGCAGAGCTTGTCCGCCATTCTGGACCAAGTCCCACGAAAGGCAGCGGTTCCGGCCGCGTCGGGTTGCTTTGCGGCGTCCTGCAGAGGGGCGCACATTTCCTCGATCTCGCCTATCTTCGCGCCCATTTCGATGGCGAGGTCGACAGACAGATTCCAGACGTAGTTCGTCGGGAAGTATTTGAACACCGGCGCTACTCCGTGACCTTGCGGAGGCCGCGGGCAGCCATATCGCGGCAAGCTGCGACGCTGTTCCAAATACAAGCCATGGGCCTACCTCCTGCCGTCCGTTTAGCGGCGGATGACGCTTCAGAAAAATTGATTGTCGAAATGCGATATATTGATTTCGTGAATGGAATGATCTTTGTTCAGTGGTCCACCCGGGTCGGCGCATGCGGTTCAACAAGCTCGATCTCAACCTGCTCGTCGCGCTCGATCACCTGCTGCATCTGCGCAGCGTGAGCGGCGCCGCGGCCCACATGAACATGACCCAATCGGCGATGAGCAACGCGCTGCTTCGCTTGCGGGATTACTTCGACGACGACCTGCTCGTAAAGATCGGGCGACGACTGGAGCTTACGCCGCGCGGGGAATCGCTCAAGGACGCGGTGAGGGACGTGCTGGTCCGCGTGGAATGGACGATCGCGACACCATCGGAGTTCGATCCGGCCAAGTCGGACCGGCAGTTCACCATTCTCGTTTCCGACTACACGCTCGCCACTCTCATTCCCCAGGTTCTCACTCTGTGTCAGGGGGTCTCGCAAACTGTGCGGTTCAGCTTTCTTAATCAGGTCGATGCGCCGGAACGGCTGCTCGAACGCGGCGACGTTGACCTTCTCATCATCCCGAGCGAATTTTGCTCGAGGCGGCATCCATTTGAGGTCATCCTCGAAGAGGAGTTCTGCGCTATCGTCTGGAGCCGGGGAAAGCTCGCCGGCGGCAAACTTTCACGCCGCGACTTCGTCGAGGCGTCCCACGTCGTCATGCAACCTCCCGGCGGAGTGCAATCGCTGGAGTCGGTCTTCTTCAAGCAATACGGAGTCGCTCGGCGCGTCGATGTGACGACCTACAGCTTCAGCACGATGCCGCTGCTCGTCGCCGGAACCGACCGCATCGCCACCGTCCACCGGCGCCTCGCGCGACAGGCGGAGCAGGCCCTGCCGATCAAGATCCTCGACCTGCCGTTTCGCATCCCAAAGATGAAGCAGGCCGCCCAATGGCACAAATACCGGTCGCAGGACGCAGGCCTGATTTGGCTTCGCGAGGTTATCCGCCAGTCGGCCGAAGATGGCGCACCCAAGTAGGGGACGATGGCTTTCGATCCGCGACGACTCGATGGTTTTCGAAAACGATGATCTCGTAAGGATCGCGTTGCGCTGCTCATCGCTGAGTTTGTGAACCGTGCTCCCGGCGTCGCCCCGAACGGCGAGGCGGTGGAGACCGGATACATAAGTCTCTGATTAGAACGGTGGCGATCTCGTAAGTTATTGAAATTACTGGCGCGCCCGAAGAGATTCGAACTCCTGACCCCCAGATTCGTAGTATGTTCGTATTCGTTCGCCACGGTTTTCTATGGTACGACACGCTACCAACGATACGTTCAAAAATTGCAAATTCTATTGCCTTTTTCGTACCTTGGCGTAGAATCGCATAGGCGGACCTTAAGACAGCCGT
>JAFAHO010000411.1 GCA_019237205.1 Hyphomicrobiales bacterium
CTTGTCATCGTCAGACAGCGGCCGCGGCGCGGGGATGTCTACGGTCTTTCGCGCCATCATTGCAGCCCCGGCTGCCGGGTGCGAGCCGACGGCGCGAGGTGGGCGGGGGCGGGGGCAGCCGCAGGAGCGATCGGAAAGCTTAGTAGACGGGTCGCAATCTCGAATCTCGACCGGCGGCCGACGCGAACGGAACAGAAACCGGCTTCCCGGAATTTCCCCGCATTTGGCGCGTTTCGACACGTCCTGTTCTGCGCCGGGCTGCGCGACGGTGTGCCGGTTGTCCGGCAGCCGATGAATGATTTCAGAGAGTTACTGGAGCGGGCGAAGGGATTCGAACCCTCGACCCCAACCTTGGCAAGGTTGTGCTCTACCCCTGAGCTACACCCGCATCCGTAAGCGGCGTCGCCGCCGCCGCGCTTATCGCCCATGGGCGAAGAGATTGCAACATCCTTGTTTTACGGCGGATGGCGCGAATATGTCACTGGCCGCTCCGGCCGGACACGCGGGCGTGATTTGTCATTTGGGTCTGCCCGTGCGAAGCCGAAGGCCTCAGAGAGCTCAACATGAACCAACATGAACGAAGCCCTTAAACCCGACGTTGCAGAACGCGCGGCGCCGACAATTCCGACGCCGCCCGGGCCCCTGGAGCCGGAGGCGCCCCCGCCCTCGCAAAGGCCGCCGCCCCGCCGCCGGGTGCTCGTCAGGATCGGGCTCGTTGTCGCCCTGGCTGTGGCCGCGGTGTTCGGGTGGCAGAGGTTTGAGAAGGTCGAGAACAGCGCCTCCTCGACAACGGAGGGCCCGAACGCCAGCCGCTCAGGACAGGCGCCCCAGACCGTTCGCGTCGCGCCCGTCACGCTCGGCGGCATGCCGATCACCATCGACGCGCTCGGAACGGTCACGCCCTTCGAGACCGTCACCATCCGCACCCAGATCGCCGGCAAGCTGCAGGAGCTGGGGTTTGAGGAAGGCCAGACCGTCAAGAAAGGCGACTTTCTCGCCCAGATTGATCCGAGGCCCTATCAAGCCGCGCTTGCGCAGGCGCAGGGCCAGTTGGCCAAGGACCAGGCGCTGCTCGGTCAGGCGCAAAGCGACCTCTCGCGCTACGAAGCGCTGAGCAAACAGGACTCGATCTCCAAGCAGCAGGTCGCGGACCAGGAGGCTCTGGTCGCCCAGGACAAGGCGGCGATCGTCACCGACCAGGCCCAGGTGCAGACCGCGCAACTCAATCTAGACTATACCCATATCGTCTCGCCGATCACCGGCCGGGCGGGACTGAGACTCGTCGATCCGGGCAATTATCTGCAACCCTCGGACGCAAACGGCATCGTCGTCGTCACGCAGATCGACCCTATCAGCGTCGTCTTCGCGACGCCGGAAGACAACCTTCCGCGGATCGCTGCGCGACTCAACGCCGGCGCCAAACTGCCGGTCACCGTGTTCGACCGCGCCAACGTGAACCAGCTCGCCATGGGGACTCTGACGACCTATGACAGCCAGGTCGATGTGACCACCGGCACGATCAAAATGCGGGCGACCTTCGACAACCCGAACGGCGTCCTGTTTCCGCAGCAGTTTGTCAACGTCCGCTTGCTTGTCGATACGCTGACCGGCGTCGCGCTCGCGCCCAATGCGGCCGTGCAGATCGGACCCTCGGGCAATTTCGTCTATGTCCTGAATGCCGATTCGACAGTCTCGAGGCGCGACGTCGTCACCGGCCCGTCCGACGGCACGCGGACGACGATCACGTCCGGGCTTGCCGCGGGCGACAAGGTTGTTATCGACGGCGTCGACCGACTGCGCGACGGCGCGAAGGTCACGGTCGCCGCTGCGGCGCCGGGGGGGACCGTGCAGGGGCCGGAAGCGCAGGGGCAGGCTCAGCGCCGCAGTTTCGGCGGCGCTGGCGCAGGACCGGACGGCGGCGACGCTCAGGGCCATCGCCAACGCCATGGGCAAGCCGGTCAGGCCGCAGGCGGCGACAGCGCGCCGGCGACGAACGGCGTGACGGCGCCTGCAGCGACGCCCGCCCCGGGCGCCGCGCAATGAGGGTTTGGTCGCCGGAGACGCGTCCGTGAACCCGTCCCGCATTTTTATCGACCGGCCTGTCGCGACCAGCCTCCTCATGATCGCGATTCTGCTCGTCGGCGTGGCGGCCTTTCGTTTCCTGCCGCTTTCGGCCTTGCCGGAGGTCGATTACCCGACGATCCAGGTTCAGACTTTCTATCCGGGTGCGAGCCCCGAGGTGATGACCTCGGCGGTCACTGCGCCGCTCGAGCGACAGTTCGGCCAAATGGCGAGCCTGAGCGAGATGATGTCGGCGAGTTCGGCCGGCTCGTCCGTCATCACGCTCCGCTTCGGTCTCGATATCGGTCTCGACATCGCCGAGCAGGAAGTGCAGGCCGCGATCAACGCCGCTGGCAACCTGTTGCCTTCCGACCTGCCCGCGCCCCCCATCTATTCCAAAGTCAATCCGGCCGACGCGCCGATCCTGACGCTTGGTGTTGCATCGGATTCGATGAAGCTGACCGATGTCGAAGACATCATCGAGAGCCGCCTCGCGCCGAAACTGTCGCAACTTCCGGGCGTCGGGCTCGTCTCGATTTCGGGCGGCCACAGGCCGGCCGTGCGCATCCACGCCAACCCGCTCGCGCTCGCCGCCTACGCGATCAATCTTGACGATCTGCGCACGACCATCAGCAATCTTAACGTCAACACGCCCAAGGGTAATTTCGACGGGCCCGCGCAGTCCTCGACGATCAACGCCAACGACCAGATCCGGGATCCGAAGGATTATCTCAAATCCGTCGTCGCCTATCGCAACGGCGCGCCAATCCTGCTCTCCGACGTCGCGACTGTCGAGATCGGCCCGGAGAACAGCCGCCTTTCGGCCTGGATGAATATGACGCCTGCGCTTATTGTCAACATCCAGCGTCAGCCGGGGGCCAACGTCATCCAGGTCGTGGACAGCATCAAGGCCCTGCTGCCGACGCTGAGCGCCAGCCTGCCGGCTGGAATCACGCTGAAGCCCCTGACTGACCGCACCACGACGATCCGCGCCTCCGTCAGAGACGTCGAGTTCGAGCTCTCGCTCGCCGTCGGGCTTGTCGTCATGGTAATCTTCCTTTTTCTGCGCAATATTCCCGCGACGATTATTCCGAGCCTGTCGGTGCCGCTTTCGCTCATCGGCGCGCTTGCGATCATGTATCAATTCGGCTTCAGCCTCGACAATCTGTCGCTGATGGCGCTGACCGTCGCCACTGGTTTTGTCGTCGACGACGCGATCGTGGTGATCGAGAATATCGCCCGCTACCTCGAGGCAGGCGATAGCCCCTATGGCGCGGCAGTCAAGGGTTCCGCGCAGATCGGCTTCACCATCATTTCGCTGACCGTCTCGCTCATCGCGGTGCTGATACCGCTTCTCTTCATGGGCGACGTCGTGGGGCGGCTGTTCCACGAATTCGCGATCACGCTCGCCGCAACCATCGTCATCTCGGCCTTCGTCTCGTTGACGCTAGTGCCGATGCTCTGTTCCAAGCTCCTGCGCCCGAGCGGGGGGGGCGAAGCAAGCGGCGGCCGGTTCTTCAAGGGCCTCACCCGTCTCTACGCTGCGACTTTGCGGGTCGTGCTCGATCATCAAGGGATCACCCTTCTCGTCGCGCTCGGCACGTTCCTGCTGACCGGCTATCTCTACGTTACGATCCCGAAAGGCTTCTTTCCCATTCAGGACACCGGCGTGATCCAGGGCGTGACGCAGGCGGCGGAGGACATTTCCTTCGACCAGATGGCGGCCCATCAGCAAGCGCTCGCCAAAGTGATCCTCGCCGATGCGGACGTCGAAAGCCTCTCCTCCTTCATCGGCGTCGACGGCTCGAACATCACGCTGAACTCGGGGCGCTTTCTCATCAACCTGAAGCGCCATTCCGAACGTAGGTCGACGGCGAGCGAGATTATCCGGCGTCTGGGCCAGGAGACCGCAGGCGTAGCCGGCATCTCGCTCTTCATGCAGCCGGTGCAGGACCTTTCGATCGACACGGCGGTCAGCGCGACGCAGTATCAGTTCACGCTCGAAAATCAGGACCTGGCTACGCTGCAGGATTGGACGCCGAAGGTGCTCCAGCGGCTCGCCAAAATTCCCTCCATCGTCGACGTCGCCAGCGATCTACAGCCGAACGGACGCTCTGTCATGGTCAACCTCGACCGGGCGGAGGCGGCCCGATTCGGAATCACGCCGGCGATCGTCGACAATGCGCTTTACGACGCTTATGGCCAGCGAATCATCTCGACGATCTTCACCCAGAGCAATCAGTACCGGGTCATTCTCGACATCGATCCGAAGATGGCGCGCTCGCTCGATTCGCTGAATTCGCTCTATCTGCCGTCGGCGGCCTCGACGTCGGGCCAGACGCCGCTGAACTCGTTGGCCAACGTTGTGGTCAAGACGTCGCCGCTGCAGATTTCGCATCTGAAGCAGTTCCCGGTGACGACGATTTCGTTCAATCTCGCGCCGGGCGCTTCGCTCGGCGAGGCAGTCGAGGCGATCAACGCCGGCCTCGCCGACATCAATCTGCCGCCGAGCTTCGCGGTCAGTTATCAAGGGGCGGCGCAGGCGTTCCAGTCGGCGCTTTCAAATGAGGTATTCCTTCTCGCGGCGGCCATCGCGACCATGTATATCGTGCTCGGCGTGCTCTACGAGAGCTTCATCCACCCGATTACGATTCTGACCACATTGCCGTCTGCGGGCATTGGCGCGCTCCTCACCCTGAACGCCGCCGGCGCGGGCCTCGACATCATCGGCGTGATCGGCATCGTGCTCCTTATCGGTATCGTCAAGAAGAACGCGATCATGATGATCGACTTCGCTCTCGAGGCCCAGCGACAGCAGGGCCTGCCAGCGCGCGAGGCGATCTATCAGGCGTGCCTATTGCGCCTGAGACCGATCCTAATGACGACGGTCGCGGCGATTTTTGGCGCGTTGCCGCTCATGCTCGGCACGGGCGTCGGGTCGGAGCTTCGCCACCCGCTCGGCCTCGCGATTGTCGGCGGCCTGGCGTTCAGCCAGGTGCTGACGCTCTACACGACGCCGGTGATCTACCTCTTCTTCGAAAGGCTTGGCGAACGGTTCGGCCTCGGCGCTGCCGATTCGGGCCTCGCGGCGGAGCCGACGTGAACAACCGCTTCTCGGAAATCTTCATCAGAAGACCGGTGGCGACGACGCTGCTGACGATCGGGGTCGTCTTTGGCGGCCTGCTCGGCTACTCGCAATTGCCCGTTTCGCCTCTGCCCCAGGTCGATTTTCCGATCGTCTCCGTTCAGGCCAACATGCCGGGCGCGAGCCCCGACACCATGGCGACCGCTGTCGCTTCGCCCCTGGAACGCCATCTCGGCCAGATCGCCGACGTCAACGAGATGACCTCGCAGAGCACCCAGGGCTCGACGCGAATCACTCTGCAGTTTGGCCTCGATCGCAACATCGATGGCGCCGCCCGGGACGTTCAGGCGGCAATCGTCGCTGCGCGGGTCGATCTGCCGACCAGCCTGCGCCAGAATCCGACCTACCATAAGGTCAATCCTGCTGATGCGCCGATCATGGTCATCGCCATGACGTCATCGACCCACACCGCCGGCCAACTCTATGACATCGCCTCCAACATCCTTCAGCAGAGACTCTCACAGCTTCCGGGCATCGGCGAAGTCGACGTCTCCGGCTCCGCGCTGCCCGCGGTGCGGGTCGAAATCAACCCAACGGCGATTTTTCACTATGGCATCGGCCTGGAGGATATCCGCGCCGCGCTCGCATCCGCCAACGCCAACAGTCCCAAGGGCGCGATCGAGGATGACAACGGGCATTACCAGATCTACGCCAACGACCAGGCGTCGAAAGCGGCGCAGTATCGGGATCTCGTCATCGCCTATCGCAACGGAGCCGCGGTCGTACTCTCCGATGTCGCGGAGGTCGTCGACTCGGTCGAGGATCTGCGCAACGCCGGGCTGGTCAACGGCAAGCCAGGGGTCGCAGTGGTGCTCTCGCGCCAGCCCGGCGCAAATATCATCACCGCAGTCGACAACGTGCGCGCCGAATTGCCGCGGCTCATCGCCGCTCTCCCGGGCGACGTCAATCTGACGATTGCAGTCGACCGCTCGAAAACCATTCGGCAGTCCCTGGCCGACACCGAGAAGACGCTGATCATCGCCGTCGTCCTCGTGATCCTGGTCGTCTTCGCGTTCTTGCGAAGCGTGCGCGCGGCGGCGATCCCAAGCGTCGCCGTGCCGACCTCGATTATCGGCTCGTTCGGCGTAATGTATTTGCTAGGCTTCAGCCTCGACAATTTGTCGCTGATGGCCCTGACGATCTCCACTGGGTTCGTGGTGGACGACGCAATCGTCGTCCTCGAGAACATTTCGCGCTATCTCGAGCAAGGCATGCCGCGTGTGGAGGCCGCGATCAAGGGCGCCAATGAGGTTGGCTTCACCGTGCTCTCGATCAGCCTCTCGCTGATCGCGGTGTTCGCGCCGCTGGTGTTCTTCGGCGGAATCGTCGGGCGCCTCTTCAACGAATTCGCGCTGACGTTGTCGGTGGCGGTGATGATCTCGCTCGTCGTTTCACTGACGACGACGCCGATGATGTGCGCGCTGATCTTGCCGCGGGAGAGGGTCACTCGCCACGGGCGCCTCTATGGTGCGACCGAGCGTGTCTTCGACGCGGTGCTCAACTTCTATCGAACCACGCTGCGCATCGCGTTGAGGCATCCCGGCGCCTTGTTCCTCTCGCTCCTGGCGACTATCGGGCTCAACTACTACATGTTCCGCTACCAGATGACCTACGGGCTCTTCCCGGTTCAGGACACCGGGCTCATCGTCGGCTCGATCCAGGCTGACCAGAGCATCTCGTTCCAATCGATGCAGAAGAAGCTCCTGCAATTGCAGACGATCGTCCAGGATGATCCCGCGGTCGCCAGCGTGGTCGGGTTCACAGGAGGACGGCAGACGAACTCCGGCTTCGTCTATCTCTCGCTCAAGCCCTTTTCGGAGCGCAGGGTCACTGCCGACGATGTCGTGACGCGGCTGCGCGGGATGCTTGCCGAGGTGGCGGGCGCCCGTCTCTTCATGGTTGCGGTCTCCGATTTGAGGACCGGCGGGCGGCAGAGCAATGCCACCTACCAATATACGCTGCTCTCCGACAACACGTCCGAGCTCTACACATGGGCGCTGAAATTGATCTCGGCATTGATGAACAGCGATATCATCAAGGACGTCAATTCCGACCAGCAGCAGGGCGGCCTGGAGACCGACGTCACGATCGACCGCGACACGGCGATGCGACTTGGGCTGACCCTCAACGCCATTGACAACACGCTCTACGACGCCTTCGGGCAGCGGGAGGTCTCGACCATCTACAGCGCGCAGAACCAGTATCACGTGGTCATGGAGGTCGCCCCGCGCTACTGGCAGGATCCGCGCACGCTGGACGAGATCTATGTCTCCACCTCCGGCGCCAATCCGACCGGAACCCAGCAGGCGGGGATCCCGGCCGGAGATTTTGCGTCGTCGACTGGCGCTGCGAGCACCGCGGCGACGATCGCAGCGGATTCGGCGCGCAATCTCGCCACCAACGCGCTTGCCGCGAGCGGGCATTCCAGCGCTTCCGCTGGCGCCGCAGTGTCGACATCGCTCGAGCGAATGGTCCCGCTCTCCGCCTTCGCACGATTCGCTCCCGGGCACACGCCGCTCAGCGTCAATCATCAGGGACCGTTCGCGGCCTCGACGATTTCCTTCAACCTCGCCTCTGGCCACGCGCTGAGCGAAGCAAAAACAGAGATCGAGAACGCGATCCAACGGATCGGGATGCCCTCGACGGTGCGCGGCGCCTTCGCCGGCACCGCCGCGACCTATCAGCAGTCGCAGTCGAACATGCCGTTGCTGTTTGGCGCGGCGCTCATGACGATCTACATCGTCCTCGGGATTCTGTACGAGAGTCTTATCCACCCGATTACGATCCTCTCGACGCTGTTCTCGGCCAGCGTCGGCGCGGCGCTCGCGCTGTGGCTGTTCGACACTCAGTTCACCATCATCGCCGCGATTGGCGTCTTGCTCCTGATCGGCATCGTGAAGAAAAACGCAATCATGATGGTGGACTTCGCCCTCGAGGCGGAGCGGCAGCAAGGCCTCGGCACGCGCGACGCGATCGAGCGAGCTTGCCTATTGCGCTTCCGGCCCATCATGATGACGACCTGCGCCGCGCTCTTCGGCGCGCTGCCGCTCGCCTTTGGAACCGGTGAGGGTTCCGAGTTGCGGCACCCTCTTGGGATCACCATCGTCGGCGGCT
Organism: Hyphomicrobiales bacterium; assembly: GCA_019237205.1. GTDB lineage: Bacteria > Pseudomonadota > Alphaproteobacteria > Rhizobiales > Beijerinckiaceae > Roseiarcus. The sequence goes on from JAFAHO010000411.1 coordinate 8,321, forward strand.
TGATCGTCAGTCAGGTTCTGACGCTGTATACGACGCCGGTTGTTTTCATTTATCTCGATTCATTCGGAAAGTGGCTGGGGCGGCTTTGGAACCGATATTACGTGCGCGTCAATCAGACTCCGCTCGCGCGGGCGCAGTAGCGCCCGGCTGGCGGCCGTTGGGCGTCGCGCTCGTCATTGCGTGCGCGCTTTCGGGCTGCGCGCCGGTCGGGCCCGATTTCCTGCGCCCTGCCGCAATCGTCTCGCCGCAGTTCAAGGAGATCGCCGGCTGGAAGATCGCGACGCCGCGACAAAGCGAGCCGAAAGGCGACTGGTGGAGCGTTTTCCACGATCCGGAGTTGAGCCGGCTCGAAAGCGCCGTCGCGATTTCCAATCAGACCGTCAAGGCGGACGAGGCGAACTATCGCGAGGCGCTCGCGCTCATCAACGAAGCGCGCGCCGGGCTCTTTCCGACCATCAACGGCAATGGCTCCGTAGTCCGCAGTTCGCCGAAGACGACGACTCTCACCGCCGAAGCGTCGGGCACGTGGATGCTCGATGTCTGGGGGCTCGTGCGGCGCGAGATTGAGGCCCAGCAGGCCGGAGCGGAAACTGATGCGGCCAATCTCGCCAACGCTCTGCTCGCGGCGCAGTCGGCGCTGGCGCTTGCCTACGTCACGTTGCGCGAAGCGGACTCGCTCGAAGCCCTGTACACGAGGACCGTCGCTGACTACAAGCGCTCGCTCGAGATCACCCAGAACCAATATAACGCCGGCACGGCAGCCAAGTCCGACGTCATCACCGCGCAGGCGCAGGTGCTCAACGCTCAGGCCTTGCTGATCGCCGCGGGCGTTGCGCGTGCGCAGAGCGAGCATGCCATCGCCGTCCTCATGGGCCGTCCGCCGGCGGGGCTTTCGATCCCGCCTAGTGTCCTGTCCGCCAGCGTTCCCTCGATCCCCGTGCGCCTGCCGTCGTCGCTCCTCGAGCGCAGGCCGGACGTGGCGGCGGCGGAAGAGACGATGCGGCAGGCCAACGCGAACATCGGCGTCGCCTTCGCCGGCTATTTCCCCAACATTTCGCTGAGTGGGCTCTTCGGCTATTCCGGCAATCCGTTTTCGGCGGCCTTTGGCCCCTCCAATCCCGTCTGGTCGTTCGGCGCGTCGCTCGCCCAGCCTCTGTTCAACGGAGGCCTCACGGGCGCGCAGGTCGAGGCGGCGCGCGAAACCTATCAGTCGGATGTCGCGACCTATCGCCAGACCGTGCTGACGGCGATCCAGCAGGTGGAGGACAATCTCGCGGGTATCCGCATCCTGTCGCGCGAGGCCAAAGTCCAGGCGGAAGACGTGCGCATTTCGCGGCAGGCGACGCAGATCGCGCTGAATGAATATCGGGCCGGCACCCAGGCTTACACCGCCGTCGTCACCGCCGAGCAACAGCAGCTGACTGTGGAGGAGGCCCAGTTGTCCACGCAGGCGCAGATCCAGACCGACGCGGTCAATCTCATCGTCGCGCTCGGCGGCGGCTGGAGTCAGTCGAAGCTGCCCGACGCGGCGACCGATTCCGCGCTGCCGCCGCCAGCCCGCCAGTCTCCATCATAAGGACAGGGCGTAGCGTTGCGCCAACTCCCCAGCGGCGCGCGCCTCTGCGACGGCTATTGCGCCGTTGTTCGCCGCACGCGCGCTTTTCACGGCGTTAACCAGCGAGTCCGGGCCTTCGACCTCGCCGATTTCGCCCGATCCGGCGAGGCGGCGCCGCATCGCGTTCTGGACGTCTTCGTCGGCGAAGGCGATGGCCTGCATTAGCGCGATCACCGGGCGCGGCGCGTTCGACCAGCGCGCGAGCCGGTAGGCGTTGAGAAACCGTTTGGCTTCGCGCGGCGAATGCGCCGCGAGCGGGGCGAGTGCAGTCAACAGCGCCGTTTCTGAGCTCGACAGGGGCTCGACGAACGTCGCGGCGACCTTTGCGTCGACCGGCGCCGGCGGCGCCTGTCCGTCGCTGGACAGCAGCCGCGCGACGAGCCGCTCGCCGTCGAGGCCGATGCGGCCCGGCAGGTTGACGACGACCTGCAGCCATTTGTCAAAGCGACGGCGCGCCTCGCGCGGGCCGCCGAGCGAGTTGACGAGTCGGGCCGCATCGAGCGCCAGAACTCCGACCGAGCCGATTCCAATGACGCCGTGCGCCGCATCGATCCAGCCGATCGCGGCGTCCGGCGCGAGGGCGTCGAGATTGTCGATGACGAAAATCAGCCGATCCGGCGCGTCTGTTCCCCGTCCCACACGTTCGCCGAGCGCTGCGAGAAATGTCCGCGCGGCCGCGGCTGGACCCTGGTTCGCCTCGAGGAAGTCGGGCCCCGGCGCGCGGGTCTGCGCTTTGCCGCCGGCTCGGCGAGCCGCCGCTTCCGCCACTTTGGCGGCGGCTTCGGCGTCAGCGGACAGCGCAGCGACCCGCTGGTTGAGCCGCCCCAATCGCGTCTCCAGATCGCGTCGCCGCTCCCGCAGATCATGGTTGAGGAGCTGCGTTCCGCGTAGCACCAGACTGGAGAAGCTGACCGCGCGGAAAAGGTTCAGCGCGAGCAACAAAGCCCCGAGGATCCATAGCGCAGCGGCGAACCGTCCGAGCCAGTCGCCGTGTGTGGATATCCAGTCGCCCAAGGGCTCAAGAGGCGCGGCGACTCCGCGGATCGCCGCCAGGGTCGTCTCCCTCTTCAGCATGTTGATGACGAAGCCGAGGACCAAGGCGACGATCGCCCAGGTGAGAAGGCGCCGTTGACCGCGGTAGGACCAGACCGAACGCAACGCCGCTCCTGCGCGGCCGCCAGCGCCCATGCTGGCCATATCGCGCACCAGATCCCGATAACTGACGCCCGCGTCTGAACCGGCGAGTTCGAAACGCCGGAGCCTGGAGTCGATCGCCCCGCGCCGCGCACGCGCGAAAACGTCGACGCGAGAGCCCGGCGTTTCGTAGAGCAGCGCGTCGGCGAGGCGCGCGCCCCGCGCCTCGACCTCGTCGCGCTTTAGGCGCTCGGCCTCGAGCTTGCGCGCGATCTCGTCGTGGCGGTCGGAGGCGGCTTTCGCCGCTCGCAGCGGATCGCCCCCGGCATGCGCCGATTCGTCGAGCAACGCCGAATAATCGACGCCGCCCGGGTCGCGGTCGAGCGCGGCATAGGCGGCGCTGGCGATTGCGACCGGCGCGTCGGCGCCGTCGGCCGCATCGACCCGCGCGACAACCACCCGCGGAAGCGCGCCGGCCGACCCGCCAGACATCTCGATCGCGTGGGCGAGGCGGTTCAGCGCGAAGGTCTTGCCCGCGCCTCCGGGACCCACGACCGCAGCCAGGAACGGCGTCTGCGCTTGCGCCGTCACGCAAAGCTGCGCCAAGGGCTGAACCACATGCGTGGCTTCGAGCACGTCGGCTCCGTCGGCGGAATCGGAGAGGAAGATAGGCGCAGCCGCCGTCGACACCGGAGGCGCGGCTTCAGGGAGCGGCGTTGGGCGCGGGGTCGGGTCGGGAGGCGGCGTGACTTGCAGCTTTTCCTTCAGGCCCCCGCCGAGCAGGCGAATTCTTGTTCTCTCGCTGATCTCGGACAATCGATTCTCCTCAACGCCGTTGCGCTTTGCGCCCCACCGGCCAGCGCGTTTCCTTTGGAATTGCGACGCAGTTACCATCGCCAAGTCGCCTGCAAGTCAAGTCGCCTGCAAGTCAAGCGGGTCGGGCGGCTCGACGCCCTCAGCGGGTTTCTATAACAGGTTCGCCTGACGCCCCGCCCCGACCCGAAAATCCGCGCGATCCTCGAATTTTACGAAATCCTCTCACGGACCTTCAAACGCTATTGTTTCATATCTCTGTGCAGCGGCGGGACGATAGCCGATGAGCCCTCAGGCTTTGACGCGCGATGTCAGGCGCGTTCCGGCGAGCCGCATGTCGTTTTTTCTCGCACGTGAAGCGACGCATCACTATGGGCAGTCTTTCGACTCCGCCACAAGCGGCGAAACTGGCGAACCCTGGCATCGAGACCGATGTCGTAAAGGATCTTCAGAACGGATCGCTCAGCTACTCAGCTGATCTGTCTATTCTCGAGGACGCCGCCAAGGGCGGGATGACGGCGTCCAAATTCAGCGCGCTCCGAACCTTCGCCTCGGAGCTCAATACGCCGGGCGGCATCAGCGTGTCGCCTTACGTGCAGCAGATTACGGACGACGTGATTTTCGGCAATTCGGCGAACGCGACCTGGAACGGCGGCGCCGCGACTGCGACCCCGCTTGGCAACCTGACTGCGGCGTCGACGCAGAGCCAGGCCAACGACCTGATCGGCGAGTGGTTCCTAGGCACGAACCTTCCGAGCTTGAACCTCGCGCAGCTTGGCCAGGAAAACCTAAATCCGACGTACAAGCCCTCGACGCTGCCGCTCTATGGCCCGAGCGGGGCGCCGACCTATCAGGACGTCAACCAGGGCTATCTCGGCGACTGCTATTTCCTCTCGTCGCTGGGGGAGGTCGCGCTGCAGGACCCTTCGGCAATCGAGAACATGATCTCATCAAACGGGAACGGGACCTACGGCGTCCGTTTCTTCGTCAATGGCCAGCCGGACTATGTGACGGTCAATTCCCAGCTGCCGGCGATGCGCGGCTACGAATGGGCGAACGGGTCCCAGCTCGAATTCGCCAACGGGACGACTGACGACTGGGTCGCTCTGGTCGAGAAGGCCTACGCTCAGCTCAACGCGCAGACGAACGCGCCCCATGGCATGGAGCTCGACAGCGCCTCGGATTCCTACGCGGGGATCACGGCGGGCGACGGCTCCGCGCTGACCCTCGTGACCGACCAGTCGGAGACGCCCACGACGCTCAGCCCGGGCGCCTCCGCTAGCTCGCTGGGCTCGATCCTCACGAACCTGGCGTCGAGCTTCAGCGCGGGCGAAGAGGTCTTGATGTCGACGCCCTGGTGGTCGAGCGGCAATCTCGTCGGCGACCACATGTTCATGGTCACAGGCGTCAATGCGGCGACCGGCGCGCTCACGATTCAGAACCCCTGGAACACCGCCTATAGCGGCTCGATATCGATGAAATTCACGGAAACCATCCAGCAACTCGCCGCCAACAATTGCACCCTCTGGGTCACGACCGGCCATCCCGCCGCGTGACCTCGTCAACGAAGCGCGCACCGCGACCCCCGCGGGGCGCCATGGGCCGCGCCTTGCGCCCCTTCAGGGCGCGGCCCAGCCAATCGCATGGAGAAGGTCCGGCGAATCCGTGATAAGGCGCAGCGAACGTTCCCGCTCCAGGGAGACCGATCGTTGCAGTCCTTCGCCTCGCCGGCACCCAACGCCATTCCGGTTTGGTTCGTCAGCGCTGACGGCTGGGCTGCAGTGAAGGGCTCGATTGGCGATACGGCCGCGGCTTTCGCCGAACGCTGCGGCTTCAAGCCGAGGGCGGGTGCACTGCAGCTCATCCCGGGCGCAGGGGGGACGCTCGAAGGCGCGCTGTTCGGGGTCGATGCGGCCGATGCGCCTTCGCGCGATCCGTTTGCGTCGGGCGAGCTCGCGACCGCGCTGCCCGAGGGCGTCTATCGCTTCGCTAACCAGCCTGCCGACGCCGATCTCGCGGCGCTCGGCTTCCTGCTCGGCCTCTACCGCTACGCCCGATTCAAAGCGGATCAGGCGCCTCGACCCCGGCTCGTCGCGCCCGAGGGCGTCGACGCGGCGCGGACAGAGCGGATCGCAGCGGCGGTCGCCTTCGGCCGCGACCTCGTCAATGCGCCCGCGAACCTGCTCGGTCCCGACGCGCTCGAAGAGGCGGCGGTCGCGACTGGCGAGGGTTGCGGCGCCAAAGTCGTCGTCATCCGCGGCGACGATCTTCTCACCTCCCGATTTCCGCTTGTTCACGCTGTCGGGCGCGCCGCGGCGCAGGCGCCAAGGATCGTCGACTTCGTCTGGGGGCGCGAGGGCGCCCCGAAAGTGACGCTGGTCGGCAAGGGCGTAACCTTCGACAGCGGCGGCCTCGACATCAAGCCCGCCTCCGGCATGGAGCTGATGAAGAAGGACATGGGCGGCGCGGCGACGGCGCTCACGCTCGCGCGGCTCGTGATGGAGACGGGTCTCGACGTCAGGCTTCGCGTGGTGATCCCGGTCGTCGAGAATGCGATCTCCGCGCCCGCGGTGCGTCCGGGCGACGTCATCGTCAGCCGCAAGGGCCTCGCGGTCGAGATCGGCAACACTGACGCGGAAGGGAGGCTCATCCTCGCCGACGCGCTGGCGCTCGCCGACGAGGAGGCGCCCGACCTCATGCTCGATTTCGCCACCCTGACCGGAGCGGCGCGGGTCGCGCTCGGGCCCGACCTGCCACCGTTCTACACCGACGACGAGACGCTCGCTGGGTTAGTCGCGAAGCACGCGCGAGGCGCGCGCGATCCGCTCTGGCGCATGCCGCTCTGGCGCCCCTACGAGGCGATGATCGACGGCACGGTTGGCGACGTCAGCAATTCGGGCACGGGCGCGGGCATGGCGGGCTCGATCACGGCGGCGCTCTTCCTTCGGCGCTTCGTCGAGAAGGCGAAGGCCTGGGCGCATTTCGACGTCTACGCCTGGAACCCCAAGGCTCGCGCCCACGGACCGGCCGGCGGCGAAATCCAGGCCGCCCGGGCGCTGTTCGAGCTTTTGAGCGAGCTCTATCCGAAGCGGTGAGGCGAGGCCTTGAGATCGGTCCGGCGAGGAGGAGCGTCGGGCCGAATTCCCTGTCCACGAAATCGCATATGAGGTCTTGGCGTTATGCAGCCCTCGCATGCGCCGGAGGGTCACGCTCCCCGCCAGTTTTGGCGGCTAACAGGGAGAAAACAATGGCGAACGAGCCTTTTCGCCCAACGTCGCCGCGAAAAGAGCTTTATTTCCGACAGCTTGCGAAGCGACCCGCACGTGCAGCGACAGGAATTAACAGGCAAATAACAGGGAGATAGTTCGCGGCTTATCACGGAGATAACAGGTCGGTGGAACGAGCGAAACCGCGGCAAATCGGCTGCCCCCGAAAATCGCATATGAGGCCTTGGCGTTATGCGGCCCTGGCACGCGCTGGAGGGCGAATGGCCTCGGCCGGCCTTCGCAAGCCACGTCGGCGTCGCCAAGCAACGTCGCCCGGCCTTACGCGACATGAGACTCCTCGGGACCCATGGGGCTTGGCCTGGGCCGACGCGCGGGGTTGCGACGGCGGCTTGCCCCGTGCGTGAAAATGGAACAATATTGCTGCGAGTTTTGGCAGAGCGGACATTCCGTTAGCGCGTGCTGCTTCGCCGCGATGCATTCATAGCGGGGTTCACTTCGGTGACGTACGTTGCCGGTTATGAGTACGATGTCTTCGTGAGCTACGCTCACGTCGACAATGCGCCCATCGAACCAGCCGACCATGGGTGGGTCGACGCATTGGTTGGAATTCTCGAGCGCGACGTGGTCATGAGACTGGGTCGGAAAGAGGCGTTCTCTATTTGGCGCGACACCCAGAGTTTGCGAGGCAACTATCAAATCTCGGGTCATATTCCGGCTCAAGTGAAAAATTCGGCGCTATTCCTGGTGGTCCTATCGCCTGGGTATCTGGCCTCTCAGTATTGTATGCAGGAGCTGCGCGCGTTTGTGGAACGAAGGACCGACACCGTCGAGCAACGAATTTTTGTGATTTGCAAGGATCCAGTTGACGAAACCTCCGAAGTTTTCCCGCCTCAAATACTCGATCTACGCAAGTACCAGTTTTGGATCACCGATTCCGAACACAAACCACGGGTCCTCGGCTGGCCGCTTCCGCAGAATGACATGCCCCAGGACCGGCAGTTCTATTATCCCAAGATCGGAGACGTTGCGGCAGACATCAGCGCCAAATTGAATGAGTTGAAACGAGCGTCAGGAAGCAACGGCGCCAGTATCAGCGTCACCCCTTCGCAAAACTACGATTCGTACGTGTTGCTCGCCGAAGTCACTGATGATCTCGATGCGAGACGGGAAGAAATTCGACGGTACCTCAACCAACAAGGGATTGGTACGCTTCCAACGGGATCCTATCGTCTCGACCGAACTGAGTTCGAACGTTCGATCTGCGCAGACCTCGACCGCTGCGCCGGTTTTGTCCAGCTGTTGGGGCCCATAGCCGGAAAGGCGCCCCCGGACGTGCCCGAGGGTTTCGGACGCCTCCAGTTCGAACTCGCGTCCAAACGCAATATCCCGGTTTTGCAATGGCGCTCGCCGGAGCTGGGCGCGGATGAGGCGACCTCCCTCGCGCATCGCCAATTTCTGATGTCGGCCTCGGTGCGCGCGATGCCGTTCGAGGACTTCAAGCGAAACATCGTCGAGGCGATCGTCAAGAATGAGCCCGCGAAATCAGAGAAATCGCACTTCCTTTTCGTCAACGCCGCCCCGATTGACATGGCCCAAGCGAAGGCAATCGTCAGCAACCTTGACGACTCGCTCGAATGGGAGATGCCGCTTTACGAAGCGGACGCCAAAGCTGAGGCAATCCAAAACGAAATCGAACCCCAACTCGTGGACTGCGATGCGCTCGTCGTGATTTACGGAAAGGCTGGCGTAAAGTGGGTGGTCAGTCAGTTGCAGCAATACCGGAAACTGGCGCCGCGACGAAAAAAAGATCCTCAATTGCTCGCGGTGGTCGGCGAAACGAAGGACCTCGCCTTGTCGATTCCAATCAAACTGCGTGGGATGGCGACCTTCGATATCAACGAAGCTGCGAAACGCATCAAGGATGCCTTCAAGAGTTGACCGGTGATAGGCGCGATATGGAGTTTCGGCTCTTAGAGCCTGTTTCAAAAGCCCGCCGTCCTCGTTCTGAGGCGCCCCGAAGGGGCCCAAAGGACGTTCCAGGTGACGCAGGGGGCGCCGTCGGCGCCCTAAGGATGAAGTCCATGACTTTTGAAACAGACACTTAGTCGCTCGAATAATGCAACGCGTTCAAGGCGGGTAGTTGCCGATGAGGCCCGGCGATCAATTGGCGGCGGCGCAAGAGAGACCGCAAAGCGGTCCCATGACTCAGGAGTTCAGCGGCCGCGAAGCGGATGACGAGCCGTATCCTGGATTGCGCGCATTCCGTCGCGATGAGACTCACATCTTCTTTGGCCGCGAGGGGGCGGTCAACGAGATGGTCGATCGCCTGGCCGAGCATCGTTTTCTGGCGGTCACCGGCGCCTCGGGGTCGGGAAAGTCGTCGCTTGTGCGAACGGGACTGCTTGACGCGCTTGATCGCGGTCTCTTGGCCGCGGCGGGGCCGGACTGGCGGGTCGCCGATTTCAGACCGGGCGATCTACCGCTGGCAGCCTTGACCGGAAGTCTCCTCGACGCGATCGGCGACACCTTTACTCCGGACGAGCGCGCGATCGTCGACGCACGACTCGCGCGTGGCCCGCTCGGATTGGTCAACTGGCTCGATGAAATCGACTTTCCGCGCGATGCAAATCTGTTGTTGCTCGTCGATCAGTTCGAAGAACTCTTTCGATTTCGCAGCGGCGCGCACCAGGACGAGGCGGAGGCGTTTGTCGCGTTGCTGCTGGCGAGCGCCGGTCAGCGACGGCGGCCAATCTATGTCGTCATAACCATGAGGTCCGATTTCCTCGGAGAGTGCGCTCGATTCGCGGGCCTCGCCGAGGCGATCAACGAGGGGCAATTCCTGACTCCTCGCCTGACACGAAAGCAGTGCGAGGAGGCGATCGAAGGACCCGCCGGGGTTTATGGCGGCCGCGTCGAAAAGACTCTCGTTACGCGGCTCTTAAACGACATGGGGTCGAATCCTGATCAGTTGCCGTTGATGCAGCATGTCCTGATGCTGATGTGGGAGAAGGCGCGCCAGAAGACGGGCGATGGCGAGATTGTCCTGACCCTTGCCGACTACGAGAAGTCGGGCGGAATTGGTCCTTCGCAGTCAGGCGGGGCGCCGGTAGCGGAATCGACGCTGCAGGATGGTCGCGCCATGGGGGCGCTGTCCGACCATGCCGACCGGATTCTGGCCCGGCTGGAACCTGCCCAGCAGCAGTTGGCGGCGAAACTATTTCGCGCTTTGGTCCAGTCCGAGGGAAACATCGGCCGCGACATGCGCAGACCCGTTTCGCTGCGCGAGGCGGCCGAGCTGGCGAACGCTACTCCCGGCCAGCTGATTCCCGTGATCGAGGCGTTTCGCGCGCCCGGCCGCAACTTTCTCACTCCCGCGCCGCCCGCTCCACTGGCGCCGGACACGATCATCGACATCAGCCACGAAAGCCTGATCAGGCAGTGGCGGACGCTGCGCCGCTGGGTGCGGGAAGAATTCCAGTCCGCTGAAACCTACCGGACCGTCGAGAAGACCGCGAAGCTTTGGAGCGCCGGCGCCGCCGGGTTGATGACCAATCCGTTGCTGGGTTATGCCTTGGCCTGGCGGCGCAAAGAGCGTCCCAATGCGGCGTGGGCCTCGCGGTACGGAGGCAATTTCGAACTCGCCGCCCAATTTCTCAATTTTAGCGAACGCCGGCGTACGCTAAGGAGGTGGTCGATCCGGGCGATGGTAGGCTGTCTGTTGCTCGCCGCCCTCGGATTCGCTTGGTATCAGCACAACAGGGCGAGCATAAGCGCGGAAGACGCTCGGCGAAGCGCCGAGGCTCTGGCGCTGGCGAAAAAGAATTGGGCCAACGAGCTGACCGACTTCAGAGTTCCTGCGCAAGACGAGCTCAAGGCCGAAGTTATAAATCCGACGCCCCTGACGCTCCCCGGCGCCACGGTCATTACCACGCCCGAATTGGCTGAGCTGATCAAGTTGGACCGCGACCTCCTGTTGATCGATACTCTCTACGGCAATCATGAGTTGAGCCTGCCGAACGCCACGCGCATTCCGTTTGCGGGAGACCCCGGGTCGTTTGACGATGACACCCAGCGGAAATTAGCGATTCGACTCCGCAATTTGACCGCCAACAATCCGAACAGAAAAATTGTGTTTTTTTGTCGCGGCGCCCTGTGCTGGGAGTCCTACAACGCCAGCCTACGCGCCAAACATGCCGGGTATCACAATATTTTCTGGTATCGTGGAGGACTGGACGCTTGGCAGGCGTGGGCCGCTACCAACAGCAGCGATAAAGGCGGCAGAGGCGATAAAGACGATATCGCCTTGTTGATGCAGAGCGTCTCTCAGACCGCCAAGGCGCTCGCGCATCGATTGTCGGACTCCCAGGAGTCCACGGCTGCGAGGTGGAGCGACGCGGTCTCGCTCTCCGAGGCCGTCCCGGTTTTGCTGGCCTTGCCGCATCCGGATATCCAAGGCGCGCGGGACGCCTATCAGTCCGCGAGCGCCGCGTTCGAAGCCCTCATCTCGGCGGACCCTTATAACTTCGACCTGAGCTCAGATTCGTACGACAACGAGCAGAACTTGGAGGCAATCGAAAAGGCGCATGCGGCGCCCCAGTAAGCGTCGTACATCGCCGAGGAACTCGCCAGGATCCACCGAGGCTCGCGCGCCCGATGGGCAGTTATCGGCTCAGACAAAGCAAGCCATCGCGCCTCCAATCTCTGCCCACTAGCTCGTACATACCGCGACCCAGCGGGTGGGCGTTTCGCCCCCGGGACATTGGCGAAGCGCATTGCCTCGGCGCCAACCCCGCGATGAGACCGTTGGCTGCCGTTCCATCGCGTAGCCTGCGCTCAAGTCGAAGGCGGCTGATCGCGGCCATGACTGGGATGAGCGAGGCTTCGGCGCCTGGGCGCCCCGGGTGCGGTTGCCCTTTGAAGGATCTCGTCAAGATTTGCGGGCATTCCCGCGGTGTGACGAGCGTCACTGCGATCTTTTGGACGCTGTGTTTGAGTTGGGGTGTCGAGGCTGGGTTTGGCCTTCAAAGGGGGGCGAAGCCCCGGAAACGATTCGGACCGTTCGTGATTGCGACTTTTGCCTCAGTCATGCTAGACAGAAAGCTTCTCGTCGGGCGGCTGATCTTGAAGACTCGTCGTTGAGGCTTCTACGAAGCGTTTGTCCGATGGTCTTCCCGATGCTGTGGCCCCTCGCGAACCAGTCTTGCGCGGCCTTGGCGACGGTGAATTGAGATGACGACGATGAACGAGCAATACGCGCATGTTCGTTCCGAGGATGGCGCCGAGGAGCATAATCG
>JAFAHO010000445.1 GCA_019237205.1 Hyphomicrobiales bacterium
ATGTTCGAGGCTTGCGGCAAGCCGCAACAGATTGTCCTCGGCGACGCCGCCGAAGGCCAGCGCCGCCACGACTTTGGGCTTGCCTTCCGTGAGCGTCCCCGTCTTGTCGATCACCAGCGTGTCGACCTTTTCGAACCGCTCCAATGCGTCGGCGTTCTTGATCAAAACGCCGGACTGAGCGCCGCGCCCGACGCCGACCATGATCGACATCGGGGTCGCCAAACCGAGCGCGCAGGGACAGGCGATAATCAACACCGAGACGGCCGCCACGAGACCGTAAGTGAAGCTCGGCTGCGGCCCCCAGATGGCCCACGCTGCGAACGCCAGGAGCGCAATCGCAATGACGAGCGGCACAAACCAGCCAGACACCTGATCGGCAAGACGCTGAATCGGGGCGCGGCTCCTTTGCGCCGCGGCGACCATTTGCACGATTTGCGCGAGCATCGTGTCGCGGCCAACCTTGTCGGCGCGCATGACGAAGCTTCCGGTTCCGTTCATCGTGCCGCCGATGACTTTCGCGCCTGCGGATTTTACGACCGGCATCGACTCGCCGGTGACCATGGACTCGTCAAGCGAGCTGCGGCCCTCGATCACCGCGCCGTCGACCGGGACCTTCTCGCCGGGGCGGACGCGCAGTCGATCGCCGACCGTGACCGCGTCGAGGCCGATTTCCTCATCTGTGTCATCGGCGCGGATTCGGCGGGCAGTCTTCGGCGCGAGATCGAGCAGAGCCCGGATCGCTCCTCCGGTCTGTTCGCGTGCGCGAAGTTCGAGAACCTGGCCAAGGAGAACGAGGACGGTAATCGCTGTCGCCGCCTCGAAATAGATCGCCACTGCGCCCTCCATTTCCCGGAACGCAGGAGGGAACAGCCCGGGCGCGACCGTCGCGACCACGCTATACGCCCAGGCAACGCCCGTGCCCATGGCGATCAGCGTGAACATATTGAGATTGCGATTGACGAGCGAGGCCCGTGCCCGCTCGAAGAACGGCCAGCCGGCCCAGAGCACGACCGGCGTCGCGAGCACGAGCTGAATCCAGTTCGAGATTTCTGCTGAGAGCCGCATATGCAGGTCCGTGAGGTGGCCCCCCATTTCGAGCGCGATCACCGGGACCGCTAAGGCAAGCGCGATCCAGAAGCGCCGCGTCATGTCGGTCAGTTCGGCGCTCGGGCCCTCATCCCCAGTCACGGTCACCGGTTCCAGGGTCATGCCGCAGATCGGGCAGTTGCCTGGTCCTACCCGGCGGATTTGCGGATGCATCGGGCAGGTGTAGATCGTTCCTGTCTGCGCGGACTTCGGCGGCGGCGCGCTCGCATCCGGCTTGAGATAGCGCTCCGGCTCGGCGACGAATGTCTCGCGACACTTCCGCGAGCAGAAGACGTGCGTCGCGCCCCCCGCTTGGGCGCGATATTTCGACGTCGCCGGATCGACCGACATTCCACAGACCGGATCCTTGGCCTGGGTCTTCGCGGCTTCGATCAGGCTCATCGCCACTGTTCCTTGCATTTGACGGGCCAGAGGCTTAAACCTTCCCATCATGGCAAGGTCAAGCGAGATTCGGCGATGAACATCGGCGCGGCGGCGGGGGCGAGCGGCGTCACTGCCAAGATGATCCGCCACTACGAGGCGATCGGGCTGCTGCGGCCGGCCCCGCGCCGGCCGAACGACTATCGCGACTACGGCGAGCGGGACGTTCACGAATTGAGGTTCATCAAGCGGGCGCGTCGGCTCGGCTTTTCCATGGACGAGATCGGCGCGCTGCTCATGCTCTGGCGCGATCGCGCCCGCCCGAGCCGGGAGGTGCGGCGGATCGCCGAGGCGCATGTCGGCGACCTCCAGGCGCGCATCGCGGAAATGCAGGCGATGGCGAAGACGCTAGCCCAGCTCGTGCGCGCATGTCACGGCGACGACCGGCCGGATTGTCCGATCCTCGACGACTTGGCGCTGGGCGGGAGCGAGAACCGCGTCTCAGAATGAAGTTTCGGGTCCCGTCCCCCTTGCCTGCCGCGGCGCGCTGCTTCATGACGCGGCCTCATGAACGTCGCCGCTCCCCCCGAACGCAACTGGCTTGACGCCATCCAGCCCGCGATCCCCGACGCGGCGACGAGCGGCATTGTCGAAGTGTTCAACTATGGCCGCGGGCGGCAGGGGCTGATACCCCTCTCGGTCGGCGAAGGCGACGTGCCCGCGCCCAACTTCATCAGCGAGGCCGCAGCAGCGTCGGCCGACCCGTCACGAATTCCCCTTAGCGCTTTCTGGCGAGGAGAATTCCTGCGCTGCCTACGGCATCGAAAGCAATAACCTCGACGTCCAAATTAACTTCAATTTCCTCTCGCAACATTCCGAAGTTATATCGATGATCATACTCCAACGGAACGTTGCGAAATTGGGCTCCAGCTAATATAATCTCTTTATAGGTTACTTCAACAGACTGAGCTGCTCTAAACCCACTCAATTTGTCCCTCTTATTGACTTCAACTTTATCCACGTCCGTCTGCAGTCCTATAATATTTAGTGGTAGACTACAATATTCACGTACAAAATCACTGCGGATAAAGGCTCTATCCTCAACAACTTCGTTAACAGCGCAGTTTACTTCTACCAACAAGTAATCACCAGAATACATAGCGTCTTGAAGAGCATTCATGATATAAGTTTCGTCTGTGTTTCCGAATGTATTACCCAAGATAGAAAATACGTTTTGGGCAGGGCGATCCTCATAAATGGCCTTTAGAAGAGATAGGTCGCAGAAATCTCCAAGTATCGCGCGCATTTTTACTGCACTGCCAAGAAGGCTTCCTCGGAAGACGTTCTTCAAGCATTCAACGAGCAGTTTGTCGGAAATGTCGATCGGATAATAACATATGTCGCCCCCGGTTCTTTTGCCTTCGCTCGATTTAGATTTTCTTACGGAAGCATCAAGTAAGATTTGGTCTTTGACTCCATCACCGCTACCGAGACTTATGAAGTCAAACGGGACGTCGACGTGATTGGCGAAGATTTTGGAGAATCTCCGGATCAGTTTGATCGAGTTGCTGTGAAATTTATAAAGGGGATCGGAAGACATTTTGATCCAAAACTCAGCACCTTCGTCGGTTACGTAATAATATCGAGCAGGTATTACCTCTTTCTTGTAAATGTACTCCCGGATGTCTTCACGATAGCCGAAGCGTCGTCGGGGAAAATGTAATGAAGCGTCGGCCAAGTTGGAAATCTGATCGATACTTCCGCGTTCAAGAACCTTAGTGTACCTACGCGAGTGTTTTGACAAACGCTGACCCAGCTTTCGTATCCGTCCATTTATAATTTCGGCGGAACGAGCCAGAACGGCCGTCAAAGCGTCTATTTCGTCTCTTTTTTGGTCAACTGGTTTGAAATCAAGTAAAGTAATTCCGGCCAGATCGCTGGGCAATTTCAGATCTGAAGTCCGCTGGTGTAAAAGAAAAACGCGATCCGGACCGAATGCTCCCAGAAACAAGCCAAACTCAAATATTATATTATCTCTCGGAGAAAAAAACTCTTTTCCTCGCGAAACCACAACATCGCTTGGAGTTGCGAATATGCACGCAAAATCACTAGTGCGGGCGGCCTTGAACAAATTTTCGAGGTTCGACTTATTCGGTTCAAAGACCCCTTGATCCCAGACGGCGACAGCAGCAGAATCCTCCAGTAATGATTGAAGCGCGACCGCAAGTCTTTGGTCTTCCTTGGTCGACCCGATAAAAACGCGCGGCTCCAAAGCTGCCTCCCGAACCGGATTGTTAGAACAAGAAAATTGCCGCGAAGAGACAATGTCGAGTAGTCTCTGAGAAGCGCTTACTCATCTAGCGACAGGAGTTTAGCGCGAGCTGACGTTGAGTCAAATGTATGGAAGAGGTCAGGGCGAGCAGCCGCTAGATGTGCGCGTTCAGGAGGTTGTCCATTCGGGTTGGACCAAGCCGGACGACACTGCGATGCGCGAGCTTTCGCGTCCAGTCAGGATCATTGAACGCGCTAGCAGGGTGTTGAAAAACTCATTTCCGCCGCAGTTCGATTCCGTTCCGGACTCTGTTGGATTCCGCTGCGTTCACGGTTTCGACCCACCATGGCGGACTTTTTCAACGGCCTGCTAGTTGAGTTTATAATAGACTTTTGCTAGCCTTCGAATACTTGAAGAGGTACTATTCACGCGCGAGATTTGAGCGGTCATGGGACGGCGAGGAGGCGTTTTCCGACAGATCCGCCGCGGCTCGGGCGCATGTCGACCAATGGCGCACAGAGAAGGCCTCGTGCGGTCGTGGCCAGCAATGGCCTTCGCTCCGCTTGCATACGCCCGCTCGGTCGTCCAAGACGCAGCCGATGGACACACCGCTGCCGTTTGAACGCCTTTGGCTTAGCGAAATCCGCCCCGCTATCCGCGAAGCCGCGCCGAGCGGCATCATCGAGGTGTTCAACTATGGCCGCGGGAGGCAGGGGCTGATCCCCTTATGGGTCGGCGAAGGCGACTTGCCGACGCCCGGCTTCATCAGCGAAGCGGCCAAGGCCTCGCTCGACCGCGGCGAGACGTTCTACACCGCGCAGCGCGGCGTTCCGGACCTGCGCGAGGCGATCGCCGCCTATATGAGCCGCGTCTACGGCGCCGCGCCCGGGGGCGGCGCGTTCTCGCCCGAAAGCTTCTTCGTCACCATCGGGGGCATGCATGCGATCGAGATCGCGACCAGGCTCATCGCGGGGCCCGGCGACGAGGCGCTGATCCCTTCGCCCGCCTGGCCGAATTTCGTTGGCGCGCTGGAAACTGCAGGCGCGCGCCCGGTTCCCGTGCCGCTCGACCAGAAGGGACGCTGGAGCCTCGACCCGGAAAAGCTGGACGCGGCGGTCACGCCGGCGACCAAAGCTATTTTTCTCAACTCCCCCGCCAATCCGACTGGCTTCATTGCGACCCGCGAGGAAATCTCGGCCACTCTCGCGCTCGCGCGGCGGAACAGCCTCTGGATCATCGCCGACGAAATATACGGGCGCATCACCTACGACGGGACCCGCGCGCCCTCGTTCCACGACGTGATGGCGCCGGATGACAAGATCATGTTCGTCCAGACCCTGTCGAAGAACTGGGCGATGACCGGCTTTCGCGCCGGCTGGCTCGAGGCGCCGCCGGCGCTGGGGCCCGCGATCGAGAACCTCGTGCAATTCACCACCTCGGGCGTGCCGGTGTTCACGCAGCGCGCAGCGATCGCGGCGCTGACCGATGGCGAAGCGTTCCTGAAGAGCCAGATCGAGCGCAGCCGCCGCTCGCGCGACATTTTGTGCGAGGGGCTCGCTGCGACCGGCCGCGTGCGCTTCTTCGAGCCGGAGGCGGCGTTCTATCTCTTCTTCTCGGTCGATGGCTTTTCCGATTCTCGCGCTCTTGCGCTTAGACTCATCGACGAGGCAGGCGTCGGCGCGGCGCCTGGAGGCGCCTTCGGGCCCGGCGGCGAAGGTCATCTCAGATTCTGCTTCGCCCGCGATCCCGAGCAGATCGCCGAGGCGACGCGGCGCA
>JAFAHO010000216.1 GCA_019237205.1 Hyphomicrobiales bacterium
GCAAGTCATTCAGGAATCAATGCGTCTGTTCCCACCGGCGCCGATGATAGGACGCCAACCGCGCGAGGACACGACGCTTGGGCCGTACAGAGTCTCAAAGCGCGAACCGATCTATGTCGCGATCTGGTGCCTGCATCGCCATGAGAAACTCTGGGAGGAGCCAAACGCCTTCGACCCGAACCGTTTCGCCCCCGAGAAGGTCAAAGCGCGGCATCGCTGCGCCTATCTGCCTTTCGGCGCGGGGCCTCGCATTTGCATCGGCATGGGGTTCGCGACGCTTGAAATGACGGCGATCCTCGCGACACTCATACGGGACTTTCGCTTTAAGACGGCGCTGGGCCATCGCATGGAGCTAGATATGAGCTTTGCGACGCGGCCCAAGGGCGGCCTGCCGCTGCTGATTGAGGCGCTTTGAACGAAGGCGACCTTCCCGCTCGCTCGGTACAGAAGGAATGCGCACAAAACCGGTCAAGCCGATTGCGTTTTGACCCAAGTTCAGCGAGCGCCCCGTCACCCGAACCCGCCGCCGCCGCTTCTCAGCAACCCCAGGCCGCCGGAGTCTTCTTGGCGTTCTCCTTGGTCACCAGCGGCAACGGCAGGAAATTGGGCTTGGGGATGTCGGCGTCCTTTCCGTTGAAATGCAGCCAGGCCATTTTCATCGCGTTGTAGGCCTGCGGGTAGGGATCCTGATCGACGGTGCCGAAGACCTGGCCGTCGTGGATCAATTGCCGGACGTTCTGGTCATAGTCGCCGGCGATGAACTTGATCTCGTCGCGCCCGTTGCGGAGAGCGAAGTCGACGGCGGCGCCCACCTCGGGGCCCTGCACGATGATGGCGTCGAGCTCACCCTTCGGGAACCGGCTGAGAAGATCCTGGACGGCGGCCAGCGCCTTGGCCGCGTCGAAATCGTCGTTGACACGGGCCACTTCCTCATATTGCGGGTTCTTGGCGCGAAACTCGTCCCAGCCCTTGGCGCGCAGGATTTGCGGCGACGTGCCGGCGATGCCCATGACATAGGCGACCTTCGCCTTCTTGCCGCCGAAGGCCTGATCGAGCAGCTTGCCCTGCAGCCGGCCGAACTCGACATCGTCCGCGCCGACATAGGTGAGCACGTTCGCCTCGCTGCGCCCGAAGCCCGCCTTGTTGTTGACCTCGATCAACGGAATATGGGCGTCGTTGACGAGCTTGATGCCGGGGATGATTCCGTCGCCGGAGGGGGTGAGGAGGATGAGGTCCTTCTTCTGCGCGATGAAATTCTGGAGGTTGGCGAGCTCGGTGGCGACATCGCCGCTGTTGCCGTCGACGAGGTCGTAGGTGAAGCCGAACTGTTTGGCGCCGTCCTCGAGGCCGGTTTTGAAATTGGCGTAGAACGGCACCTTGAGATAGGCGACGCTGACCCCGATCTTCTTGTTGGCCGGCGCGGGCGCCGGGCTCTCCGACAACCTTTGCGGGGGCAGGCAGCTCAGTTTGTCGGCAAGCGCCGCGGGGATGAGCGCGCAGAGGAGGCCGGACGTGAGGGCGCCCAGCAGGAGCGCCCTTCCGACGGAAAAACGCGCCGAACCCGTTTCGCTCGATGTCCTGGCTCTATGAAAGGTCATCCCGATTCCTCCCGATTCGCTGTTGCTTGCACGGCCGCCGCTCTCCCCATCGCTTCTGGATTGCCTCGGGCGACAGCAGCCACGGACCATGCTAGCGCATCTCCATTGTTGGCAAAACGGCCTGCTGGTTTTCGTGCTGGGCCAGCTTTTGATTTCGGCTTGTGACCCAAGCGCGCGTTCCCGTTCAATCCCGGTATGGGCGGAATGCGCCGATTGCAGGCGTTCGACGACGTACTCGCGGACAATAGGGTTAGCCTGGCCCGGAAGGTGGTCCCTCCAAAACGATTCCTTGTTGAGCCATAGCGCTTTGCGTGGCCGCAAGGCGGGCGATTCTCAGCGTATGGCGATAAAAGCTTGGGAAGTTGCGCGTGCTCGCTGGCAGTCGGAGACCTAAACGACCGAAGACGAATAGGTGGAAATCAGCCACGGTTAGATGGTCCCCCACGAGCCACTCACGGTTCGACATATGTCTTTCGATGTAAGCGAAGTCGTCCGCTAGTTGTGTGGCGGCCGCCCGCTCTATCGTTTGCTCGCAACTTGAGTCGTCGCAGAAACGGGCCGCGCGCCAGAGCCGTCCCAACGCCGGATGCACGGTGGTCGAAATGTACGCCATCCACCGCAAGGCCTGATATCGATCTCGCATCCCAACAGCGGGCAGTAGCCCTAGACCCGACGCAATATCTGCGATGTAAGACAAGACGACCGGCGCTTCCGTGATGGCGCCGTGCGTTGCAGTAACCAGTGCGGGTACGCGACCAAGCGGGTTAATGACGAGAAAGGACGGATCGGTCTGCCTTCCTCGTTCCATGCGCACCGCCTCGTAGGGCAGCCCACTATATTCCAGCGCAATGTGTGGTCCCAGTGCGCAAGACCCAGGAAGATAGTAAAGCTTCATGCGTCAGCACCCGAACGACTGCCGTTCCCATAAGGTGGTTCGGGCGTCTTGTGTCGTCAACGGTGAATTGCCGCATGTCCGCCTCGGGTCTGGACCTTGCGTAGGCGACGCGCGGCGCGAGAGTCCGCAACCGGTCGATTATCCCCGGCGGGTCGCCGTCGGGAAGCGGCAATCAGCCACCGTGCCGCTAAGTGGACATTGCGAACGAGCAACGAGGGGGCGATCGGACATTCCCGCGGAATCGAGAAGTGGCAATCCACCAAACCTGAAGTTCAACCTGGCCTGCCACCTGGTTTTGGCTGTCAAACAAACCCGAAGCCGCCACGCTTGGAATATCCGTCGAAAGCGACCGCGGCGATCAGGATGAGACCGGTCGCAACCGGCTGCCAGAAGGGCGACACGCCGAACAGATTGAGGCCGTTGGCGACCACTCCGAGGAGGAAGACGCCGACGATCGTGCCGCCCATGCGTCCGCGTCCACCCCCGAGCGGAGCGCCTCCCACGATCACGGCGGCGATGGCGGTAAGTTCGTATCCGAGCGCCGCCTGCGGCGTCGCGCTCGCCGTCTGGCCGACGAGGATGATCCCCGAGATCGCCGCGCACAGGGACACGAGAACGTAGACCGCGAAGCGCACCCGCGCGGCGTTGACGCCCATCTGCGCCGAGGCGACCGGATTGCCGCCGACGGCGTAGACGTAGTGCCCAAAACGGGTTCGATGAAGAACAAATCCGAGCACGGCGGCGACGATGAGGAAGATGATTGCGGGGTTGGGAACGCCAAACACGCGTCCCATGCCGAGCGTGGTGAAAGAATAGGGGACGCCGAAGCGCGGCGAGGCGTTGGTGGCGACATAGATGAGCCCGCGCACGACCGTCATCGTCCCCAGCGTCGCGACGAATGGGTTGACGCCGAGCCAGGCGATGAGCCAGCCGTTCGTCGCGCCGACGAGAAGGCAGGCGGCGACGGCGCCGATGACGCCGACGGGAATGCCGGGCACCCCCAGGTCGATCATGATGGTCGCGCCGACGACGCTGGCGAGGGCGGTCACGGACCCGACCGAGAGATCGAAACCGCCGAGAATGATCGCGAAGGTCATGCCGCAGGCGATGATGCCGATGATCGAGTTCTGCTGCAGAACGTTGATGAGGTTCTGATACGTCCCGAAGGTCGACGTCGTCGCGAACATGCTCGCGACAAGCAGGACGAAGGCGATCAGGACGCCCTGGCGCCGGGCGAGGGCCGCGAGCTTGCTCCAGCGGCCAAGAGTCATGCGCCGGCCCCGGCCGATGCGGCCGCGCCGGTGATCATGCTCACGATCTCATCGGGATGGGTCCTTGCCGTCTGGCGATAGCCGATGACGCGCCCGCGGCGCATGACCCAGACGCCATCCGTGAGCCGGAAGATCTGATCGAGATTATGGCTAATGACCAATATGGTCAGCCCCTGCCGCTTCAATCCGAAAATCACGTCCTCGACCGCCTTGGTCTCGGCGACGCCGAGCGCCGCTGTGGGCTCATCCATGAGAATGAGTTTCGAACCCCACGCTCCAGCGCGCGCAATGGCGACAACCTGCCGCTGCCCGCCGGACAGCAATTCAACCGGCTCGGCGATCGGCGGCACATTGCGTATGAAGCGCTCGAGCATTTCGCCCGTCTTAGAGAGCATCGCGCGCTTGTCGAGGATGTGAAGGATCTTCGGGCCGACAGTCAGTTCACGGCCGAGATACACATTCGCCCACACGGCCAGGTTTCCAGCGAGCGCGAGGTCCTGATAGACAGTTTCGATCCCTTGCTCGCGAGCCTCTGCGGGCGAAGTGAAGTTCGCAGCCTTCCGCTCGAACTCGATCACGCCGGAGTCAGGCGTCAGCACCCCGCTGATGATCTTGATGAGGGTGGATTTGCCGGCGCCGTTGTCGCCCACAAGCCCGGTGATTTCGCCCCTTGGGATCTGCAAACTGACGTCTTGCAGGGCGACGACCGCGCCGAAATTCTTGTTGATCGCCTCGGCGCGTAGCAACGCATCGGGGGGGTCGCCGACCCTGTTTTCCGTCATCGCCAAGCCCCGACCATTTTTCTCAGCGCCTCGCCCCGGGGTCCGACCAAGGCCATGCCCGGAAATACGACGAGCCCCGAGGTGTCCCGTCGCGCCGTGACTTCCGACAGCGCGGCGTTCCAGTCGGCATCGGTCATTGGAGGGCCCCAATCAACGGCGCTGGTGGGGTCGCGGTTGGAATCGGCCTGGACCAGGGGCAGAGCCTTCGGCCCGGCTATTTTGACGACATCGGCGAGCGCGGACGCGATCCAGCCCGGAGCTTGCAGCAAAATGTTGTGGTAGAGCATTGGCGCTGCCCAGTCGACCAGCGGCGCGAGATCAGCGATGCGTTGGCCGGTCAGCGGCTCTGTGAGGCCGTTCACGTCCGGCACGACATAGATTCCGAGCCCCGCGTCAGGTCTCGCTTCCTTCAGGACGCTTCGCGCCTCCCTGACGAAGTCGGTCACCACCTTGCATTTGAAATCGACCCATTCGCGGAATCGGTGCTGGCGGATCCACTGCGCCTTTGCCGATGTCGTATCCAAACCGGCTCGAGGCAGCGCGTTAGTTGCTGCCTCGAACTTCGTGAGCGTCGCCGTGTCGAAGCTCGAGTCCAAAGGCCGCGATCGACCGGGACGGAGTTCGATCTCCCAATGGAGCGGCCAGCGCACGAAATCGAGAAAGAGACCATCAACGGGATACGTCCGCGCGAGGGAGCCAATCTTCGCGAGCACGTCTTGCTGATGCCTGCAGTCGGTAGGGGAAATTCCGATGTACCATTCGAGCTTTGGGCGCGGTGAGCCGTCCTCGAGAATCGGCCAGAGCTCGGGACGCCCATTCAGCAGGCGAAAATTCGATGCATGGTCGGAGAAACAAGCGATTCCCGCATAGAAGCGGAGTCCGGCTTTATGTGTTTCGTCAATGGCGCCGAGATCATAGGCGTCGCTCTCCGTCATGATCGCGTTGACGCGGCGCTCCCGGAAAGAGACGAGGATCTCCTTTGCATCCGCAAAATTGCTCCAGAACTCTGGAAAAACGAATGCGCCGACAATCCGTTCAGACTGCAAGCTATCCCTCCACTGGACCTCAAAGGCAGGCGCATTGGCGGCTGTTCTTGGTCAGCTGTGCGGTTACCTAGCACTAAGGGGTCGCCGCAACGAGAAATCGGTCTGAATCCAAGAAACAGGTCTCTCCCATGAATCTCGGCGTCGAAGGCAAGGTCGTTCTCATCACGGGCATATTGAAGTTTATAATTTTATTATTGCAAATTTAAATGTCAGCTGCTTCCGTGCCCCCGGACCGGACGTCAGCGGAAGCGATTCGGATGCGCGTGGGCGGGCAGATATTCGCGGACGGCTTGAAGCGGATAGGCGTTCCGCTGTTGGCGGCGCTCGCCCTCGCGGGCCTCGCCCGGGCCGCCGACGCGCCTTCGCAAGCGCCGTCGCCCGACTGCTTCCGGAGCCTCTATGACTACCTGAACGCGTCGGCGACCGACTGCCCGCTGACCTACGCGGGCCTGACCCTCTACGGCACGGTCGA
>JAFAHO010000026.1 GCA_019237205.1 Hyphomicrobiales bacterium
GTTGGAAATCCGACCGCTCGTTGTTCCTTTCTATCACGCACCGAGAGGCTGCGTCTGCTTCTGCGGCCGTGGGCATGTGGGCAACGCGGATGCGTTGTCCATCATGTCCACAGCCTTTGCGGCGGCGATCGCCTCGCGCCAGACCGCCATCGGCATGCGGTCCGCCAGCGCCTGGTGAGGACGGCGTTCGTTGTAAAAGGCGATCCATTCGGCGATGCCGCGCGCGGCTTCTCGGCCGTCGGCGTAACCCTTGAGGTAAACGTCCTCGTACTTCAGCGACCGCCACAGCCGCTCGATGAACACGTTGTCCATCCAGCGGCCGCGCCCATCCATGGAGATCGCGACGCCGGCTTCGGCGAGCGCCCCGGTGAACGCAGCCGAGGTGAACTGCGAGCCCTGGTCGGTGTTGAAGATCTCCGGCCTGCCGAACCTCGCCAGCGCCTCCACGAGCGCCGACAGGCAGAACGAGACGTCCATCGTGTTCGACAGCCGCCACGCCAGCACCGCGCGAGACGCCCAGTCGATGATCGCCACGAGATAGAGAAAGCCACGCCCGATCGGGATGTAGGTGATGTCGGCCGCCCAGACGTGGTTCGCCCGCTCGATCGTCACGCCGCGCAGGAGATAGGGGTAGATCTTGTGGCCGGGCGCGGGCTTGGTCGTTTTCGGCTTCGGCCCGAGCGCCGCGATCCCCATCAGGCGCATCAGCCGCTGCACGCGCTTGCGGTTCACGTTGACGCCCTCGGCGCGCAGGATCGCCGTCATCCGGCGCGAGCCGAGAAACGGCCAAGCGGTGAACATCTCGTCGATCCGGCGCATCAGCGCCGCGTCGTTGTCGTTGGCCGGTTTGCGCCCCCGGTAGACGCCCGAGCGCGCCACGCTCAGAAGCGCGCATTGTCGCCGAACCGACAGCGCCTCGTCTGCGCGGTCGAGCATCGCTCTGCGGTCCGGAGTGCTCATCTTTCGGACCTCCGAGCTAAAAAATCCCGCTCGACCGTGAGCTGGCCGATCTTGGCGTGAAGCCGCTCGATCTCCCGCTCATGCGCCGTGTCCGAGTCCCGCCCGACGCCGGGATCGAACGCGCGCGCCGCCTGATCCTGAAGCTGCTTCTTCCAGGCGTAAATCTGGTTGGGATGGACCTCGTAGCGCTGAGCAAGGTCCGTCACCGTCGCCTGCTCCCGCAGCGCCTCCAGCGCAATCTTCGCCTTCAGCCCGGCGTCTATCCGTCGTCTCGTCTTCTTCGTCATCATTCGCTCCGTCTATCAAACGGAGCGGCCGGTCTCCAACTTAGCCCCCGGTCCTGGGCGACCGCGCGCCGTCGAAGCCGGCGTGTTCGCGCTCCCTAGGACGAATGGCGAGCAGACGACCGGCTGGTTTCGCCGGCAGAAGGCTCGCATCGCGCCGAGCATCACCTGGTCCCAGACGAGCGGAGAATTGCCGTTGCAGTTGCCGGTGGTTACGGCATGGTCTTCCAGAAATTCTGCACCGAAGAGAATAGCGCACATGTCAAGCACGTCTTCGGCGTTCTTCGGTGAGGTGGTCATCCCCATAAACGTCTTGTCGGAATACTTCATAGAAGAGTAAGTTATGTAAAGATGACGATGCGCCACCACAATATCCATCGGCTCGACGATGTGGTGCGCCGACGAATGGAGAGCCGGCATTATATGAGCGAGCTTATGAAAAGTTCCCAAGTCGGCTAACGTGGGGGCGCGCCGAACATAGGTCGCGTGGATAGGGCGCCCCGGTCATCGGGACGAAAATAGCGTGTGGCCCTCCGAGTTCGACATTCTTGCTCGGATTTCGAGCGCGGTAGGTAATATGCGAGGGGATGGACCCAATTAGGTCCATGACCAGGCCACGATCGAGGTGAACTCTTTCCGCCGAATGTCGGCGCCTGCTTTTTTCCAGTCGGCGAGAGCAATGGGATCGCGGAAAACGACGCCGACATCCTCCAAGATGCTTAGTGACGCCTCGTGAATCCGCTCCTCTTGATCCGCGTCCATTGGCTCGACGACCGGCAGTCCGCGCTTCAGCGTCGGAAGCATGTCGACCTTGGGCGCCATCCGTAGCCTTCGGCGTGTATCCCGCCCGCCCCTTCGGGTCGTCCGCTCCTCGATGCTCACGCCGGCCTCCGGGTGTAACCGCTGCTATTTCGGCTAGGGCCACGCAGTTGAGGAGATTGGTTGAAGCGCGCCGAACGTCCTAATGCAAAAATCTCAAGCGTCGGTTGACAAAAGCGCCGCCCAGTTGGACCTCTTTGCGATGAGGAACCGATCCAAATGGTTCGCCGGTACTACGATCTCCCCTCCTTGACCTCGCTTGCGATTTTTGAGGCTTCAGCCCGTCGTCTCTCTTTCAAGCTCGCGGCCGGAGAACTCAATGTTACGCCGGCCGCCGTCAGCAAGCAGATCCGGGCGATCGAAGATGAGCTTGGGTGCCGCTCTTCGTCCGGCTCAGAACGGGTGTTGCGCTGACCAGCGCTGGTGAGGATCTTTATGCAGTGCTGTCTAGCGGCTTCTCAAAAGGAGGGCAAGTTTCAGCTCTTCCGGATCGGCGACGCGGTCGCCGCGCGTAACACACATGCGGCGATCTATGACGCTCTACGGCTGGTCAAGGATCTCTAAAACGCTGAGCAAGTTCCGTCGGACAAAAATAATGATTGATGCCGGGCGCAACTACCTATTAGCGCCGAACGCCCCTTCGATCTCCTTGCGCGAGGGGAGCCCGGCGAGGGCGTCGAAGCGGCCGTTCTCTGCGATGTCTTTCGCCGCGCGCATCAGGCCGCCCCAGGCCGCGGAGGCGAGCGCGCCCCCGGTCGAGATGCGCTTGACGCCGAGGTCCTCGAGCTGGCGACGGGTCAATCCTGGCCAGCCGACGAGCACGTTGACCGGCAGATTTCCGGCGACGCGCACGACCTCGGCGATTTCTTCAGGCGTTCTCACGAGCGGCGCGTAGAGAACGTCGGCGCCGGCTTCCGCATAAGCGGCGAGGCGGCGCAGCGCCTCGGGAAGCCCGCCGGCCTGACGCAGGATCGCCTCGCTGCGCGCCGTGAGCAGCACCTTCTCGCCGCTCGCGTTAATAGCGGCGCGCGCGGCGCGAAGCCGCTCGACCGCCTCGCTCAAAGCGTAAAGCGGCGCGTTGCGGTCGCCGGTATAATCCTCGATCGAGAAACCGGAGACGCCGGCGCCGACGCAAAGCCTCGCGCTTTCGTAGACGCCCTCGGCGTCGCTCGCGAAGCCGGCCTCGAAATCCGCGTTGAGCGGGAGATCGGTCGCAGCGGCAAGGTCGCGAATGTGGCTCAGCGCATAGGCGCGATCGACCCCGCCGTCCGGCCGCCCCGCCGCAAACGCCATCCCGGCGCTCGTTGTCGCGAGCGCAGGAAACCCGAGCGAGGCGAGATATTTCGCCGAGCCGAGGTCGAACGGATTGGGCATGATGAAGCAGCCCGGCGCCTGGTGCAGTTCAGCGAAGCGGCGACGCTTCTCGGCGATGGTCGGAGTCATGAGCCAGCCTTCGGCATGAGTTCGGAAAGCGCCGTCTTCTGGCGCCCTTGGCCGTCGAAATTTTGGGGCGAGAGCCAGCGCTCATAGGCCGCCTTCCGCGCTGGCCACTCGCTGTCGAGCATCGCGAACCAGGCGGTGTCGCGATTGCGGCCCTTCACGATCATATGCTGGCGGAAGACGCCCTCGAAAGTGAAGCCGAAGCGCTTGGCCGCGCGCTTCGATAGCGCGTTGAGGTTGTTGCATTTCCATTCGTAGCGGCGGTAGCCGAGATCGTCGAAGACGTATCGGGCGAAGAGATACTGCGCCTCCGTTCCGCCGGGCGTCCGCTGCATCGTCTGCGCATACATGATGC
Source organism: Hyphomicrobiales bacterium (assembly GCA_019237205.1). Taxonomy (GTDB): domain Bacteria; phylum Pseudomonadota; class Alphaproteobacteria; order Rhizobiales; family Beijerinckiaceae; genus Roseiarcus. Next base: position 3,859 of record JAFAHO010000026.1, read on the forward strand.
CGCCGACCTCGATCACGCGATTGGGCGGGTCGATGCGCATCAGGCTCTGGTAGCCGACCGCGCGGCCCGAGGCGTTGTCGAGGACAGCGAAATAGTGCGGATCGACGGCTCGCCCCTTGAGTTCGACGTCGGCGGCGAATTCGGAAAGGTTCTCGAACGGCCCGTTGAAGAGATAGGTCCAGACGCCGTCGCGCCCCTCGCCGTGGGAGGCGGCGTAAAGCGCCTCAGCGTGCTTTTCCGCGTCGAGCGGCGCGAGCGTGATCCACCGGCCATTGAGCGTGACCCGCTCCGGCCGCCGCGCGGAATGCGCCTCGACCGGGGGGCCGATGGGAAGCGCGGGCTGAGGCGTCGTCCCGGCGGAGGTTTCCTCGAAGCTTCCAATCATGAGTCGTTCACGTCCGTCTTTGCGAAATCCTCGCCCTTGAACAGAAGCCGCGCCCCGGCGGCTTTGGCGCACGCGTAGGAGAGGCAATCAGCGAAATTCAAACGCGCGGGGTGTTTGCCCTTGCCATATTT